>NZ_CP085876.1:4490000-4854166 GCF_013284245.2 Brevibacillus sp. DP1.3A | reverse complement strand
GTTGTTGACGTTGATGATACAGTGCACGCATTTGTTCAGGTGTCATGGTTTTTCCTCCCTTTCTGGCTGTATTATGTTGTATTCATGATGGATTCACATGGTAACGGCTCTCGCACATTTTCAATTTTTCAACGAAACGGGTTGAATTCGTTGGCATTTTTGGGAAAGGGCATCTGCATTTTTACTGGTGCGGAAGACAGTTGTTGAGTGGAGGGATCGGAGATTGGCATGAATTGCGTGTTTGGTTGGAATTGGGCATTTTGCTGGAGTTGACTGAAGGCTTTATTGGTTCGAGATTCTTTTTGCGTGAATTCTTTGATGATTTGCTTGTATTTTTCTTCGTTGTTTTGGAGTTCTTTCACCATGTTTTTGAGTCCGGTAATCGTTTTTTTCAACACTTGCTCCTGGGATGCAAGCTGCTCCATGGCTTTTTCCTTTTCTGTTAGCAGAGAGTCATATTTTTGGGTTGTTTTCTCCAGGACTTCGTTCCATTTATTTTTTTGAAGAGAGACGTTCGCGAGCTTTTCGTCGGTTTCCTTGGTTTGTTGCTGAAAAGATTTGATACGATCCTGGGCCTCCGTTAATTGCTGTTTTGTTTCTTTTAACTCCGACTGGAGACTCTTAACGGTGTTTTGTGTTTGTTGGATTTCTTCGTCGCGTTTTTGGATGCTTTGCTGCAATTCTTGCTCATGCAGAGAATGCGATTCGGCCAGCTTTTTATAGTCAGCGACGAGTTGATTTTTCGTTAACCGAGCTGCTTCCAGCTCAAGCAGAGCTTCTGTTAATTGTTGAGAAGTCTCTTCGTGCTTTGCTGTCCAACTTTGTTCGAGATCTATTGCTTTTTGCAACATCTCATGGCGGGTGGCTTCTAGCTTTTGCTCTTTCGTGCGTAAATCCTGTTTTTGCGCTTCGAGTTCTTGCTCTCGGGTGTAAATATCTTGATTCTGCACTTGTAGCTCCTGCTCCCAGGTTTGCAACTCTTGCCTCTGAACTTGGATTTCTTGCTCCTGAGAGAGGAGGGCCTGTTCCAGTGTGTTTAATTCTTGCTCCTGAGTGAGCAACTCCTGTTCACGATTGTGTAGGGTATGCCCTTGAGCCTGCAGCTCCTGCTCTTGGTTGTGTAGCTCTTGATCTCGTGCGTTCAGCTCTTGTTTCAGCGTGAGTAACTCTTGCTCGTGGGAGTGGACTTCCTGCTCATGAGAGAGAAGCTCTTGCCCGCGAAGCTGTAGCGCTTGCTCTCGGGATTGAAGTCCTTGTTCTTGAAGCTGTTGTTCCTGGGTCTGAGCCAGAAGTGCTTGTTCCTGGGAGAGGTTGGCTTGCTCCCAATCCCGAAGCTCCTGTTCATGGGTTTTGAGCTCTTGTTCTTGAACCTGCAACGCCTGCGCATGAGCTTGTAGCTCTTTTCCTTGCACCTGCAGATCTTGTTCAAAACCGTTTAGTTCTTCTTCCCGTGCTTGTAGTTCTCGCGTCTGTGCGAGAAGTTCTTGATCTCGTGCCTGAAGACCTTGCTCGAAAGTGAGTAGCTCTTGTTCTTTCGTCTGGAGGTTTTGATTCTGAGAGTGAAGTTCATGCCCGCGCGTTTGCAGCTCTTGCTCGAGAATGTAAAAGTCCTGCTCTCGTGCCTGAAGGTATTGGGTCTGGGTGAGAAGGTCTTGCCCCCGAGCTTTGAGTTCTTGTTCGAGGATTGTTAGTTCTTGTTCTTTTGTTTTCAGGTTATCTGCTTGCGTTTGCAGTTCTTGCCCTTGTACTTGGATTTCTTGCTCAAAATGCAGAAGGTCCTGCTCCCGTGCTTCGAGGTTTTGCGTTTTGGAAGTGAGCTGCTGTTCTGTCGTCTGCAAGTTATGCGCTAGGGATTGAAGGTCTTGCCCTTGAGTCTGAAGCTCTTGCTCGAGATCGAAAAGTTCCTGTTCTCGTGCGTTGAGGTCTTGCGTCTGGGAATGCAGCTCTAGCTCTTTGGAAGTGAGCTGTTGTTCTTTCGTCTCGAGGTTATGAGCTAGGGATTGAAGGTCTTGGCCTTGCGTCTGAAGCTCATGTTCGATATCGAGAAGTTCTTGCTCCCGTGCGTTGAGGTCTTGCGTCTGGGAATGCAGCTCTAGCTCTTTGGAAGTGAGCTGTTGTTCTTTCGTCTGCAGGTTATGCGTTAGGGATTGAAGTTCTTGGCCTTGCGTCTGAAGCTCATGTTCGATATCGAGAAGTTCTTGCTCCCGTGCATTGAGGTCTTGCGTTTGAGAATGCAGCTCTAGCTCTTTGGAAGTGAGCTGTTGTTCTTTCGTTTGCAGGTTGTGCGCTAGGGATTGAAGGTCTTGCCCTTGAGTCTGAAGCTCTTGTTCGATATCGAGAAGTTCTTGCTCCCGTGCGTTGAGGTCTTGCGTTTGGGAATGCAGCTCTAGCTCTTTGGAAGTGAGCTGTTGTTCTTTCGTCTCGAGGTTATGAGCTAGGGATTGAAGTTCTTGGCCAAGTGTCTGAAGTTCTTGTTCGAGAACGTGAAGGTCCTGTTCTCGTGTGTTGAGGTCTTGCGTCTGGGAATGCAGCTCTAGCTCTTTGGACTGGAGCTGTTGTTCTTTCGTTTGCAGGTTTTGAGCCAGGGATTGAAGGTCTTGCCCTTGAGTCTGAAGCTCTTGCTCGAGAACGTGAAGTTCCTGTTCCCGTGCGTCGAGGTCTTGCGTTTGAGAATGCAGCTCTAGCTCTTTGGAAGTGAGCTGTTGTTCTTTCGTTTGCAGGTTGTGCGCTAGGGATTGAAGGTCTTGCCCTTGCGTCTGAAGCTCTTGCTCGAGATCGAAAAGTTCCTGTTCTCGTGCGTTGAGGTCTTGCGTATGAGAATGCAGCTCTAGCTCTTTGGACTGGAGTTGTTGTTCTTTCGTCTGCAGGTTTTGAGCCAGGGATTGAAGGTCTTGCCCTTGCGTCAGAAGCTCCTGCTCGATATCGAGAAGTTCTTGCTCCCGTGCGTTGAGGTCTTGCGTTTGAGAATGCAGCTCTAGCTCTTTGGACTGGAGCTGTTGTTCTTTCGTTTGTAGGTTGTGCGTTAGGGATTGAAGGTCTTTCCCTTGAGTCTGAAGCTCTTGCTCGATATCGAGAAGTTCTTGCTCCCGTGCGTTGAGGTCTTGCGTCTGGGAATACAGCTCTAGCTCTTTGGACTGGAGTTGTTGTTCTTTCGTTTGCAGGTTTTGAGCCAGGGATTGAAGTTCTTGGCCTTGCGTCTGAAGCTCATGTTCGATATCGAGAAGTTCTTGCTCCCGTGCGTTGAGGTCTTGCGTTTGAGAATGCAGCTCTAGCTCTTTGGAAGTGAGCTGTTGTTCTTTCGTTTGCAGGTTGTGCGCTAGGGATTGAAGGTCTTGCCCTTGAGTCTGAAGCTCTTGCTCGAGAACGTGAAGATCTTGCTCCCGTGCGTCGAGGTCTTGCGTTTTGGAGGTGAGATGCTGTTCTGTCGTTTGCAGGTTGTGAGCTAGGGATTGAAGTTCTTGGCCTTGAGTCTGAAGCACTTGCTCGAGATCGAGAAGATCCTGCTCTCGTGCGTCGAGGTTTTGCGTTTTGGAAGAGAGCTGTTGTTCTTTCGTTTGCAGGTTGTGAGCCAGGGATTGAAGTTCTTTGCCTTGAGTCTGAAGCTCTTGTTCGATATCGAGAAGTTCTTGCTCCCGTGCGTTGAGGTCTTGCGTCTGGGAATGCAGCTCAAGCTCTTTGGAAGTGAGTTGTTGTTCTTTCGTTTGCAGGTTGTGCGCTAGGGATTGAAGGTCTTGCCCTTGAGTCTGAAGCTCTTGCTCGAGAACGAGAAGATCCTGCTCCCGTGCGTCGAGGTCTTGCGTTTTGGACGTGAGCTGCTGTTCTGTCGTTTGCAGGTTGTGAGCTAGGGATTGAAGTTCTTGGTCTTGAGTCTGAAGCACTTGCTCGAGATTGAGAAGATCCTGCTCTCGTGTGTCGAGGTTTTGCGTTTTGGAAGAGAGCTGTTGTTCTTTCGTTTGCAGGTTGTGAGCCAGGGATTGAAGGTCTTGCCCTTGCGTCTGAAGCTCATGTTCGATATCGAGAAGTTCTTGCTCCCGTGCGTTGAGGTCTTGCGTTTGAGAATGCAGCTCTAGCTCTTTGGACTGGAGCTGCTGTTCTTTCGTCTGCAGGTTATGCGTTAGGGATTGAAGGTCTTGGCCTTGCGTCTGAAGCTCATGTTCGATATCGAGAAGTTCTTGCTCCCGTGCGTTGAGGTCTTGCGTTTGAGAATGCAGCTCTAGCTCTTTGGACTGGAGCTGTTGTTCTTTCGTCTGCAGGTTATGCGTTAGGGATTGAAGGTCTTGCCCTTGAGTCTGAAGCTCTTGTTCGAGAACGTGAAGGTCCTGCTCCCGTGCATAGAGGTCTTGTGCCTGAGTGTGCATTTCTAGTCCTTGCGCTTGTAACGCTTGTTCAAGACTGAGAAGTTCCTGCTCCTGTGCTTGAAGTTCTTGTGTCTGAGAATGCAGCTCCAGCTCCTTAGCATCGAGCTTTTGCTCGGTAACAAGCAGCTGTTGTTCTTTGGTCTGGAGGTTATGCTTTAGGAATTGCAATTCTTGACCTTGCCCTAGCAACTCTTGCTCAAGACCGGCAAGTTCCTGCTGCTGTGCTTGAAGGTCTTGTGTCTGAGAATGCAGCTCGAGCTCCTTAGCCTGGAGCTTTTGATCTGTAACAACCAGCTCTTGTTCTTTTGTCTGTAGGTTATCCGCTTGGGAATGCAGTTCTAACCATTGAGTCTGAAGCTCTTGTTCAAGACCGAGAAGGTTCTGCTCCCGTTTTTGTAGGCGTTGCGTCTGAGAATGCAGCTCTTGCTCCTTCGATTGGAGGTCTTGTTCGAGAGAAAGTAGATTCTGCTCTTTCGTCTGAAGGCTACTCGCTAGGGATTGCAGTTCCTGCCCTTGCCCCAGCAACTCTTGCTCAAGATCGTGAAGTTCCTGCTCCTGTGCCGTGAGACTGTGCTCAAACACGTGGAGGTTTTGCTCCCGCACCTGTAGCTCCTGCTCCCGCTGCTCCCAATTTGCGCTTGCTTCTGTAAGCTGCTGGAGGTCAGAGAGTGTCTGCTCTTCCCGTGCTCGTGCGTCCTCCAACCGCTGATTCAATGATTCAATTTTGGATAGTTGCTCGTGCTGCCTCATCTGCGCACACTCAAACTCTTCATTTACATGATCCAAAGCTTGTTTCCATGTAAGCTGTTGCTGCTCCAGATGCGCGATCATGTCTAAATGCTGCTGGCGTTCTTGCAGGATCTCCTCGATTTTACTCAGCTGCTGCTGATCTTGATCGTGTAACGCTTTTTGCCATTGTGCCTCTTTTTGTTCGTAGCTTTGTACTCGCCGTTGGAGCAATTCAATGTGCTCGCGTAAGTGTGTTTCCTGCGCTTGATGTTTGGACATGATTTCTTCAAGCCGTGGACCTTTTCGTTGCTCTCTGATCTCGGTTTGCAAGCTGTCGATTGAACTCTTTAGTTTTGCCTCTGTTTCCTGGTGGTCGGTTATGGCATTTTCGCGTTGTTTTAGGAGATGTTCGTAGTAGTCGAGCTTGCTCTTCATTTCTTGAAGCATGTCTTGTGAATCATTCAAGCGCTGCTTCCATTCTGCGCCTTTGCTGTCCAAATCGTGGAGGTTCTGGTTCAGTTGTTCAAGCTGCTCTCTATATGCTTCATTTTTTTGGGATGTTTCCTCTATCTGCTTCTGTAGGTACCACACTTCTTGCATGAGTTGGTTTGCTTTTTCTTCGTAGTAGTGTGCTTGTTTTTTTAGCAGGAGGAGCTTCTCATTTTCTCTCGACTTGTTCGCATTGGAGATTCTCCTTTTGTACACAGTGTTGTCCTCCTTTTTCCGTCTGGCTTTCCCATATAGACATATGTACGGGGTGGGAATTGGTGCCTGTATTGTAGTGACGGCTCATCTATAGAAAAAACGGGAGAAGTGTTGGTCTTCTCCCGCCTGATTGGAAACGAATATTTTTTTTCTTACGGAGTGGTAATGACAATATCCCCGAACGTGATGCAATCGGCAACCAGTAATTGTTCGTCTGGAACGATTGTAATAGTGGCACTGAAGACGAGGATACCAGAAGAGTCGGTGAGTGTCAGAATGATAACGTCTGGCAGGTTGAGTCCTGTTTCGGCGAGTGTCAGAGAGTAGGTCACCGTTTCTTGTGCGCCTGTTGCTGTGAATGTCCGTACACCAGTACCTGTTACGATCAGACCTGTCACAATTGGCAGGATAGGTAGTACGGAAATGCATGTCGGAGAGCTGATAGTCGTTGGCGAGAAGCTGAAGCTTTGATCGCCAAGGACATCAGGCAGGAGAGCATCAAAGAAGTTAAAGGTAAACGAGCTGCTGGATGGATCGCAACTTGGGCAGATATCCGCGATGAGCTGGATCGTACCGACGGCAATGGCGAGTGGAATACCAATAGAAATGGAGACGTTTGGTACCAACGCGTTGACGGACGCCTGGCAATCGCAGTTGCGTACTGGGAAGATTGGTGGGCATTGTGGCGGGAATGTGATCGGCGGGCAACGGAAAGATGGCGTTGGCGATGGAATTGGAATGTTGTTTGGACGTGGAGAGCAGAATTTCGCCAATACTTCCAGTTTGACTTCTGCTTCTACCTGGATCTCTACGCAGACAATGACGTCGAGTTGAACCATGCCACCGAGGAGAACAGTACCGGTCGGTGAGCACTCGAAAGCACTGATTCGGCACAAGATATTGTCCTCATCAAGCGGTTCAGGCAGGCAGAGAACGACTTCCTGATCGAATTGCACTGTCGTTGTGAATTCGCAGAGAGGTGTTCCGTCTGCGAAGACGCGAACGAGCACAGTGGCTCCGAACACAAAGCGAACGACTCCGACCCGAACAGTGGTCCCATTGACTGTAATGTTCTCGCGGCGAATACTGACGACTCTGCAAGTAGGACCAGGAGTAACTGGCTCAACGCAGGAGATCGTGATATCTTGCCCTGCACGAATGGCAGCGTCTACCAGAGCTTGACAATCGTCGGGAAGGGCAATCTTGTTTCGGTAGCTGTTCGCTAATACTACCCAGTCATACACCTTGTTGACGCGAATGCACTCTTCCTGCAGGTTGTTCGATATAGGAGGAGTTGCTGTAGGCGTCGGTGTAGGGAGCTGGCGACCCATAATGGGCTTCACGTGATGTTTCACCGTAAGAATCCTTCCTTTCCTAGGGAGTTTGCTTTGCAGTTACATACTATGTGGGCAACGGGAGTTTGGCATGTTGAGCATGCGCCTATTTTTTAGGTCACTATCTTGTCAGAATGGAATTTGAAATTTTTGAAAGAACCAATTGTCGTCGAATTTCCTTTGGGCATTGTATCGAACACGCTGAGCGGCAGCCCCGCAAGTCAGCACGTCATCCGCAATTTCACTCGCATTTGCGTAGAGCACAAGTTTTTTCGCAGCCTCAATCCGCTGCTCGTTAAAATGGCTGTACGCCATTCGAAGCATATTGTAATAAATGTGCTCATGTGCAACTGTGTAAGGGTGAACTTGCCTAAACAAATGTAGGATTTTTACAGATGGCTGGACCATACACGTATATCCGAATAGCCACATTTTGATGGAAAACTCGATATCTTCAAATCCCCATATGCGAAAACCGCGGTCAAAACCCCCGACTTTCATAAAAGCTTCTCTGGTGACCAGGAAGCATCCCCCTGGCAATATCGCAACCGGTGCCGTACCTGTTGGCTTTGGATACCAGGTGATCTCGAGCTTTTGATTCAGATTTTGCCCATAACCAATTTTATGTGGCTCCGTCATGGAAGCGATTCCGGGAGCAACGCCATCTGCTTTTTTTGTAAGAATGAGCTCCATCATGCGATCAATCCAGAAGTTTTCAAAAGACAGATGGGCATCGCAAAAAATGAAGTAGTTGCCGCGTGCGTGATTCACGCCCAAGTTTCGTGCTGCAGCAGCACCAATGCCTTCTGTTGTGATTAATTTTATTTTTTCATTTTGCCCTTGACCTTGTAGAAAGTGACAACCGTTATCAGTTGAGGCATCATCGACTACGATCACTTCATATGGATACGTGGTTCTTGTATTCAAAAGGGAAGTGATGGTAGAACGCACATTGTCCCCCTCATTTTTTACAGGAATGATAATGGAGATCAGGGGCATCTGTGAGGTGGGCATATGACCACTCCTTTCTGTAGCATCGTATGCACAACGCGCTTCTTCGGAACAGTCATCGCCAAAAATGTTCACTTTGGACACTGGGCATTCATACAATATCGCGGACTGACGGAAAGTGTCGTGAGGAGAGATGGGAATGGATGTTGAGGTATATTACAGTGGTCAACGTGGCGGGACCATGCCGTACGCGGCTCTGCCAGCGTTCCGTTTATTTTGCAAGCAAAATGGCTTTCAATTGAAGTGGGATTCGACGAATAAAAGAGTGGACCTGGATTCGGGGTTGAAAGGAAAAGTTTGCGTTCTTTTTACAGGCATGTCTTCAGAAGGGACCGCCTACGAGTGGGAGGTATTGGGGAACGTCCAAAAATTTCTCTCTGATAGTGGGATGGAGGTTGTCTTAAGCCAAAACAATCCGTCTCTGGCGAAAAATACGGATGTGGCCATACGTTTCAGCTTAAAGGAAATGCGAGCCCTAGAAAAACCGAGACTGATTTTCTTTCAGTCGGAGGATGAAAAGCGGCAAGATCTGGTCAAGTGCTTGCGTACAGAAATGCAGCAGTCAGGAATCCCGTGTCTCTATAAAGTAATCAAAAACCAAAAGCAACCATCAATCGTTCACATCCAGTTGCAGTTGCCGCTTTATACGGACGTGAGCAAGCGTAAGATCTATGCGGAAAAAATTTCGCTACACTTAGCGTCAGGGGTTTTGGAGTATTTCCAAAATGGATTGCACATTCAACCAATGGCGTTTTTACCACCCAATATTTTAAAGCTGTTTTATTCCACTATGCTCTTTGCCTCTGATGAGGAAAGTCAGAAGGGAGCAGATGAAAAGCCAATAGCAGAGGAACAAAGCACGATTCAGGAAAGTGACCAGCCGAATGTTGAGGCCAGTGACTCAAATAGTGAAGTAAACAGTGAAGAAAACAGCGAATTAAACAATGAAAGAGAAGAGCTGTCGATCTTGGCAGAAGAAAAACTGCTGGAACATGTAGTGACCATTCATCCGATCGAAGAAGTGTCTGAACAGGTTGAATTGCGTACAGCGGCAGAAGTGTATTTTGATTACACGTTGATTCACTCTGAATCAGTTGAGAAGCCATACCTGTTGATTGGGACACTTCAGGTGAAGAATACGGGGAACCTTGAACTGAAAAATCCAATCGTTTGCCTGCGCGTCTCGCCTGTCGATTCGATCAAAATGGGAGGGCAGGTTTTGCCGCCGAAGCTCGTGGAGACGATGGCTGTGCAAGGTACATCGGGTTTAAAAGGATGGAGATACTTGGAAGACGATTGGTTTGCCCAAGCGATGGAGAGAGGGGAATACTGGATAGCGCCGATCCAGCCTGTAACCATCGTGCCGGAATCGACGGAATCGTTCCAAAACTTCCAGATTTCATTTATGAAACAAGAAGCGGGGAAGGGAATCGTCGTCGAGGGTGTCGTGTTGTGCAACGATCAGACCGTACACTTTTCGGCCAATAACCGGATTGCTGTGTCATTCTAATATGGAAGAAAAGCCACCATTTCAGTAGAAATGATGGCTTTTCCGTTCCGCGCCTCTATTTTTTTAAGAACATTTGCACGAACGTTTTCCCGTGTGGACCGCCATTCACAACAGCAATGGCTACGTAGTCGTATGTCGGACTCATGATATTGGCTTTGTGCCCGGAGGAATTCATAAACATTTGATGGGCGCTGCTTACAGAGTAGTTTTGAGCAATATTTTCAGCAGCAGCCAAATAGCGAATACCAAAAGTATCCATCATTTGAAACGGTGAGCCGTAAGTGGGAGAGGTGTGGCTAAAGTACCCTTTGTTTACCATCTCTTGGGCTTTCACGCGTGCAACATTCACCAACTGCATGTCCACTTGATAAGGTGCGAGTCCGCGGCTGGTGCGCTCTTGATTCACGAGTTGAACCATTTCTTTTTCCTCAGCCGTCAAACCAGCAGGAAGAGGAACTTGCGTGCCAGCACCAGGGTTTTGTGGTTGCTCAGGCTTGCTTGGTGTTACGGGAGTCGTTGGATTTGTTGGAGTGGTTGGCTTTGTATCTGGTTTGGGTTGCACTGGATTGTTCTTGTATTGCGTTTGAATGGCAGTATAGGTTTTGGTATCAGCTTCACCAGTCAAGGTTTGTTTATTGCGCGACTGGAACAGCATGACGGCAAAACGCGTAGATTCATCGTATTGGCCCGATGCCGTTACTTTGTAACCGAGGCCAGCGAGCATCGTTTGCAATTCCTTCACGCGTTCACCACTAGCACCCAATTTCAGCGTAGCGTAATCATTGGACTCAGCAGGTTTGGACGGTGTGCTTGGCTGTGTCGGCTGCTCTTGCTTGCGAGCTTGGTACACGCTCTTCAGTTTATCGTAAGTGGGTTTGTTTACAATTCCGGTTTGCGGCAGCTTGTATTTTTTCTGGAACGCTTTGACGTTATAAGCTGTGTTGCTGTTGTAGATCTTGTCCACCACCAGCTTGTAGTCGTAATGGAGTGCATCGAGCATCTTTTCCACTTCAAGCACGCGCGAGTTTTTCATCCCTTTTTTCAAAGAGGTAAAGCTTGTTTTCGCAAATGCAGGTTGTCCGATCATGGTTACGAGGACGGACAGGGAAAGGATGGTTGCCATTTTCTTTATGTTGCGATTCATCTCATCACGCCTTTCTCTGGTTTGTCGCACCACAATGGTACTAAATGTGGAACAAATGAGAAAAGCACAAAATATTGGAAAGAGGTGGAGGTGGAATGTTTGACCTCTCTTGGATCGACCTAATCATTCTTGTGCTGGCAAGCTTTCGTCTCACGCATTTGATTGTTTTTGATGAGATCACGTCTTTTCTGCGAAAACCATTTTACCAGGTGTTATATGTACCCGATGAGTCGGGGCAAATGGTGCGGGACTTTCAATTTAAAGGCGGGAGGGTGCGCCAATGGATAGGCAGATTGTTGAGCTGCCATTGGTGCGTGGGGATTTGGGTGGGCGCTCTGATCGTTGGGCTGTATATGTATGTGCCAGCCGCCTATCCGTTGCTGCTCCTGCTTGCCATAGCCGGAGCGGCGGCTGTCATTGAGACGAAATTATACTCGAGTTGAAAGGTTAGCTCCTCGAAAAAGCTTTGTACACGATCACTTCGTCATACGAAAGAGGAATGATCTCTTCGGCCATGTATCCTCCTGCCATTCTTTGCTGGACTTGAGGAGTGCTTGGGATACCGACACTGGAAGACGCGATGTCCACACGAATCGTCGTTGCATTCGGATCGAGTGGAATTTCGAGGGCAAAGGTGGGTTTATCAACGGTATAACTTTTTACGTTTACGCCATTCACGAGCGCAGTCAAAACAATGGGCTTCGGCAATTTTATGGGGGAGCCAGGGACTTTGCCCTTCACTAACAACATTTGAGCCGGTGCAGATGGATCTGATTCAACAATCGCACGTAGGACAGGAGGCGCCCACAAGTCCATCCCCCGATTCATGCTTGTGATTCTGGTTGTATTGGATGGAAAGGACTTATAGAGCCTCAACAGGTCGAGTACACCCATGCCTTTGTATTGTGGAACGTACGATATCCAGTGGCTGGGTATGGACGAATAATTTTTTGCAAGAGATCGTATGACTTCGGGTACGCCGACGGAATGCCATTGGGTAGCTGATTTGCAAGCCGTGTGGATTCGAGCGTTTCCTAAATAGTGAGGCAGATAACCGATGGGATAAAATTTGGCGATGCGCATCCACAGGTCGTAATCCATGCAAAATTGCAATTTTTCATCAACGCCCCCCATGTGCCTGAAGACGTGGGCTCTGATGAAAGCGGATGGCTGGCAAATCACACAGCTTTGATACAACTTCTTGGAATCAGCTTGTTCTGACGGGTAAGTGGTGGATACTTGACCGTACTCGTTCATTACATGGCAATTGCCGTGAAGCATTCCCCAGGCTGGGTTACCCGCAAAAGCGTGAACAGCCTTCATAATGGCGCCAGGTACATAGGTGTCGTCTGAATTCAGCCAGCCGATGATTTCGCCTCTTGCCAATGCCAAGCCTTTGTTAAGCGCATGAGACTGTCCGCGATCCGGTTCGGAAATATAACGGAAACGCGGATCTTTTTGTGCATATTCTTGCAAGATGGAGAGCGTATCGTCAGTCGAGCCTCCATCTACCACGATATGCTCAAGGTTTGCATAGTCCTGGGTCAATATGCTATTTATCGTCTCACGAATAAACCGGCCTTGGTTGTAAGAGGGGGTAATGATACTCACTAATGGTTGCTGTGAGTGGGACACGAGATTCACTCCCATCTTTCCATCATAAAAAATGCATGCACTACCATCAGACTATGAAAGAATGGAAAATCGGGTACACAAGCATCGTCGATCTTGTGCACCCGATTTCAATTTACCCGGATTTTACAGGTAGTCCGGAACGATCCCTGGATTGCGGAAAATACGGAGCAACTCCGCGTGGCAGTTAGGGTCGATCGCGCTGCCAGGAATGGCTCTTGCCACGAGGCTGATGCGACCCGCATCGTAATTGTTGATTTTGCCGGAAGGGATGGTCCGAACCGATTCAGGAATGATTTCAAACAGTGTGCCTCTGAGCATCTCCTCGATGCAAAGGACGGACGGCAACCACCAAGTCGTATCGTCCTTATAAATCCGGTTCATTTGTCCAGGAGCTCCGTTGTAGACCATGATGGATTGATTCGTATCCAAAATACAGGCAGTTTCCAACAAGAGGTGCCCACCTGGTTTAATCACGCTTCGGCATTGCGACAATGTCCACATTGGATCACGCAGATGATAGAGCAATCCAAGATGCTGGACGACATCAAATTGATTGTGCCGTATTTGTTGAGGAAATGGCAGTGGTACTATAAAATCGTCCATCAGCAAAACTTGCAGCCCTTCCCATAGTTTATAAGGGCTGGTATTATACAGCGGCAAAACTTTGCTTTGCAGGATGTTCTTGCAAAACTCAAAATTCAAATAGAGCGGCTGCATACAGTCCGTAGCCACGACAAGACTTGCCCCTCTTTGCTCCGCTTCAAACGCCCACATTCCGTCAAAGCTAGCGAGATCAAGGACGCGTTTCCCCGAATATTGGATGTATTCTCTGGATTGTCTCGTCATATTCCATATATTTTCCAGAAGCGTAATCCCGGGAGTGATAATGCCTGGTCGCAGCGTGATTTTATGGTACCATCGCCGTTTGCTGATCTCCTCGAGGATTTCCTGATCTGTCCAAAATCTTCCCATCGACATGTCCCCCTTCATTGCAGAGTGCTTGCCCTATACGATATGTTCGGACCGTGCTGGGGGAAATGATATAAATGCATAAATTTCGTCCTATTCACGTCTAAAGTTGCTTGGCAACAAGCAGGTTTTCGGAAAAAAGGCATATGCCCGTTTCTCGTTGTCTGTCACATACATAAAGTATGGGGAGAAAAAGGAGGCGGAAAGAGTATGCCCTTACCCATTGTGATCATCCATCGAGGGGACGATGATTATCTCACATACAGCTTGCAGCAAGCGAAAAGAAGTAATCCCCATTCGCCCGTCTATCTGATCGGGAATGGAGGAAACAGAAGGTATGCTATGAACGGCATCATTCATGAGATGATAGACGATTACATGCATGCCGCTATCGAAATGACGAGAGTCTATAAACATATTCATTTCATGCCCTATGAGTACAATCTGTTTTGTTTTCAAAGATGGTTTATTTTGTTAGCGTTTATGAAAAAGCATCAGATTCCGAAATGCTGTTATATCGATACAGACGTCATGCTGTTTACCGACGTGAACCATCCGCGCTTTGACAACTTTATGATGGAATTCGTATGGACCAATTTCTTAGATAGGCAGAAGCTAGAACAGTTTTGCGAGTTTATGACGTCACAGTTTGCCAATCCGATAACATTTGCGAAAGTTGTTCATTACACGATGCAGAGAAAGGAACATGTCAGATTCAATCAGCCTTTAATTACAGATATGGTGCTGGCCTTGCTATTTCTTGCACATTTCAAGGATTACCAAATGAAGAACGGCTTGTTTCATGATGGCTTTATTGACGGCAATATTCAGCAGTCTGCTTCCGTGGAGAATTTGTATGGCTATAAGAAAATTTACTCGATAAATGGTGTCCTGTGCTGCAAGGATAAGGCAACGAGTCATTATCTACCGTTGTTTTCTCTTCATTTTCAAGGATACACGAAGCACCATATGAAGTTTTTCACGGCTCCTTATCTCCCACAAGCAGGTTCTTACATTTTCGATTATATTTCCAATCGATGGATTCAGTTTTTATAGGCTTCTATCATCCCTCGTGTTATTTGACCATTTTCATTGGATCATAGAGCATCGACTGCGACAAACGCATAAGATGGTGCATACAACACGATAAACGGATAGAGGTGGCCTGAGTGAAACTGATATTGCTATCGGGTGGTTCAGGGAAAAGGCTGTGGCCGCTCTCCAATGATGTCAGGTCCAAACAGTTCTTGAAGTTGATAGGCAATGCACATGCCCAACCAGAGGCGATGGTTCAACGAGTGTGGAGGCAGCTGACCTCCCGCAATTGGTCGGAGCCTGTTTATATTTCAACAGGCCGTTCACATGTTGACTTGCTTCAAAGCCAACTTGGAGAAGACGTTCCCTTGATCGTGGAGCCGGAAAAAAGAGATACCTTCCCTGCCATTGCTTTAGCGGTGACTTATTTGTACTCTGCTTTAACGATAGCCCCGGATGAAGTCATCGCTATCATGCCTGTAGATCCATTCGTTGAGGATCGCTTCATGGACAGGATCAAGGAGCTGGAGAATGTCATACTTAGATCAGGCGCGAATCTCGCATTAATCGGAGTAAAGCCTACGTATCCATCTACGAAATACGGTTACATTGTTCCACAGCTAGAATCACAATCGGATCAAGGTAAGAGGCCTCATGCCTATCAAAAAGTAAAAAGCTTCAAAGAAAAGCCGTCACTTGAGCAAGCGCAGGATTTAGTAGAAAAGAAGGCCCTATGGAATTGTGGAATTTTTGCTTTTCGATTGGGCTATCTGATTCGCGAATTAGAGCAAAAAGGATTGCCTACTGAATACAACCGTATGCTTGAGCAATATAGCCAAATGCCTGCCATCAGTTTTGACTATGAGATTGTAGAAAAGGCAGAGAAAGTAGTCGTTCTCCCGTATGACGGAAACTGGAAGGACTTAGGGACATGGAATACGCTAGCGGAAGAAATGAGAGGGAATGCAATCGGTAAGGTTTTGCTCGATGAGAGTTGCACGAATACACACGTTATCAACGAATTGGACATACCTATCGTGTCCATTGGTTTATCGGATATGATCGTGGCTGCCAGTCCTGATGGCATCCTCGTTTCTTCCAAGGAACAAAGTCATATGGTCAAAAATTTGGCTTTGGATTGGACAAAGCGCCCAATGTATGAAGAGCGGCGCTGGGGAAGGTATCAGGTTATGCATTTTCAGAAGAATGAAGACGACGTGGAAGTATTAACGAAAAGAATCCATGTATACGCCGGGAAAAATTTGAGCTATCAGTACCATCACCACCGTAGCGAAGTATGGATCATCGTAGAGGGCTGCGGCGAGTTCATCTTGGATGATCAGCTGAACCAGGTTGGACCAGGTGACGTATTGCAAATCCCGGTAGGAGCCAAGCATGCAATCAAAGCTACGACCGAGCTGGAATTCATCGAGGTACAGATGGGAAGTCAGTTGGTGGAAGAAGATATCGTTCGACTTGGAATGACATGGTCAGCGATTCTGGAGCAAATTGGGAAGCACGGTGATCACGATGATTGATCCAGCGTTCTGGCGAGACAAAAAAGTGTTGATCACAGGTCATACGGGGTTCAAAGGGGCATGGCTGTGCCTATGGCTGCATCATTTAGGGGCGAAGGTAACAGGGTATGCGCTGTCGCCGCCGACGAATCCGAGTATTTTTGAGTGTGCCCAAATCAGCTCATTGGTTGATTCGATCATTGATGATGTCAGATCGAAGGAAAGCGTTCAAAAAGCGATTAACCAAGCAAACCCGGATATCATCATTCATATGGCCGCTCAGCCGCTGGTGCGTTTGTCGTATCAATATCCGGCGGAAACCTACGAAATCAATGTCATGGGTACGGTGAATGTACTTGAGGCGGCGAGAGTGGCTGTGCAGAACGGAATGAAAATGAAAGCAATCATCAATGTTACGACGGATAAGGTTTACGAAAACCGGGAGTGGGTGTGGGGATACCGGGAGCAGGATGTGTTGGGCGGCTACGACCCGTACTCCAACAGCAAAGCATGCTCGGAGCAAGTGACTGCCTCCTATCGCAATGCTTTCTTTCACCCCGACCAGTATCACCAGCATGGCGTAGCAGTTGCTTCAGCGCGAGCAGGCAATGTAATCGGCGGCGGTGATTGGGCTCTTGATCGCTTGATACCGGATTGCCTGCGTGCCCTGATAAACGGAGAGAAAATCACCACCCGAAATCCCAAAGCCATTCGACCGTGGCAGCACGTCCTTGAGCCATTAACAGGGTATTTGATGCTCGCTGAAAAAATGTGGGGAAATGGCAAGAATTATGCCCAGAGCTGGAATTTCGGTCCGAATGAGGAAGATGCCAAATCGGTAGAGTGGATCGTCCAGCAATTGTGTGAGCGATGGGGAGCTGGTGCCAGCTTTGAAGCAGAGCGAACCGATCCACAATGGCACGAAGCTCAATATTTAAAGCTGGACTGTTCCAAAGCCAAAAGCGTAATAGGCTGGAAGCCCAAGTGGTCACTCGAGCAGACCTTGGACAGTATCATTTCTTGGCATAAGGCCTATCAGCAAAAGCAAGACGTAAGAGAGATCTGTTTGGCCCAAATCGCAGCGTATACAGATAGGGCCCAGTGAACACGAGAGGAAGGAGGGCAGCCAATGAAAGTCGTCATCCTAGCAGGTGGGTATGGCACACGCATTGGAGAAGAAACGCATCTTCGTCCGAAGCCGCTCATTGAGATCGGTGAATGGCCCATCATTTGTCATATCATGTCCATTTATTCCAAGTACGGTTTCCATGATTTCATCATCTGTCTCGGGTACAAAGGCTATATGATCAAGGAGTACTTCGCGCACTACTTCCTTCACCATTCTGATGTGACCTTTGATTTTCGTAACGACAATCAGGTCACTTTTCACAACCATAATGCTGCTCCGTGGCGAGTCACATTGATTGATACGGGGAAAGACACAGGGACAGGTGGAAGGGTGAGGCGGATACAGAAGTATGTAGGGGAAGAAACATTCATGCTGACGTACGGAGATGGCTTATCCGACATTGATATTAAACAGCTGGTAAAATTTCATCGCACGCATAAAAAACTCGCAACGATCACCACGACTCAACCGCCAGGCAGATTCGGAGCATTGGATATTGCCGATGGGGGCACCGTAACAGGATTCCAGGAGAAGCCAAAGGGGGACGGCGGGTGGATCAATGCTGGTTTTTTTGTCATGGAGCCGGGCGTATTTGACTATATTGCGGGTGATGAGACGGTATTGGAAAAAGAGCCGCTGGAGAGCTTGGCCAAGGCAAATCAACTGATGGCCTTCAAGCATACCGGTTTTTGGCATCCGATGGATACGCTCAGAGATAAAAACTACTTGGAAGAACTGTGGAAATCCGGAAAGGCAGCATGGGCAACCAGCCGAACATAAAGGAGGAAGCAGGAGTGGGTGAATTAAACGAGAACAGTGAAGAAGTTTTTTCTCCGATCGGATACGGGGACATAACGATCGATTGTGGGGCAAACCACGGGCTCATTTCTCAAAAAATGGCGGATAAAGGCGCCCTCGTCTTTGCGTTTGAACCGAATCCATACGTATTTGAGGAATTGAAAAAAAGGGTGGGCTCCTATCCCAATGTCATATGTATAAACAAAGCGGTTTGGCATAAAAACGATAAGCTACGCTTGCATTTGCATGATCTTTACCATACGGATCCGGCAGGGTCTGCTTATGCCTCTTCTCTATTGACTAATCATCCAGTTACGAATCCCGAAAAGTATGTAGAGGTAGAGGTAATTGATTTGACACAGTTTATCCAAATGCTCAATCGTCCGATCAAATTGATCAAAATGGATATTGAAGGAGCAGAATTTGAACTGTTGGAAAAAATCGTGGAGCAAAATTTACATCTGCAAGTAGAAAAAATCGTCGTAGAAAATCATGAATGGCTGATCGAAGACTTGAAAACCAAAGCCGATCACTTTCGGAGGGTCATGCAAGAAAAACAAATTCACAACATCGACTTGAACTGGGTATAAGAAGAGTGCCAAGCAGGTGAAGGGGAGCGATCCCAGATGAAGATACTTGTGACCGGCGCGACAGGCTTTCTCGGAAGCCAGCTCGTAAAAGCGCTGCGATTGGACGGACATACTGTCATCATTTTGAAAAGGAGCACTTCCGATTGCTTGCGTATCCAGGACATATTGCCTGATTTGATTACGTATGATACGGATCGCGGTCAATGGGAAGCTCCTTTTTTCGAGCAGGGGAGAATCGATGCGATCATCCATACGGCAACCTGTTATGGACGAAACAACGAGAGCAATGCCACGATGGTAGATGCCAATGTGACCTTTCCGCTGAAACTGCTGGATGCGGCTATGCGCTTCGACACCCCTGTTTTTCTGAATACGGATACGTTTTCCAGTGTGCCCGTCCGATTATCCAAACATCTACAACCATACAATTTGACGAAGCGCCAGTTTCGAGAATGGGGAAAATGCCTAGCAGATTCATCTTCCCTGCAACTCATCAACGTCAGGCTGGAGCATGTGTATGGTCCGTATGACAATACGAATAAATTTGTCTCTTTTGTCATCAAAAGCTGTCTTGAAAATAAGCCCGAACTAAGGCTTACAGAGGGAAAGCAAGCAAGGGACTTTATTTATGTGGATGATGTTGTTTCTGCCTTTCGTGTGTTGTTGGCGCATGCTACCCGTATACCCGCTGGATTTACGGAATACCAGGTAGGGACAGGTACGGCAACCTCGATCCGAGAGTTTGTAGAACTGGTTCATCAGATGACTCAATCAAGCACGGTTCTGAAGTTCGGATCGATTGCGTATACCGACATGGAAATCATGCATTCACAAGCAGATATTCGACCGCTGCAAGCTCTAGGGTGGAATCATCAAGTAAAGCTGGAGGATGGATTGAGAAAGGTAATGGCCACTTTCAAATAACAACGAAACAAAAAACATGGCGAGCCTGCAGCCATGTTTTTATCATGTGCGCTTAATCGAGGAAAGTCTTGTTCGTACAGAACAGATCAGCGTGGAAAGGTTTCATTTCGTCTAGTAAGTGGTTGTAGTTCTTCACTTTTACCACCGTATTGTCCCGTTTAAACATATACAGATGGGTAAACAATTTCTCCAGCAGTGTGTATAGCACGAGTGGATGTCTGCCGAAGTTTTCTTTGATGCTTTCTGGGTTGAATTCAATGATCACATCCGGGTCCCACTGCTTAAGCGTTCGCATGGCATTTTCCAAGACAACGACTTCCGAGCCTTCCACGTCAATTTTAATGAGGTCGATGCGCGAGATCATATTCTGCTCTACCCAGTCATCCAGCCTGACACATGATATGAATTGGGTGGATTTCTCCACGTCTTCTGGCTCATGCGGGATATAAGACCATCCGCCTCCACGCGGGTCGTCTTTAAAATGGATGTTCCCGTTCCGGTCTGCCATTCCGAGCTGGAGTGGCTCGACATTGGTGATGTGATTCTCGGACAGGTTTCGCAGGAGATAAGGATAATTGACATCGGAGGGTTCGAATGCGTACACCTTGCCTTGGGGCGCAAGATAGCTCAGAGCGAGTGAGATCGGACCGATGTTCGCACCGATGTCTAGGCAAATATGGTCAGGTTGTACGATTTTTTTCAGAGGAAGGATAACGTAGTCTTCATAGTATCCTTTGTAATACTCCATAAAGTACAGGACGCTTTGATCGGAGCCGTCCCCATAGACGGTAAAGGTTTGATTGTCAAACGGCAGGTGAAAGTCAACTTTCTTCATCGAATTCGTTGCTCCTTCAAGTGGATTGTAGATCATGATGATGTCATTTCCTACGACGAATAAGAGGTCGGGACGAAGAGAATGAACGAATTCTCGTAGTTCTTGGATAGTGGGATAATCGTTCAACAATGGATTGGGACCAATAAAGCAACGAGCATCATCAATCAAAATGACGTGATTTTGGACGGAATGCTGCAAAATGGCAGCAAGTTCCTGCAAGATGGGGGTGTCCAGGTCTCCTTTGGCTGCCTCAGATGAGCGGGGAATGTAATGGCCGTCCAGCCAAAACAGACAAGGTGTTGTGACAGAGTACATCAGGTTGGTCAATATTTCTCCACTGTCACCGTGGAGGATATGGATGTGGCTGTCGCCTGAAAATCTCTCTTTTGCCGCTACAAACAAGGCTTCATTCAGCTCGATGGAAACGAGCAAGTCGAAATGGTTTTTCATCGCTTGCAACATGTCGCCCTTAAACGTACCTGTCTCGATCAAGGTGCGTATGCCTGTCGTTTTTGCTATATGCTTGATCTTCGACTTTTTCAAATCGTTTGTCGGTGCTTCCAACAGCCAAAAATCCCAAGTCTCTTGTTCTGTTAATGGAAACGGGATTCGGCGCTCCTTCCTCCACGTCTCTCGAATTTGCTGCATGCGTGACATACAAAGATGACCTCCTTTCAAATGACATTATCGTGCGATGGAAGAAAAGACAGCCAGTGTTTCACGCGCGCATTTCTCCCACGAAAAATGCTTGGCTTGATGGATGCCCTTGGCAACCAAGTCTGCCCTTGCCTCAGGTGTCAAATAAAGATGGGCGAGCTTCACCGCGATATCATCAGAAATATTCGGGTCGAAGGTGAGAGCAGCGTCACCGACCACTTCAGGAATGCTCCCTGCATTGGAGCATACGATTGGAATGTTGGACTTCATGGCTTCCACCAGCGGAATGCCAAAGCCTTCGAAGAGGGAAGGGAAGCAAAGGAACTGGGCATTCCGATACAAGTAAGGCATTTCTTCCTGCGGTAAGTAATGGAGCCATTTGACTTGGTCCCACAGCTGGTTATTTGTGATGTAATTCATGACGTTTTGATGAGCCTCTTGAGCAAAACCGGTGAAAACCATGGGAATTCGTATATTGTGTTTATCCCGCAAAGTGACGAGTGCTTTGAATACATTCAGGTGATTTTTGTGATGCCATGTATTCGCGGGGAAAAAGCCGTATTTGCTGGGCAGCTTATACTTTTGTATGACCTGTTGGTTGAGTGCCTCATTATGCGGCAAGGAAAATTCCCGCGAGGCATCCAGGTGGATCGCATGTACTTTTTGCGGAGGAAGCCCGAATTTTTGGAGGATCGTTTGCTTGGAAAACTCCGAGAGAGTCAGCACGGCACTGCAACGCTCTGCAGACGATTTGTAGTTGTCTAGTCGCCAGCGCAAGGAATGTTCATCGAAAAACTCTGGGTAATACTCGTGTTGGATATCAGGAATGTTGATAACAGAAGGGATTGTGACATCGGATGGATTCAATACAAGCAGCGGACAAAACCACAAATTCAACTGTAGAGAGTTAATCCAGAAATGAAGCAACGCGTATGCATTACCATGGTCGGGGACCATGAATTTGCGCACATTTTTTTGCGTCTCAAAGGTATGGAAATTGTGAGAGGATAAAAAAAGAAACCACTGATGGCCGTCCCCAGCATTCATCGAGTAGGCCAGCAAGTTCCTGACATACTGTTCCATCCCGCCGATTTTGCCAGGAATCACTGACATCAGGTTTATTCCGACTCTCATGTAGGGATCCTCCCTTGCGCGTGAGGATGTGCCATGTACCAAGCAATCGTTTTCTCCAAGCCAGCAAGTAAGGAAGTTTGTGCCACGAAGCCGAACAATTCTTTTGCTTTGGTCACATCTAAAAGGCGACGCGGTTGTCCGTCTGGCTTGGTTTTATCCCATTCGATCTCCCCTTGGAAGCCGCTTAGCTGCTTGATCGTCTCCGCTAAGCTTTTGATGGAGATTTCATGACCAGAACCGATATTGACCGGTTCAGATTGATCATAGCTCATGGTTGCAGCAATAATTGCCTGTGCGGCATCTTCGACATAAATGAACTCGCGTGTGACGCTGCCTGTTCCCCAGAGAACGATCTTTTTCTCGTCATTGCGAATAGCGTCCACACATTTTCGAATGATGGCAGGGATGACGTGTGAGGTTTCCAAATCGAAGTTGTCGCCCGGACCGTACAAATTGACAGGAAGCAAATAAATGGAATTGAACCCGTATTGCTCGCGATAGGCTTGCGATTGCACCAGCATCATTTTCTTGGCTAAGCCATACGGAGCATTGGTTTCTTCAGGGTAACCATTCCATATATCTTCTTCCTGGAACGGGACGGGCGCATGCTTCGGATAGGAGCAAATGGTTCCGATGGCTACGAATTTTTCGACACCGAATAAACGGGATTGCTCTATGAGCTGAGTCCCCATGATCAAATTATCGTAAAAGTATTTTCCGGGATTTTTTTGATTCGCGCCGATTCCGCCGACGACGGCAGCCAAGTGAAGAATGATATCGGGATGGAAATCTTGCAACATCTTGTTTACATCATGTTCTTTGCGAAGATCGTATTCATGGCTTCTAGGGATGAAGATGTCCGTACAGTCCAGCTTGCGCAATTGATGAACGACGTGGCTTCCTAGAAATCCTGATCCACCAGTAACCACAATCCGTTTTTTCGCCAGATTCAATTCGTGTCAACCTGCCTTTCTCGTCCGCATTCATGTTCGAGGCGATGGGACTCTGCGATTTACCCAATTTTCGATATCGGCCTTGCCATTGGTAAACTCCTGATAAAATTGGTACTCCTCATAGGAGAGAGGGAGGACTTCTTCTAAGTGGTAGCTGATAGATCGTTTGACTTTAGGATTGTTGGGGTGGCTCTGAAGGATCTGCTGGCTGCAAAAAATACTCACTTCACATTGCTGGCCCTCTGAGGTAATGGGAATCACGACTTGAAAACGCGCCTGGGTAACTTGGAAATTGTGTACGAGTTTCCCATTCCTCATAACATGAAAATGCAGGAGAGGGGCGGTATTATGGTTGCTTCCTTTGATAAGCAAAGCGTGCATCGGTCCATGGCTGGCTTCGATGGTCATTCGCAGGTTTTGGGGAGCCCATGCGTCCGAGTAGCGGTTGGATGCAATGATTTGGGGAGAGGGTCCGAATGCATGATACGCTTTCAGCTTGTGGAGAAACCAAAATGCTCCTTGTTTATAATGCTTTTGCGTGTAGTGATAGAGCCATTCATTTGAGATGGTGCCATGATGCTTCACGCTTGTTTTCAAAATTTCAGAAAACCCTGGCTCCAATTCATAGACAAACGTTTTGCATGCGTCATATAAGCGTGAGTTAGCCAAGAATTCCGGTATCGTTCCAATCGGATAATGCTGGGAAATCCGGTTCCACAAATCGTAATCCATGCACCAGTCATGTTCTTCATTTACACCACCAACTGCTTCAAAGGCATGCTTGCGCAGGAAAGCAGCGGGTTGGCAGATGATGTTGAAATTAAACAATTTTTTTCTGTCAAACTCTACCCAAATGTACGGATACTTTACTTTGTCATTCTCATCAATGTGGAGCCCTTTTCCGTATACCACACCCCAATCAGGATGCTGCTGCAAGGCTGCCACAGCCTTTCGAATGGCACCGGGAAAATACGTATCATCCGAATTGAGCCAACCGATAATCTCACCACGTGCCATTTGCAATCCTTTATTGATGGCATGGGATTGACCGCGATCTGGTTCGGAAACGTAGCGGAAGCGGTTTGCCAGATGGCTGTATTGCTGCAAAATACTCTGTGTACCGTCAGTTGAGGCGCCATCGACCACAATATGCTCAATATGGGGATAGTCTTGTGTCAATACACTCTCGATCGTTCGTTTGATGAAGGGTGCCTGATTGTACGAAGGCGTGATTACACTGACGAGAGGAAGGGATTGCATGGACATAAAAAGTTCCCTCCTGATTTTTTCTACTCATCCACTCGACGTTTTCAAGAGCTGTTATGTTGGCGTAGCACAGAGCGCCAGTAATTCAATAAATCTTCCATCGTTTGCTGGAAGGAGATTTCGGGCTCCCACCCAGTCTTTTTTCGAAACAGCGAGGAATCGCCCAATACGATGTCTACATCGGAGGGTCTTAGTCGATCAGTGTCGACATGTATTTCCACCTGTACATCTGTCAGCGCCAGCAACGTCTTCAACATGTCCTCGATGGTATAGCGAGTACCAGCGGATATGTTGTATACATCGCCTGGTTCGCCTCGAGTAAGCGCCAACCAGTACGCCCTGACAATATCACGGACATCTGTGAAGTCTCGAATCGCACTGAGATTCCCGACGTTTACTTTTGGCTCTTGCAGACCAAGCTCAATCTGGGCAATTTGTTTGGCAAAATTAGAGGTCACATAGCTTTCGCCTCTTCTCGGACCTGTATGGTGAAACGTACGGGTTCGGATGATCGCCAGACCATAACTGTGATGATATTGATACCCCAGATAATCCTGGGCAATTTTACTGACCGCGTATGGATTGAGAGGACGGAGGGGATTGCTCTCCTTAATGGGGATTTCCTCCGGATAGACCAAACCATATTCCTCACTGGAGCAAGCGATCTGAATCTTGCACGGAACAGCATGGTTGCGTACCGCCTCGAATAAATTTAACTGTGGGACAATATTGTTCACCATCGTATCTGCAGGAGACGACACCGAGGTGGGGACGAAGCTTTGGGCAGCTAGGTGAAAAAGGAGATCAGGCTTTATTCTCTGGATGAGTTCATTTACAGATTGGGGATCTTTTAATTCACAGTTTTCCATATGCACGCGGTCCAACAGGTGCCCCAGCTGCTCTTTTTTGGTAAGGGACCGGAATGTGCCGTAAACATCCACATCTCCCCGCGACAGTAGATATTCAGCCAAGTGACTGCCGGCAAATCCCGTTACTCCGGTAATCAATGCCTTCATGAGTCGAATCCCCCCTGTCCATGATGCTCATAGCGAAGGATGAACAGCTTAACATATTATGAATATGGAAAAACGTGAAAAAATGGCACGGCGCACAGCTCGTTTCCAAAGGGAATTTTATTGGGATTAGGGTTCGGCTCGCACCCATTTGCAGGTCGGATAGTCGAAATACATGAAATCATCTGTGTTCGGGATATCTTGTGAGCGAAAATAGGGGATGTATCCTTTTGCATGTCCTTGAAAATGCAAGGAATGAGCTGGGAGGTAGTTATTCGTCTCTGTTATTTTGCAAAAGAGCATGCCGTCCTTTTGATAGATCTGTTTCTTCGTTTCCAAGCTGTTTGCTTGCGGACAGGATGGGGCAAACGGACAATTGAGATTATGATCGAAAAAGCCGTTTGCAACCAAGCCGTACGTAGCGCCACGGCGAAGCGCGTAATTGTGAAAAAGAGTAAACAATACCATATCTGAAATAGGAACATCACCGATTTCTTTTGCAAATTGAAGCAAGTTCTCATAGTGTAGAGCATCGCGGAAAAATTTGGTGGTGTAGTCGCAGAATTGATCGAGTTTATCCAAGTCGCACACTGTTGTCCAGGTAAACTCGAATGTGAAATCGTGGAAGTCCTTGTCGTTTTGCTTGCTGATGTCGGTGTAGAGCATCACGTCAGAGTCCAGGTAGCAGCAACGATCGATACCCTGACTCCTCATAAAATCGCGTAGAATAAACCAGCGTTGGAAGCAGAACAGATTGTATTCGTAGGAGGTGGGGGAGGAGTGCTTGTAAACAAAAGAGTAAGCTTGGGCGCTTTTGAAAAAGTTACTCAACAGGTAGTGCTCCGTATTTTCGGTACTAAGTTGCTTGGTTTCTGGCTTTCCAATAAGAATGACACGCGAGGAAGGGTTACTGTATTTCGCCTGTTGCACGCATATTCCTACATGCTCTTCAGCCGTTCTGTGAATAAACACGATGGGCAAACTCAAGATACACATCTCCTCTGTCTTACAAAATGTCTGATAGGCTCCTATTGGTAAACTTTCTCCTAATATATGTCCCGAGGAGGGCCTTGAAACGGCAGGCGCCTCTCTATGGAACATTTTGTATGAGAGGCGTGCAAATAGCCTGTTTTGCAGCCTGTTCATTGAATGACCAATCGTATACGTAAAAAGATAAATAAGATACGTAAAGAGGGACGTTGTGAATGGAGGCATGGAAGGAATGGATGTGTTAAACCAATATGAAAAACGAGTGTATTCCCAAAATGGAGAAGACGGCATCATTGAAGAAATATTTTCGCGAATCGGAACTACGAATCGCTATTGTGTAGAATTCGGAGTTGGAGATGGCTCGGAATGCATGATAAAAAAACTCGTCACGCAGCATGGATGGAGCGGATTAGCGATGGAAGGCGATCTGAACAGTTGCAATAAAATGTCTGCTGATTATGCTGCCTATCCCCAGGTCATCATCAAGAATGAGTTGATCACGAAAGAAAATATTTCTCGGTTATTCGAAGAAAATGGTGTTCCAAAGGAATTTGATCTGCTCTCCATCGACATTGACGGCAATGATTACTGGGTATGGCAAGCTCTTTCTATTTACACACCGCGGCTTGTTGTTATTGAGTACAATGCTTCTTTTCCACCCCCACAAAAAATGGTGATTGCCTATCAGCCTGATTTTAAATGGGGTGGCACTACCTACTATGGTGCCAGCTTGAGTTCCTTGGCCATTTTGGGAACCAGGTTGGGGTATGCCTTGGTGGGGACAGATTCAAAGGGCGTCAACGCTTTTTTTGTAAGACGCGACTTGCTTCTCCAATCAGGTTTTCCTGAACGAACACCAGAACAAGCTTATCATCCTCCTCGGTACGGAACAGTCGCGGGCGGACATCCTCATCAATCCGGTCCGTACTTGGAAATCTAGTCCATACTAGAATTCGAGCATCTGCAAGACAGCTTGTTTCAAGGCGGCAAGCTTTTCGTGCGCATCGAGCTGGGTGGTTCCTTTCACTCCGATATAAATTTTAATTTTGGGCTCCGTTCCTGATGGTCTGACACAAAACCAAGACTGATCGTGGAAAAAGTATTTGATCGTATCCGAGGCAGGCAAGGTGAGCAGTGTAGATGTACGTGTTTGACAATCTGTGCGGATTCCACTGGCATAATCTTCGATGGCTATGATGGGGTGGGAGGCGATTAGGGAAGGTGGCTGATTACGCAGGGAGGACATCGTGGCCGATATTTTTTGCATGCCATCTCCTCCTTTGCAGGTGAAAGAAATCAGCTCTTCCGCATAATGACCGTAACGGTTGAATAAGTCATTCAGTGTGTCATCGAGGCTTTTGTGCTGTGATTTGTAATACGCGCACATGTCAGCAAGCAACAAGGCAGTTTGTACGGCATCCTTATCCCGGACAAAATCGCCGATTAAGTATCCGTAGCTTTCTTCGTAACCAAATTGGAAGACATACGCTCCACTCGTTTTGTAGGCTTCGATTTTTTCGCCAATATATTTGAAGCCTGTCAAAGTGTCTTCTGTCGATACACCGAAGTCTGTCGCAATAGCTCTGCCCATTTCGGACGTGACGATTGTTTTCAATACAATGCCATTAGAGGGGAGCTCCCCCTTTTTTTGTTTGGAATCCAGCAAGTAATGAAGAAGCAAGGCACCCAACTGATTCCCTGTCAGGATGCTGTAGTCTCTTGCCTGATTTTTGACGAGCACACCGAGGCGATCTCCATCAGGGTCCGTCCCCATGATCACGTCGGCATCCACCTGTTTGGCGTATGAAATCGCTAATTGAAAGGCTTCAGGCTCTTCGGGATTAGGCGAGGCTACGGTCGAAAAGTTAGGATCGGGGACCGCTTGCTTTTCCACGACGCTCACTTGTGTATACCCAAACAAGTCCAATCCGCGTGTGATCGAGTCATGCGTTGTACCGTGCAGGGGAGTAAAGACGATCTTCACTTGCTCTCGGATCGCAGGAGATAAGTCTGGATGGACGCGTAATTGCTTTACTTTTTTCAAATACGCATGCAAGAGAGAATCGTTAATGTAGTGGAGAAGTCCATTTTTGTACAGCTCTTGCTCATCTGCCGGAGTGATTTCGAGTTCATTTCCGGACGCAACGATCTGTTCCATCAGTCGTTCGGCTGTCGCGAGCGTAATTTGTCCTCCATCAGCGCCATAAATTTTGTAGCCGTTATATTCGGGAGGATTGTGGCTTGCTGTAATGACAATGCCTGCACACGCAGAATAGTGGCGCACGGCAAAGGAAAGCAGAGGGGTAGGAGTCAGCTGTTTGAATATACATGTAGTAATCCCGTACTGACCGAGAACTTTGGCGGTTTCCTTGGCAAACAACAGTGAGTGTTTCCGTGAATCATAGGCAATGACGACTTTTTTGACGGCCAGATCCGGGTATGTTTCGAGCAAATAAAGAGCCAGCCCTGCGCTTGCTTTGCGAATCGTGTATAAGTTGATGCGGTTTATTCCCGGCTCCATGACCCCGCGCATGCCTCCGGTTCCAAATGCAATCGGAGCAGAGAAGCAATCCGCAAGCTGCTTTTCATCAGCGTGCATGGCGGTTAACTGCTGACGAAGCTCTGGATCGAGGGATTCACACTCGTTCCAGCGTGTGTAGTGTGCGTGCCAGTTTGCATTCATGTAGAGTTCACTCCCGCGTGTAGAGTACGACATCATTTACTAGGGTATTAACAAAATGGTAAGTGAGTGAGTGGATGTGATTAAGACTGGAGGATGTGAGTCTAACATGAAGGTGGATTGGCTGATTGTCGGAGCTGGCTTCACGGGTGCTACACTCGCAGAGCGGATTGCCAATGAGCTTGATCAGAAAGTGTTGGTGGTAGAGGGGCGCAATCATATCGGAGGAAATGCCTATGATTGCTATGACGAGCAGGGGGTACTGATTCACAAATACGGTTCGCACACCTTTCATACGAATTCCAAGCTGGTCTGGGACTATTTGTCGCGTTTTACCCAGTGGCGGCCGTACTTTCATGAGGTGCGTGCCTATGTCGATGGCATAAAAATACCGTTGCCTTTCAATCTGAATGCATTGTCCGCTTTGTTTTCCCCGCAATATGCGCAGAAACTGGAGAGCTTATTGATCCGTCAATATGGATTCGGAGCGAAGATTCCGATTCTGAAGCTCCGGGATAGTGCTCATGAAGAGCTTGGTTTTTTGGCTGAGTACATTTATCAAAAAGTCTTTCATCGGTATACGATCAAGCAATGGGATTTGAAGCCGGAGGAGCTGGATCAATCTGTTTCCGCAAGGGTTCCTGTGTATGTCAGCAGGGACAATCGGTATTTTCAGGACACGTATCAAGGAATTCCTTTGCATGGCTTTACGGCAATGTTTCATCGCATGCTTGATCATCCGAATATAAAGGTGCTCCTCAATACGGACTATCAAGAAATCGCGGATGAAATTAGGTATAAACGCATGATATACACAGGCCCGATCGATACCTTCTTTGGCTATAAGCATGGACGGTTGCCTTATCGAAGCCTGCGCTTTCATTTTGAAACGCATCAAAAGGCATGGTACCAAGAAGTGGGGACTGTCAATTATCCCAATGAGTATGATTTCACCAGAATCCTCGAACAAAAGCACCTCACAGGCCAAGTCGTTCCTCATACAACCATATCCTTCGTATATCCACAGCCGTATTCACCTGGCGAAAACGAGCCTTATTATCCAATTCCTCGCAAGGAAAACAGCCAACGGTACAGCCTCTATAAACAAGAAGCGGAGCAAATCCGCGATCAAGTACTTTTTGCGGGCAGACTCGCGGACTATCAATACTACAACATGGATCAAGCAGTGGCGCGGGCATTGACCTTGTTTAAGCAGATTGTCGCCGAATAGTTAAGAGTGCTTTTCTTTCGGAATGAGCTCGTTCACATAGATCCATCCCTCGGGTGTGTACACAAAAATAGGCTCGTACTCGTCTCCCCACAGTTTCAAGATTTTCGTAAGGATGTACTTTCTTGCTTTTGTCCATTGCGGCCAGTTTTTTGTGTGGGAATTGTTGCTCTCGTGAATCAAATAATGATAGAGGTTCGCATCGACCCAGTGAATATCACCTGTTCCGATCAATTTTAATAACATGTACTTGTCATGAGAAAACCTTCCCTGCATCGGATCATCACATTCAAATCCGCCGACATCACGAACCGCTTGTGTCCGATAAAAACGAGGCCAAACCATCGGAGCTTCCAGGTAATCATACTTATCTTCATAGATCGGAGGCCGCATGATTTCGGACAGTTCTCGCGTGTCACCTACTTCCTTCCAAAAAACGGTGTTGGAGAACACGACGTTCGTGGTTTCGGGCTGGCGTTCCATTTCATCCAACAAAATTTCTAAGGTCTTTTCGTCGAACCAGTCATCCGAGTCAAGTGAGACGAAGTAGGGCGTGTCAATTCGTTCCAGAGCAGCAGCCATTGTTTTACCGATCCCTGAATTTTCAGGGAGTAGCACGTAGTGAATGCGTGGATCATCGAGATATTTTTCTACGATGGCATGCGTGTGATCAGTAGAAGCGTCATCTACAATGAGGAGCTTCCATTCCTTGTGCGTTTGGTTCAACACACTTTCGATGGCTGTGGGAAGATACTTTTCCCGATTATAGGTTGGAATCACGACAGTAATGCGCGACATGGCGGTCGAAACACCTCTTTTGGTCATTTTCAAACGAGCATAGAAACACATGTAAGCAGGAAGAAAGAGGGTGCGTACCATTTTTGGAATCGGGAAATGCAAGCTGCTCATCACGTGTAGCAATGTGAATGGAGGACTGTATGTTCTGGATGTAAAGGAAGAGAATTATCAGCTCACGAAATTGTTGACGAACAATTGCAGGGGAATTGCGAGATGGGGAGAGCACTTCGTGATGGCGACCTATGATGAAATCAATCTCGTAGACGCGAATGGTCGTATTCTTTTGCGCAGCCAACGAACCCCATTGGATTACCACGGAGTGTTCGTCCACAACAAGAAAGCGTACATTGTGGAAACAAGGACGAACTCAATCGGGATATTCAATCCGTTGACATTAACCAGAGAAGATGAAATCCGATTTTCCCAAGAGAATCGGGATATCCATCACATAAACGATCTGTGGATTCATGGGAACAGGCTGTTTCTATCTATGTTTTCCTTGGAAACAGAGTGGAGATCAACAGAGGGGCCGTCTGGGGTCGTGCTGGAGTACTGCCTGGATAAAGGGCAAATCACTCATATCCATAACCAAAAACTGAGTAAGCCGCATACTGTTATTCTGGGCGAGGATGGATTGTACTACTGCAATTCCTTGGAATTCGAAGTGAAAAAAGACAAGGAGGCTATCTTCCGATGTAATGGTTTTACCAGAGGGATGGAGATATCCGGTGATGTGCTGTTCATTGGTCAAAGTGTTACCAAGAAAATAACGGTTGCCCATGAAAAAGATGTACGACATCATCTGAATGTCTCATTAGATAGTGGAATCCATGTTTTTGATCGAGTCAACAAAGTAAGCATGATGATTCCAATCCCTGACTCCCAGCCTTATTGCTTGTTAATGGTAGATAAGAAAGAAGACAAGATTCGTTCCACGCATTCATCGACGCCAAGCTGATGGGTGGGAATGATTAATTCGGGAGTGAGAGGTGGTTCGTACAGGGCGGATATCCCTGTAAAGTTATTGATCTGTCCTGCTTCTGCCTTTTGGTACAGCCCTTTGGGATCGTGCTGTCTGATACTTCCCCAGCCCGACGGATGTTCTCTTGCCGGTCGCGAGGTCCAAAACCCAGGTCTTTGTTGAGACCGCTGCGCAGTGCATCACCGTCCAGTATGCAGCTGCGAATTCTCAGCGAATCAAGAGACGCTTTCAGTGCGTCTGCCAGCGTAGATTTACCAGAGCCAGATAATCCGGTAAGCCAAATCACACCGCTTTTTTGTGGAATCGGCATCCAATGATCTGTCACCTGTCTACCTCCTCCTTGATCAATGACAACAGTTTGCTTTCATTAGTTTATTACGGACTTCTATTCTTGACCCTCACTCTGACAACTGAACGTATGAACATGGTCCGGCATAAGCTTAAGAGATGCTCAAGGGAACTTACCGGAATGAACATTACAGCACAGCCTGAAGAAGGGGAGTAGAAGCGGATGAAAACAGCTTTCCTTACAGGAATCACAGGTCAGGACGGCGCTTATCTGGCAAAATTTTTGCTTGAGAAGGGATACCATGTGGTAGGACTAGTACCACGCCGGAGCACGGTGGACAGGTGGCGGTTGGAGTATTTGAACATCGTAGATCACGTAGAGTACAAGGACGGTGATCTACTGGATGTGTCGTCGTTGACGCGTGCACTGAAGGCATGTAAACCAGAGGAAGTGTATCATTTAGGTGCGCAGAGCTTTGTCGGTTCGTCGTGGGAACAGCCTATTTTGACCGCGCAAGTAACAGGAATGGGTGTCCTGCATGTTCTGGAGGCGATTCGGGAAACGGACCCAGCCATCAAAATGTATCAGGCTTCATCAAGTGAGCTGTACGGATTAATCCAGGAGCCACAGCAATCGGAGCAAACGCCTTTTTACCCAAGAAGCCCATATGCAGTCTCCAAGCTGTTTGGCTACTGGACGACCAAAAACTATCGGGAAAGCTTTCAGATGTTTAGCACCAACGGCATTTTATTCAATCATGAATCACCTTTACGTGGGCTGGAATTCGTTACGAGGAAAGTGACGCATGCTGTCGCAAGAATTGCTGCGAACAAGCAAAAGGAACTACGGCTGGGGAATATTCAGGCGAAGCGGGATTGGGGCTTTGCGGGCGATTTCGTAGAAGCGATGTGGCTGATGCTCCAGCAGGATAAGCCGGATGACTATGTCATTGCGACAGGAAAAACTTCGACGGTGGAAGAGATGTGCAAAATCGCCTTCGATTATGTTGGGTTGAACTACCTAGATTACGTCGTGATCGACCCGGAATTGTATCGGCCAGCAGAAGTGGACATTTTGTTGGGCAATCCGGAAAAAGCGAAAAGAGAGCTCGGCTGGACACCGAAAACGAAGCTGGAAAAGCTTATTCATATGATGGTCGAAGCGGATATGCAGCGGGTGGCAAAAGCATAGCGGCATCAAAAGGTCTATGACCGAGTGACGAGGCGTCCTGCCTATGGGACGTCTTTTTCTTTTCTTTCGCCTATGTCGCATCTAGGGTCAACACATATATATAGAAGTGGGTAATTATGTGTGTATAACCATGCTTGGAAAGGAATGGTGGGCAATGCCAACACAGAATTTTGCTTTTACGGGCGCCATTCAAACCTTTATCGTCCCTCCAACCGTTACTTCGTTGACGATCCGGGCGGTAGGCGCCCGAGGCGGTGACGGACTCACCACTGGAGGGAGGGGGGCGTATATTCAGGGCGACTTTCCCGTGACACCGGGTGAGGTATTGTCTATCCTCGTAGGCGGAGCGGGTGGTGGCGATGACTTAACTGCAGGTGGTGGAGGCGGCGGATCATTTGTTTGGCGCACAACGAGTCCCGTTACTGCAGCCAACATTCTGATTGCAGCAGGTGGTGGAGGTGGCGGTACTCAAGGCTCCACAGGCCGCAATGCGAATGAGTCTAGTATATCTGGTCAAGCTGGAAACGAGGCATTAGGTGGCGCAGGGGGAGTGAATGGCCTCGGAGGTGGAGGGGGCAGCGGATTCCTAGGGGGAGGAGGTGCTGGAGGAGCAGGTATCGTTGGAAACGGTGCCAACGGCTCCACGGGTGCTATTGGAGGAACGGCTATTAATGCTGGGGGTGCCGGGGGAGGTACTGGAGGTTTTGGCGGCGGCGGGGCAGGGAGCGCAGGTGGCGGAGGCGGTGGAGGATATAGCGGCGGTGGAGGTGGCGGCGGTACAAACCTTGTGGAATCATTCGGAGGAGGTGGAGGTGGAGGTTCCTTTAATGCCGGAATCAATCAAAAAAACGTTTCTGGTGTGGGAACAGGCGATGGTATCGTAGTCATCACGTTTGCGGCTGTTACACTCAATTTTACGGGCGAGCTTCAGACCTTCGTCGTCCCTCCTTGCGTTACTTCAATGACGATTCAGGCGGTAGGGGCGAGAGGCGGAGGTTTATTTGATTTTGGCAGAGGAGCGTTCATCCAGGGGGATTTTTCCGTCACGCCCGGTGAAGTATTGACCGTTTTGGTTGGAGGAATGGGAAGTAGTCAAAGCGGCGGTGGTGGTACATTTGTATGGCGGACTGCAAACCCGGTGACAGCAGCCAATCTGCTCGTAGCAGCGGGAGGCGGAGGCGGGCAAGCCAATTTACTGCCTGGAAGGGATGCAGTTCTAACCACAAGTGGAACGGCCGGAGCGGCTGGCGGAGCTGGAGGGATCAATGGGTTAGGTGGTAGTGCGGGAGCGCCAGACGATGGAGGAGGCGGTGGAGCAGGCATTGTTGGAAATGGTTTTTCCTCCCCAGGTGGAGGCGGCGGCGGAACCGCGATCAATGCCGGTGGCGCGGGTGGAGCACCTGATGCTGGAGGCGGAACTGGCGGTTTTGGAGGAGGTGGCGGAGGCGGAGCTAGTGGCGGTGGAGGTGGTGGAGGCTTTAGTGGTGGCGGCGGCGGAAACGGATTAGATCCCTTGTTTCCTCTAGTCGCTGGGCTCGGTGGAGGAGGTGGCTCATTCAACGGGGGGAGCAATCAGCTTAACTTGACGAGGATTGGGCTTGGCAATGGTCAGGTCATCATCAGTTTTCCTTTCGTCGAACCCCCCACCATCACCTGTCCCCCTGATATGAGCACCGGTACGGATCCAGGTGTGGATTTCGGCACGGTAACGTACATGGTAACAGCGACAAGTCCTGGCTGTGGCATCGTTTCAATTTCCTGCAGTCCGTCCGGCGTCGTTCACCATTTCCCGTCCTTACCTGTAGCTGAAGTGGTTGAGACCATGGCGTTTCCGCGGGGAATGACAGTGGTGACATGCACGGCAACGGATGCGGCTGGAAATACGAGCTCCTGTTCGTTTACCGTTACAGTTACGGACGTATTTCCAACTGCTACGCCTCCGATCCCGAACAATCTGGAGGCTAGATGCATCATGGTACAAGAGGTATACGACTGGGTAGTATCTACGAACCGGGAACGGAGCAAGGTATCCATCCCTGATGAGTTCCTTCCGGTGGTTGATGAAGCTATACAATCTGGTCAGGACATCTCTATTCAATGTATAGAGCCTGTCGTCCCTCCGCCATTTCCGCTCTTTCAACGCTCACACACGAAGTCTGTCTCCGATTTTTCCTGCAGCATTGTCAACGTTCGCAGAGTACAGATGACGGTCAATCAAACGACTTTTCTGGCAGGTATGGTACAGTTTGTTTTCCAAGCAACTGTCCTACTCCGCGTCTTCGCGAACGGTGATTTTTTATTCGAATTCCCGGTTGTGGTCATGTTCGACGATGAAGTTATCCTATGCTTGCCTGAGCCTTTGGACGAAAACAATATCTCCTGCAGAATCACAGGTATCGAGTGCACACCGAATGAGCACTTTTTGCTTGGTGGAAGGGTGGAATTGGAAGTGATCATCTGCAAGGAGATTCAGGTACATGCGGAAGTCAAAATGGAGGTGCTGGGGAAATTTTGCTCGCCGCGTCCAAATAACATCCCTGCTCCTACTCCTACCCCCTCTTTCCGTTGTCCGTCTTTCGGTTTTCCTCGACAATGCCCCTCGATCTTCCCGAGTCAGGATTAGGTGCTGTCAAAGTAGGATCACAGCAAGGGTCAAGGAGGGACGTTTCATAGGGAACGTCTTTCTTTTTTGTTGCACATATAAAACTTTCTGCTAAAACGCGGTGGCTCATAGACTTATGGCAGTGATCTGACAGAACTCCTTTATGAAATGAAAATGGAAATGTCACCCTGTTACTTTTTAAGGTGAACCTATTTCTTTCAATGAGTTAGCCTATTCTTGTTCCATACTAGGGAAAGGGCTGATCTTTTTCGCTGGAAAATAGCCAAACTCCGCCTGTTGCGTTCTTTTTTCAGTTATTGGCACACTATTTGCTTATTTAGAAAAGTGCAAACATTCAAACTTTCGCACTCAAAGGAGACTTGCTATGAACGTCGTTGCCAACGTATACCGGGGAGAACAGGTAGAGAGCTCACATCTCGGACATATCGCAGTCGTTGATTCGCAGGGGACATTGCTCTATTCGTACGGTGATCCCCATCGCCTTACATATGCACGCTCCAGTATGAAGCCGTTGCAGACAATTCCGGTAATCGAGACGGGGACGGCAGATCGGTATGGTCTTGAGCCGTCTGATCTTTCGCTCTGTTGCGCTTCTCATAGTGGAGAGCCACGCCATCGCACGCGGGCGCTCTCTATGCTTGCGCGAGCAGGTCAGCCAGAAACGGCATTGCAATGCGGGACACATGTGCCACGTCATGAGGAGAGCTACAAACAGCTGATTCGGGAGGGCAAGCCGCTTACGCCTATATTCTCGAATTGCTCCGGCAAGCACTCCGGTATGATTGCCACCGCGACACATATGGGGGAGGACGTGACTACCTATCATTTGCCTACGCATCCAGTGCAGCAGCGGATTCTCGAAGTAGTCGAGGACATAACAGGCTACCCCAAAGACAAAATCAACCTCGGAACAGATGGATGTGGAGTTCCTGTCCATCAGTTGCCGCTTGCCCATTACGCGTGGGCATTCGCCAAGCTGGCGAGACCTGAGGTGATCGAGAATCCCGAGCGACGAAAAGCCGTTCAGCGTATTACGGATGCCATGACCGCTCATCCAGAAATGGTCGGAGGCGAGAATCGATATTGCACAGACCTCATGTCAGCCTTTGGTGGTCGGATCGTAGGGAAGGCAGGCGCCGAGTCGGTGTATTGCCTGGGCGATAGAGAAACAGGATTGGGCATTGCCATCAAAATCGAGGATGGAGGACCACGGGCGATCAACCCGGTCGTCAATGAAGTGCTTCGTCAACTGGGAATCGGCCTAGACGGTCCTTTGGATGCGCTCGGGGAATATACCAACCCGCCTATTACAAACATGAGTGGTAACGTTGTTGGACGGATCGAGACTTCCTTGCGTCTCGCCAAGACAGATTTTTCTTTACATGTATAAATGGCATTCCCAGCAGTGCCGTTTATTCATAAAGCAACAAAGGCTACTTGTTGTTTAAAAAAGAAAAGGGGGTCACATGCAATGAACATGAGAAAAGGATGGAAGCTGCTTAGTGCCGCTGCACTTGTCACTGTCCTTGCCATTACAGGTTGTAGTCAGTCGACAACGCCGACACAGCCAGCAGGGGGAGGGACAGCAGGTCAAGCGTCCACAGATACAGGTGGACAAGCAAATGTTGCTGCAAAACTAAAGCTCAACCTGAAGACCGAGCCACCTTCTCTCGATCCGCCAAAGGGCTTTGACAGTACTTCCAACGAAGTGTTGAATGCCACAATGGAAGGCTTGGTCCGACTGGACAAGGATCACAAGCCGCAAGCAGCCATGGCCGAGAAATGGGCAGTGAGTGAGGATGGGAAAACGTATACCTTTACACTGCGCGATAGCAAATGGTCGAATGGTGAACCAGTGACAGCGCAGGATTTCGAGTTTGCGTTTAAGCGCATTGTCGATCCGAACAATGCATTCCCGTCTGCTTTCCTCGCCTATTACATCGATGGAGCAGAAGCGTTCAACAAAGGAACAGGAAATGCAGATAGCGTACTGGTAAAAGCCGTAGACGAGAAGACGTTTGAGGTAAAGCTGAAGGCGCCAACAGGTTACTTCCTCCACATCCTGACGCAGCCGACCTTCTTCCCGGTGAATAAAAAAGTCGTGGAGAGTAATCCGAAATGGGCGGAAGGCGCTGCAAGCATCGTGACGAATGGACCGTTCAAAATGGAAGATTGGGTTCATGATCAATCAGTGAAGCTGGTGAAAAACGACGGCTACTGGGACCGTGATTCGATCAAATATGCGGGAATCGAGTTTGTCATGGTCAACGACGAAAATACGCAATTCCAAATGTACAAAACAGGTCAGCTCGACATGATCCAGACCGTTCCCAATGATATGAAGAAACAGTTGATTGATTCTGGAGAAGCAAAGGTAGAGACGGAAGCGTCCATCTACTACTACCGGATGAACACTGCAATGCCTCCATTCACTAACGCCAACATTCGGAAAGCATTTGCGCTGGCCATCGATCGCAAAACCTTGATCGACAATGTCGTTCAAGGAAAACAAACACCCGCTATGGCTCACGTGCCATTGGGCTTCCCTGAGCCAGACGGAGCGGATTTCCGTACAAAGGGCGGGGATTTCTTCAAGGATAACGATGTAGAGCAAGCAAAAGCATTGCTGAAAAAAGGGATGGAAGAAGAGGGCTGGACAACCCTCCCACCTGTCACCATGACGTATAACACCAGTGATGCGCACAAGGCCATCGCGCAAGTTTTGCAGGAAATGTACAAGAAAAATCTCGGGGTAGATGTGAAGCTGGAAAACAAAGAGTGGAAAGTATTCCTGGCTGAACAGCGTGCCCGCAGTCTTCAATTCTCCCGCTCGACGATCCCTGCCGACTACGGAGACCCGGTCAATTACCTTGAGCTGTTCGTGACTGACCATCCTGGAAACCGTGTCAACTACAGCAACAAAGAGTATGACGCACTGGTCGAGAAGATTCGCAACACTGCCGACGAAACAGAGCGCTTCAAGCTCATGCATGACGCGGAGAAAATTTTCATGGATGATATGCCACTCGTACCTATCTATTTCGGGACAAAAGTGTTTATGGAGCAACCAAACATAAAAAGCATCATTCGCCATCCAGTCGGCACGATTGATTACAAATGGGTAGAAATCGGCAATAAATAATAAGTAAAATAAGTGAAGACAAGAGCGAATATTCGAAACGTTCTTGTCTTCACTTTACATCTTGGAGCGGCTGATATGGACAAAAAATCGATCATATTTATTGCGAGAATGGATGAGTTTCTACAGTCCGTCGTTAGTCAGTATCATGAATTGGGAATCGGCGATGATATCCATGTCGAGGCGATCCGAGTCGATCAGCTTCCGTTACGCCCGATCACGCCTGGTGCCCTCGTCATTGTATCTACCAAAAGCATCGTCCCACTTGTACAACCGTATGTGCCGAAAGAATCCAGCATCATCATTGCCAAGCGAATGCTGCCGTACCATAATTTGCGCGGCATGCTGGAGATTCCAAAAGGCGTGAAAGTGCTTCTCGTCAGTGACACCAAGGAGACTGCTGAAGAAAATGTGGAATTGCTGCGTGCCTCTGGGATGGATTTTGAACTGTATCCCTACTATCCAGGTTCTGACTATCCCCCTGACATCGAGATTGCGGTAACGCCAGGAGAGGCAGAGCATGTCCCTCCGCATATTCGCAAAGTTGTCGATATCGGATATCGGATCATCGATTTATCTACGTGGCTTGCCATCTACTCTCATTTTAAATACGGCAATTTTCAAAAGGTGACCGCACGAGCCATGCAATCGTTGGTCGATATCACCAAAGAGCTGAACAACGAGATTCAGCATGCGCATCTGTTGAGCAAATATTTGGAGGCCATCGTCAATCGGATCGAGGACGCAGTGATTGCTATGGATGAAAAAGAAAACATCCGTTTTGTCAATCAGAAAGCAATCGATACGTTACAGATGGAAGGGAATGAAGTCGTCGGTGAGCGGGCGTCCAATTGCTTGCCTGCGAATTTTTATCAGTTGATCCGGCAGTGTGAAGAGAACAAGGATGTTTTGGTAGATTGGGCGAACAAAACCTACTTTTTCCGCAAAATGCACATCGTCATGGAAGGAAGCTTTCTCGGGAGTCTGCTCTTGTTTCGCCAGGCCGCAGAAATTGAAAAGCTGGAGCATGATTATCGCATGCGTCTTTACAGCAAAGGATTGGTAGCCAAATACCAATTTGATGATTTCTATGGGGAGAGTGCGCCTGTACAAAAAGTCATTCAGATTGCTCGCAAAATCGCAAGAAGCAACTCCACTGTGCTGCTGCTGGGAGAAACAGGGACAGGGAAGGAATTGCTCGCCCAGGCTATCCACAATGCTTCGCCACGTCGAAGAGAGCCATTTGTTGGGGTCAACTTTGCTGCCATATCGGAATCTCTTTTGGAAAGCGAGCTGTTCGGCTATGAAGAAGGAGCTTTTACCGGAGCGCGTAAAGGTGGACATATCGGCTGGTTTGAATTAGCCCACAAAGGAACCATATTTCTTGATGAGATCGGAGATGCCAGCGCGGCTATTCAAAACCGATTGCTGCGTGTATTACAAGAACGCCAGATTATGCGTGTAGGCGGCAGCAAGATCATCCCGACAGATATTCGCGTCATCGCAGCAACGAATCAAGATTTGCAGCGGATGATTACGGAAGGTGCCTTCCGTGCTGATTTGTATTATCGCCTGAATATCTTGCCGATTCATTTGCCGCCGCTGCGGAACAGACGGGAGGATATCCCGTGGTTGGCCCATCAATTTATGAAGAAATACTCCTATGATTTGCGCCGCCCACCTTTTACGTTGACCAATGAAGCCATGCGGGCGCTCCATGAGTACGATTGGCCTGGAAATATTCGCGAGCTCGAAAATGTGATCGAGTATTTAGCACACGTCGTAGAGGATGAAGCGTATCCGTATCATTTGCCGTTTCTGCGGGAAATACCGGAAGCGCCGTTGCCTGTAGATGGTCTAAACAACGAATGTGAGAGCATCGTCACTGAATATAAAAAACGAGGATTTCTGGATGAAATCACGGCTATTTTGCAGGAGCTGGGGCAAGGAAGCGGTGGACGCTATACGCTACTTGCGCAGTTGCAAGAAAAAGGTCACTCGGTTACGTTGCAACAGCTGCGCTATCGCCTGAAGCTTTTGCAGCAGGATGAGCTGATTCAAGTGGGAAAAGGAAGACAAGGGAGTCAGATTTCCTCGAAAGGTGAATCGTTTCTTGCCTATCTACATCGGATGAAAGCAGGGGAACGCATATGAGCGATTACTGGAGGCAGCTAGCGCTTCTGCAAAAAGAGCAGTACCTGGATGATTTGAAATCCTTTCTTTCCATTAACAGCATCGAAGACATGACGACGGCAAAAGAAGGAAAGCCATTTGGCGAAGGTGTTGCAGCGGCGCTTGAAGCAATGCTCGCACGCGGTGAGCTGGATGGCTTCCAGACCAAAAACCTGGATGGTTACGCAGGGACAATCGAGTTTGGCGACGGGGAAGAAGAGATCGGTGTGCTCGTTCATATCGACGTCGTCACTGTGGGAGAAGGTTGGACGACCCCGCCATTTGAACCGAGCATTCGCGACGGTCGCATCTATGCGCGGGGAGCGATTGACGACAAAGGCCCAGCGATGGCTGCTTACTATGCGTTGAAGTTGGTCAAGGATTCAGGTTTGCCACTGACCAAACGTGTGCGAATGATCATCGGAACAGATGAAGAGAGCGGCTGGTTGTGCATGAAGCATTTTGCCCGGCATGATCGTATCCCGCCGATTGGCTTTTCACCTGATTCCTCCTTCCCGATGACACATGCAGAGAAGGGACAGATCAACCCGACATTGACGATTCCAGTGATGGAAGCAATCGAGCGAAATGGAGCATGGCAGTTAGCGTCATTTGTCTCCGGTGATCAAGGCAACAGTGTTCCCGAAAAAGCAGTCGCTCTTGTACGACTGGACTCTCAGGCACGGCAGGAGGTCGTCCTTTCTCGATTGGCGGAAGAGTGGGAAATATTTCTGAATGAAAACCACACAACTGGTCGTATGGAACTGGTAGGGCTGGGACAGTTGCAATTCACGCTCGCAGGAAAGCCAGCTCATGGGATGGCGCCATTCCAAGGCGTGAATGCGGGAACCGTGTTGGCTACTTTTTTGCGCTCGTACCCGTTTGGTGGCTCCTGTTTGTCCTTTCTTACGATGTTGGCTGATGTCCTGCATGAAGATTATTTTGCTCACCATCTACATATGGCTTGCGAGGATGAAGTGTCAGGCAAACTGACGGTCAACGCGGGGATTTTGCGTTACGATTCCAGCGCAGGAGGGACAGTTCGGCTCAATCTACGCTATCCGGCGACTGTCTCCTGTGAGGAATACGTTGAGAAATTGAAGCAAAGGACTGCAGAGCTGGGCTGGACGATTTCTGCTTTGCGGACATCCAAGTCGCATTATGTACCCAAAGATCATCCTGTGATCCAAACCTTGTCGCAGGTGTACGAGGAGCACACGGGAGAACCAGCGACCCTTCTTTCCTCAGGAGGAGCTACCTATGCCAAAATCATGCCGTATGGTGTTGCTTTCGGGCCGCTCTTTCCAGGCAAGGAATCCATGGCCCATCTGACTGATGAATACGCCGAGATTGACGACCTGCTGCGTGCCATGGCGATATACGCGCATGCCATTTACGAGCTGGCTAAGTAAACGAGGAGGACTTCTATGTCAAACTATCTGGTAAAACGTATTTTGATGATGTTCGTCACCCTCTGGATTATCGTGACGCTGACGTTTGCCTTGATGCATGCCATTCCGGGGAATCCGTTTGCCTCCGAGTCGGATCAGCTGCCAGAGCAAATTCTCAATAATTTACGCGCCAAATACAACTTGGACGAGCCGTTGCCTGTTCAATATGTTTTATATCTGAAAAATCTGTTAATGCTCGACTTGGGCCCATCCATCAAATCAGACTCTCGTGGAGTCAATGACATGATTTCCGATGGCTTTGCTGCATCTGCGTGGTTGGGTGTGCAAGCGATCGGGATCGCACTCCTTTTCGGAATATCATTGGGTATCATCGCAGCGCTCAATCGCAACAAATGGCTGGACTACGTTGCCATGGCGCTTGCCGTATTGGGAGTAGCGATCCCGAGCTTCATTATGGCACCGCTTTTGATCAATTTTTTCGCGATCAAGCTGCCGCTCTTTCCCGTTGCGACATGGGGTACCTGGATGCATACGATACTTCCGTCACTGGCGCTCGCCTTTGGTCCAGTTGCGGTCATTACCCGCTACATGCGTGCCAGCATGATTGAAGTCATGAACCAGAACTACATTCGAACAGCAGAGGCAAAGGGGATTCCCATGTTTATCATCGTCGTCAGACATGGAATTCGCAATGCGATACTGCCTGTGGTCACCTTTCTCGGACCTTTGATTGCCAGTTTGATAACGGGTACCTTTGTCGTGGAGAAAATCTTTGCGATTCCAGGCATTGGCAAGTATTTCGTAGACGGCATTTTCAACCGTGACTATCCGGTCATTTTGGGTACGACTATTTTTTACAGTGCGATTCTGATTTTTACCATTTTCCTGATTGATATCGCATACACCCTGATTGACCCGCGGATCAAGCTGACCAACAAGGAGAGATAAACTGTGGCGATGGAGCACAAAGTGGACCCGTTATTTCGCCCGATGGCGAAAAATACGCAGGCGAATGTCATTGCACGACCGAGTCTCAGCAATGGGCAGCAGGTCATTCGGAAGCTGCTGAAAAACAAGCTGGCTATGCTCGGCCTTTTCATTATTCTCGCTTTGGTTGGCATGGCGATCATTGGACCGAACCTCGTATCGTACAGTTATTCAGACCAGAGCTTGCTGACTAAAAATCAGGAAATCTCCGCAGAGCATTGGTTCGGTACGGATGAGCTGGGACGAGACATGTTTGCCCGTACGTGGTATGGGGCGAGGATTTCTTTGACGATTGGTATTGTCGCGGCATTCATCGACCTAGTCATCGGAGTGACAGTCGGGGGAATTGCAGGCTATATGGCAGGACGAGGCAAACGAGGGGATCGCATCGATACGATCATCATGCGCATTATCGAGGTTTTGTATGGGCTGCCGTATTTGCTGGTCGTCATTTTGCTCATGGTCGTGATGGAGCCAGGAATGTTGACGATTATTATTGCTCTGTCTGCTACTGGCTGGGTCGGCATGGCGCGGTTGGTGCGCGGACAAATCCTGCAATTGAAAAATCAAGAGTTCATTCTGGCTGCCCAAGTACTGGGAGCGAAGTTTTCACGAATTTTGCTAAAGCATCTGATTCCCAACACATTTGGCGTCATTATCGTCAATTTGACTTTTACGATTCCATCGGCGATTTTTGCGGAATCTTTTCTCAGCTTTCTTGGACTTGGTGTACAAGCTCCCGTCGCCAGTTGGGGGACGATGACAAACGATGGCTTGGGCGTTATTTTGACGGGCGATTGGTGGCGACTGTTTTTCCCAGCATTGATGATCTCGCTGACGATGTTCGCCTTCAACGTATTCGGCGACGGTTTGCAGGATGCGCTTGATCCGCGTCTACGCGATTAGAGACGACAGGGGGAATGAGGATGAATCAGCATTTGCTGACAATCGATAACTTGCGGGTGAATTTCAAGACGTATGGTGGCGAGGTTCAAGCCGTACGGGGCGTTTCCTTTTACGTGGATAAGGGGGAGACGGTTGCCATCGTAGGAGAGAGTGGATGTGGCAAGAGTGTTACGGCTCAAGCGATTATGGGATTGATCCCCAATCCACCCGGAAAAATTGTCGGGGGAAAGGTTGTATTTGAAGGAGCCCAAATCAGTCACCTGCCCAAAAAAGAGCTGCTGGGTATTCGCGGAACGCAGATCGGCATGGTTTTTCAAGACCCGATGACAGCGCTCAATCCGACGATGAAGGTAGGGACACAAATCGTAGAGGGGTTCGTTCGCAGTCACCAAGTATCAAAAGAGGAAGCGCGAAAGAGAGCGATAGAGATGCTTTCACTCGTAGGAATTCCCGATCCGGAAAAGCGAATCGATCAGTACCCGCACCAATTCAGCGGAGGGATGCGTCAGCGTGTGGTCATTGCGATTGCTCTTGCTTGCCAACCCAAGCTGGTGATTGCTGATGAGCCGACGACAGCACTGGATGTGACGATTCAGGCGCAAATTTTGGATTTGCTCAGGCGACTGCAAGAGGAACAGGAGTTATCGGTCGTGATTATTACGCATGATTTGGGGGTAGTGGCTGAGATCGCTCATCGTATGGTTGTCATGTATGCGGGGATGGTAGTTGAGACAGGCACGGTTGAGGACGTTTTTGCGAATCCTCGTCACCCGTATACATGGGGACTGATGCGCTCCCTCCCTCGTCTGGATGAGGGTGAAAAGCAACGGCTGATTCCCATCGAAGGCAGCCCTCCAGATTTGTTCAATCCGCCAGTCGGCTGTCCGTTTGCTGCCCGCTGTGATTTTGCGATGGAGATATGCGAACAGCAGATGCCCGTGACGAGCGAATTCGGGCGTGGACATCAGGCAGCTTGCTGGCTCCACGATCCACGGGCACCGCGAATAGAGGAGCTGGTGGCAGCAGGGAGGCAGGGAGTATGACAGAAGCTTTGCTTGATGTTCGCGATTTGAAGAAGTATTTTTCAGTTGGAACGGGATTTGATTTGAAAGCAGTCGATGGTGTTTCGTTTACGATCAACAAAGGGGAGACGTTCGGTCTGGTCGGCGAAAGTGGCTGCGGGAAGTCTACGCTAGGCCGGACGATTATTCGTCTGTATGAACATACAGATGGCGAAGTGTTGTACAAAGGGAAGAATGTCCATCAGCTTCGGGGAAAAGAAGCGGGGCAGTTCAATCGGGATGCCCAGATGATTTTCCAGGACCCACAAGCAAGTCTGAATCCGCGTATGACCGTGGAGGACATCATTGCAGAGGGCTTGGACATCCATCATTTGAATCGCGGGATGAGACGAGAGCGTGTGGCGGAACTGCTCCATCTAGTGGGCTTGCATAAGGATCATGCGCAGCGTTTTCCGCATGAATTCAGTGGGGGACAGCGCCAACGGATCGGTATCGCACGGGCGTTGGCAGTAGAACCGGAATTTATCATTGCCGATGAGCCGATCTCCGCACTCGACGTCTCGATTCAAGCGCAAGTCGTCAATTTATTGGAGGACTTGCAGCATGATCGCGGATTGACCTATTTGTTCATCGCACATGATCTGTCCATGGTCAAACATATTTCCAACCGGATTGGCGTCATGTATCTCGGCAAAATGGTCGAGCTTGCATCGAGCTATGAGCTGTACGCTCGTCCGTTGCACCCCTATACGCAGGCTTTGCTCTCTTCTGTGCCAGTGCCTGACCCGACGGTGAAACGTGAGCGTATTGTTTTGCAGGGAGATTTGCCGAGTCCAGCCAACAAGCCGAGTGGTTGCGGTTTTCGTACACGCTGCCCACTCGTACAACCTCGTTGTGCGGAAGAAGTGCCGAGGTGGCAGGAGGCGCAACCTGGGCATTGGGTGGCATGTCATTTGATAGGGTCGTAAGAGTAGAAGAAGGGCTGTTCCCAATCGGTGGGCCAGCCCTTTCTTGTGCAATTATAGATAGTAGAAACAGGTAAGAACGATCGAGAAAACGATCAAGCTGGTGCCAGACGTGAGCAGCAGTGACGTCCCGGTTTGTACAAAGAGCTCCTTTTTTTCCACGAAGGCTGGATCGTTTGCCTGAACGATGTCACTGTCCATCATGTGCGGCTTGCGAAAAAACATCCCTTTCAGCTGCTTGAATCCACGCAGAAAAATAGTGAAAAATCCAGAACGTGTAACGACGGCAATACTCCCAACGATCAATAGGAAAAGACCGATTAAAAAGCTCTGGTTAATCAATGGCACCAACGTACCGGATTGAATGGTAATTCCTAAAATCACACTGCTGATCACGGAGAGAGCAAGTAGTAGAATGAGCCATTTTTTCAACGAAGAAGCACGTCCTTTTTATAATGTGGGTGCAATGCGCTCTGCTTCCCGCAAAAATGCTTGAACGGCAGGCGGGGCTTCACGAAGTGAGCGTACAGCCAAGCCGATTTGCCGAGAGAGAGGCGGTGTGATTTCTATGACAGCGACATCGGGTAATTGCGTTGGTAGAGTCAGTGACGGAACGACTGTCACTCCAACACCGCTTTCTACCATGGCCAGTATCGTTGTATTATCAGCGATTTCATAGGAAACATTCGGCGTAAGTCCAGCCTTGGAAAACTCCGCGCCAATCAACAAGTGACAACCCGCCATGGGCATGAGAAACGATTCGCGGGCTAATTGCTCCAAGGTAAGAGAGCGCTCTTTTGCCAGAGGATGATTGGCTGGAACGACAGCATGCAGGGCGTCTGTCGTCAGCAGGATTCCTTCCAGCTCGTCATCGGGCCACACATGAAAACCGACATCGACAACCCCTGAGCGAACCCACTCTTTTATTTCTTGATAGCTTCCTTCATATAGCTTTGTTTGTATATGCGGATAGTGACTCTGCATCGCCTTTAGCAATTTTGGCAGGAGCTCGGCTGTTACGCTGGGAAAAGAAGCAATCCGGAGCGTTGCCTCCAAATGCTCGCTTGATTCGGCAGCCACCTGTTTGATCAGCGAGACGTTTTCCAATATGGTCCGGGCAGAGGCGACGATTTTTTCGCCAGCTACGGTCAACTTAACCCCGCCACGATTTCGGGTGAACAAGGAAATACCGAGCTCTTTCTCCAGTGCGCCGATGGTATGACTCACTCCCGACTGGCTCAATCCGATTTGTTCTCCAGCTCGCGTGAAATTGCCAGCGTTCGTGACAGCCACAAGGACCTCCATTTGAAACAAAGTCATGGATCTCCTCCTTTCATGAAGTTTTTATCATGGTTGGTATGCGAAAGCTTCATTTTACAGCGCGGTTGCATCACTTTAAGATGAAAAGCATGAGAAGCATTCGTTAACAAAAGGAGAGAAACAACCATGAATCATGTGAGCGTATACCATGTGGACGCCTTTACGAGAGAGCCGTTTGCAGGCAATCCCGCAGGTGTCATCCCGGAAGCAGGTACTTTGACTTTACAACAAATGCGGAAAATTGCCAATGAGTTGAATCTTCCGGAGTCTGCCTTTTTGATGCCGTCCGACCATCCAGAAGCCGATTTTCGTATTCGCTACTTTTCTCCCTCGGTTGAGATCGATTTCTGCGGCCATGCGACAGTCGGTTCTGCTTGGCTATTGGCAACAGAGCGCGGATGGTTGGAAAAGGGTAGCCGTATCGTGTTTGAGACAAACGTCGGGTTGATTCCTGTTCAATTGGTGATGGAGGATGGTCAGTTACAGCGAGTGGAAATGACCCAAATCAAGCCTTCTGTGAAGGAGATTGATTTAGACAGAGAAGAGGTTGCGAGGTTGGTTGGCATAACATCGGCTGATCTGGACGATCGCTATCCGATGAAGCTCGCTTCCACTGGCAATAGGCATCTACTCGTTCCAGTCTGCACCCGTCAGGCAATCGATGCAGCGCAGCCATTGTTTTCGTCGCTAGCAGAAATGAACAGGGAACACGGCATCACAACCACCCATTTGTTTACGTGGGATGCGCCTGAAGGCTATGACTTGTATACAAGGGATTTTGCGCCTGCGATCGGGATTGCGGAAGATCCCGTAACAGGTGCTGCAAACGGGGCACTGGCTGGCTATCTGGCATTGGAAGAAAGGCTGCCTGCTGGAAAAGTGACACAGCTTGTCGTAGGGCAAGGCCATGCGATTGGTCGAGCAGGAAAGCTGTATGTAACGGTTGATCGATCTGGAGAGGAGCCTGTTATTCGTGTAGCAGGTGAGGCGCATTTGACGATTGCGGGGCAGATGAGGGGATAAATAAGGAAAGATGGAAGGCGTTCTTGTCTAAGAACGTCTTTTTTTGTCTTTATTTCCTGTTGATCCAATATAAGGAATTCATTATAATTCGAATTGTGTGTTTAAGGAATATTTCAATAATTTTACCTGTACTTATTTTCTTTCGGTTTTGAACCGGTACGGGGAAGGGAGTCTTAGAGATGAACAGTAAATTCATCCGTTCCATTAGTATTTGCAACGTATTTATATTGCTCTCTTTACTGTTTTTGCAAACGATTCCTGAGCAGGTGCGTGCAACGGAAAAAAGCAAAACATACTTGATTGGTTTCAAGGACAGTAAACGAACGAAAAGGAGCGCTATCCAGGGAATGTCTGTGCAACAACTCAGTTCCAACATGATGGTCGCTACCTTAACTGAAAGCGAAAGGGAGGAATTATCTCAAGATCGAAATGTCGCGTACATAGAAGAAGATAGTGACATAGAGTTAGCAGAGATCGACCTGACAGAAAAACAGGAGATTCCATGGGGAGTCGAGCATGTAGGTGCACTTCAAGCGCACAGTAGAAATTACTTAGGTAAGAATATCAAAATAGGAATTTTAGACACGGGAATCTCTCGTCATGAGGATTTGAAAGTGAGTGGCGGCATTTCCTATGTAGAAGATGAAGCAGATTATGATGATGCCCATGGTCATGGTACCGCTGTGGCTGGGGTGATCGCTGGCAAAGACAATCGTCTTGGAATAGTAGGAGTCGCGCCAGAAGCGGAAATCTATTCAATCAAAGTTCTTGATGAAAAAGGTCATGGCAAGTATTCGAGTATGATTCAGGGAATAGAATGGGCCATCCAGAATGACATGAATATCATCTCGATCAGTGCGGGTGGCTCCGTGGACAGTCGTGCGTTGCATGACCAAATAAAAAGGGCAAATGAGCATGGAATTCTGGTCATTGCAGCAGCAGGAAATCGGGGTCTCGGGGAGGATACTCAATTATTCCCGGCACATTATCCGGAAACCTTGTCGGTAGGTTCCGTTGATCGGGATAACCAGCGTGCTGATACCTCCAGTGTAGGAACGGGTTTGGACCTGATGGCTCCGGGCGTGGATATTTTAAGCACTTCCCTTCAAAAAGGATATGAATTGCGCTCGGGTACTTCTTTAGCTGCTCCTCATGTGGCTGGTGCCGCAGCAGTCATTTGGTCGAAGAAGGGAAAGGTAACCAACAATGATGTACGGGATATTTTGGTAGAGAGTGCAACACCTCTAGGGGAGCCACGTTTTTATGGCAAAGGGCTGGTGAACCTGGAAAAAGCTTTGGATCTAGGAAATACAGAGTCTATCGGGATTCAGTCGATTGAATCTTCTCGTAGCGAACTGGCTATTTCCGTAGGGCAAAGCTATCCATTGAAGATCAAGGCAAAGATGACAGATGACACGATCAAAGACATTACCGAGGAAGCAAAATATGCCAGTAACGATGAAAAAATCGCAACAGTAAAGCCAACAGGACTGGTGACTGCGACTGGCATTGGTGAGACGCGATTGATCGTAAAGTTTGAAGACAAGACGATCGAAATCCCAGTAGTGGTTAGTGAAAATGTACCTTTGACCCCACCTGGCGGTCTTGATACCCCGGAAAATGGTGAATTAATTGTCGGTACGTATGAAATGAAGGGATGGTACCTAGATCCAGCAGGAGTGCCTCAAATCAGTATCATGGTTGATGGCATAAAGGTTGGAGAGGCAATCTATGGTGACCCAAGACCCGATATTGAGGCCAAGTATCCAGCGTATCAAAATGGAAACGCAGGTTTTCATTTTAACCTAGATACAAGAGAAATGAGCGTAGGATTGCATACGATTACGTTTGCCATTCAAAACAAGAATGGAGAGCAGACGGTTATCGAAGGAAATACGTTCTATATTGGCACCAAGCAGCCAGTAGAAGGCTTTCATGCTGATGTTTCCAAGCTAGAGCTAACGGCCGGGAATACGCATCAGCTCGTTGTCTCTACGATTCTCGAAGATAAAACGCTAAAAGATGTCACGATGCTGGCTGCATACACTTCTTCGGATGAAAGTATCGTAACGGTATCTCCAACTGGTTTCGTAAAAGCAGTAGGACTGGGAACAGCAATTGTGACGATTCGTTATGAAGGACAAGCCATCACGATTCTTGTCACGATCCAGGAAAAAATCGCACTCATACCGCGTTGGGAAGTAGAGAGTCCGGTCGACCATTCCACAATGACGGGAGCCTTTCTCCTGAAAGGCTGGTATTTAGATCCGGCAGGTGTATCAAAGATAGAGGTCCATGTAGATGGGAAATTAATTGGGGAAGCTCTTTACGGGCAACCGCGACCTGATATTGCGCAGGCGTATCCAGCTTATCAAAATGCTACTTCTGGTTTTCAGTATTTTTTGGATACGGCCCCAATAACGGAAGGGCAGCACACTATTACGGTGATGGCTGTGAATCAGGAAGGCAAAGAGCAAGTCCTGGCAGAGCGCTCCGTGTCCATCGAGCGTGCACAACCAGCCAAGAGTATAGCTGCAAATGTAAGCAAGGTCGAACTATCCCAAGGGAATACACAGCAACTTTTCATTTCGGCTGTTTTGCAAAATGACCAAATGAGAGATGTAACAAGAGAAGTGAAGTACTCCCTTGAGGATTCTACGGTTGCCAGCATTTCCGATCACGGAATCATCACTGGTGTTCGGATCGGACAGACCACGGTGATTGTCGACTACCAGGGACAAGTGCTGACGATACCGATCTCGGTTAAAGCAGCTGCTGGAGTTTCCCAAGGGGGATTGGACAGTCCTCTCGACAATTCGACGATTAGCGGAGTCTACCCTGTAACAGGCTGGTTTATCGCTTCAAGCGGCATCTCGAGCATTGAGGTGTTGGTGGATGGCGTTGTAATCGGGGAAGCCACGTATGGAGTTTCTCGTCCCGAAATCGAGATTACGGATATTTCTTTACCGGGTAGCAACGTTGGATTTCATTACAGCCTCGATACAGGCCTTTTCCAAAAAGGAAGGCATACCATTTCTGTTCGCGGAACAGCCAAGGATGGTAATCAAACGATGCTGGGGTCAAGAAACGTTCAGGTGGTCGAATTGCTATCGGCAATTGGATTGCACGTAGATATCGCCGAGCTGCAGCTTTCTCAAGGAAAGACACATCCACTCACTGTCAAAGCAGAGCTGGAGGATCAGAGCAAGCAGGATGTGACCAAGCTAGCCCTTTACACCATAGAAGATCCATCTGTTGCAAAGGTGAGTCCAGACGGTGTGGTTACGGCTCTGGCGCAAGGCAATACGAGCCTTACGATCAAATACGGAAATCAGAGTATCAAGATACCAGTCGTCATTACAGTAGCAGAAGTGCTAAGCCCAATCGGCGAAATAGAAACGCCAGCAAATGACGCGATTATCAATGGTACGTATACGATAGCGGGTTGGTTTTTGCATCCTTCTACGCCTTCGCGTTATCAAGTCTTCCTTGATGGAAAAGAAGTTGGACAAGCCAATTCGGATATAGCTCGTCCTGACATTGCCTTGCTGCATCCAGACTATAAGAATACACATGCTGGATTCGGTTATACGGTGGATCTGTCCGAATTGCAAGCTGGCCCTCATACGGTATCTGTCGTGGTCACGGATAGCGAAGGAAAACAGTACCCGTTGTCAGAGAAAAGCTTCGTGGTTGGAGAAGTAGCTCCGGCGGATAGTTTGAAGCATACGGAATCGGGCATCAGCTTAGCAAAATCATCGATGCAGAAGCTACAGATTACCGCAACTTCAGCTGGTCAAAGTCCAAGAGATGTGACTACCCAAGCCGTATATTCGTACGAGAATTCCAATGTGATCCACGTGAGTCCACTGGGGATCGTCACAGGACTCGAAGTGGGAATGACCAAGATCGTAGTCAGCTATGGAGGTCAGACCCTAACCATTCCAGTGGTTGTGACGGAAACAGAATCTGGACCACTGGTTGCAAAAGGACAGTTCGACATTCCGATAGACAAACCAGAAATTGGAGGAACCACAACGATTCAGGGGTGGCTCCTTGATCCGGACGGTGTAGCCAAAATAGAAGTGTTGGTGGATGGGCAGCTACAAGGAACGGCAGTATATGGCGGGCCTCGCCCAGACATTTTTGCCCTGTATCCGCGCTATGAAAATACAAATGCAGGATTTCAATATTTGCTCGATACAATGCGCTTCAATGAAGGCGAGCACAAAATAACCGTACGAGTAACCAACAAAAAGGGAGTAGAAAGCCTCGTCTTCGATAAAGAAGTAACGATTGGCCCTGTAACAGGGTTTACTACCAATCTTTCCAAAATGGATCTTGAGAAAGAAAAGACCGCTTCTCTCACTGTTGTAGCATCTTATCGCGACAAGAGTACGAAGGACGTAACGGGTCAAGTCATCTACGCGATTCAAGATCCAGCCATTGCAAAAATAGACGCAACTGGTGTGATAACGGGCCTAGCGTCAGGGAATACCGTTCTGTCCGTCACTTTTGCTGGCATCGTCCAGCAAGTGCCTGTTCATGTAAAGGGCGGCGCTTTGATAACGACAGGTTCGATTGATGCTCCAGGAGAGAATGAACAGATTAGTGGTAGCTATAACATAACAGGCTGGTTCATGACTCCTGGTGAAGTGGAAAAAATCGAAGTGCTGATGGATGGCGTTGCATTGGGTGAGGCGAAGTATGGACTGGAACGCCCGGATATTTTGCGAATGTACCCAGAGGCACCCCCTGTAAAACCCGGTTTTTCGTATCTGTTAGAAGTGAATGATGTCGACTTGGGTCAACATCAGCTGACTGTGCTGGTGACGGAAAAAGACGGGAAACAGACCAGTATGGAAAAGGCGATCACGATTGTGAAGCCGATTCATGACAAGTACACCTATTGGCTGCAATTTTCAGATCAGCAAGGCAAGGACAATTGGTCCTATCAAGAGGTGTCAGGGGATCGTCAAGCTGATTTGACGTGGAACAAGCAAACAGAAGAATGGAAGAGTAATCACGATACGGCCATCGGGAATACATGGATAAGAGTTGGCAGCTCAAACCCTGTCATCAAATGGGAAGCACCACGATCAGGAAAAATCCAGGTCAGCGGTTGGATTTCCAAAATTCAAGTCGATGAGGGCGATGGGGTAAACGTCCGATTGCTGAAAAACGATGATCAAATTTGGCCGGCTACTGGCTGGCAAGCCATCGAATTCAACGATGAAATTGGTGTGGAAATCCAAGAAGAACTAGAGGTAGAGCAAGGAGATGCGCTCTTGTTTCAAGTGGATCAAAAAGAAAATAGCATCGGCGATTTACTAAAATGGACACCTGAAATTACCTACATGAGTAATGCCGTTAAGGATAATGCGGCTCCTCAAATCTATTTGACCTCTCCCGCTGTGGGAGCAGCAGTCTCTACCGTCGATGGCAAAGATGTTGTTGCGATCTCAGGTTTTGCCATGGACCCGAATGTGGGGGATCAGGTAAACATTTGGTACCAGCTGGATGATGAAGATCCACAAGAGTTGACGAGATTTACGGCTTCGGAAAAGCACCAACCATTTTTGTTCAACTTGGCCATCCATCACCTGAAACCGGATGTTTTGTATTCTCTCCGTGTCTGGGCAGTCGACCAAAAGTCCGGAAGATCACTCAGTGAAAAAGTAGACTTCACCTTGGACATGAGAGCGCAAGCCGAAAAGGAAGACATTGTGGTTGTCGCGAAGTGGAAATCTCCGAAAGATGGAACCGAAATTTCAAAAGGAGAAAAGGTTTCACTGACCTGGGAATATGCAAGCTACGGTGGGCACTCTAGTAAAATCGAATCGCAAGAATTGCTCATTTATATTAGCGAAGGTGGGCATGTTACCTCGACGATCCGCGAAAAATTGACAGGTACAGCACGTTCCTACGTGTTTGATACAAGTGTGATCGAGAAAAATGCCCGAGTGGAAGCCCGAATTCGCTCGATTATGCCGAAGACGCCTGTTTATGTTTATGGTGGAACTGCGAAGTTGAATTTCAGTGTTCTGGCTGCCAATCAAGCTCCTGTCGTATCCAGTACGGAGTTTGTCACATTGGACAGAGGGCTTACAGGAGTCATCAACTATACGCTCAATGAAAATGATGTCACGGACAAAATCGTTTCGACAAAATTACGAGTGGGCTTCACGCCAGGTGGAAACGAGCTCGGTGAAAAAGAAGAGCTGATCCCGGAGGCTTCCCAAAACAGACAGGTTGTTAGCAGATATTCCTTCACCCTTACCAAAGATATGCTGCACCAGACCATTTACTGGACAGTGCAGGCGCAGGATAACCGGGGAGCTTGGACACCAGCTGTTAACTATTCCGTTCGACTGGAAGAAGCACTTCCGAAAATCGTGATCTACACGCCAGTTGCCAAGAGAGTCATGGACCTTGATGACACCTTTACATTGGATGGAACATACACGAAGCTTACCTCCGGAGAAATGATTGCAGCCAAAGTGGTCCCCTTTGATCCTGCCAAAAAATTCACAACAACAGGAACATCCGGTCAGTGGGAGCTGAACTGGACGGGGCGGGAAATCGGATCAGGCACGTACGAAAATATACAAGTGACAGAGCCGATTGTGGCCTATTACGGAGGAAGCTTAACAGTAGAAGACAAGCCGGATGCACCGAGTATCGTTAACGCAGAGGCCGAGACCAACTCACTCAAAATCTATTGGAGTCCATCTGTAGGTGCCATTGACTACGGAATCCAAATCGATGGCGGTGGTATTAAAAAAGTGGGCGACGTCACTAACCATACGATCACGGGGCTTCAGCCTGCTCGTGTTTATACCATCAGACTTTGGGCGTATACTTCAGCCGGGATTAGCAGCTACAGCAGTTCGATTACGGTTGAAACGAAACCAGCAGAAGGCAATTTTAACGGAATGGTCGAGAATAGCCCAGTGCGAATGTATTTCCCTGCAAATGAGGCGAAATACATGAAAATCGTTGCAGGAATAAATGGAAGCTATTCATTCACGTTAAACAACGATTCGGGTTCACCTGCAAATGCAACCCTCTCCGTCTATAAAGCGGCCAGCTTGCAGCCACATGAGGAGATTGCGGCGGGAGCGAATGGAAGAGTCAACCCCGTATTTGTTGCAGGAAAAACCTATTATGTAAAGATTGTCGCAAAGGATTCCTTCTACGCTACGCTTCTGGCAAAGCCGGGAGGAGAGGCCTTTACCTTTAACCAACCAAAGGAGATTACGCTTCAGCCTGGTCAAACGGTAGAGATGGCCATGAATACGACCATTCCTGGCAAGTATCGCATGGTGACACAATTGAAAAATCAGACACATAAATATCCGGTTGTCTCGGTACTGTCTAATGGAAATGCTGTAACACCAAAAGAGACGCCAACTCCTTCCGAAATCAATTATGAGCTGGGGATGGGCAGCTACACGATCAAATTGACCAATACCGAAAGTTATCCGGTGAGTGTTTCCTTTACTGTTTTTGCTCCCCTCCCTGGTGGAACTCTTTATGAGTACGTTTACGATCAAAACAATCGGATAAAGGCGATTAAAGAAAATGGCGTAGAATCCGTAACGTTCATTCATGATGATAATGGAAACATTTTAAAAAGTGTCAAGCATGCAGTGACGCTTCCACCAAAAGGAACCGTATTACATGTGGATATGGAAAAGGTGGAGGTACGAGCTGGCAGCACGCAACCGATTAAGGTCACAGCAACATTAGAGGACGGCAGTACGCTGGATGTAACAGCACAAGGCATTTACTCGGTGGTAGATTCTAGGGTTGGATTTATCGTGAAAGGCGTTGTGCATGGGATGAACCCTGGAACAACAGAGGCTAGGGTGTTTTACGGCGGACAGTTTAAAACGATAACGATTACGGTTGTACCCTAATCCATGTTCATGCAGTCCCCCCTTCGCATCATGGGGGGACGAATATCTCTAACGGAGGCATTATGAAACATTTTTCCATAAAATCACTCATGATTTATGTGCTATGTCTTGCGTTATGCACGACGATGCTGCCCCTTGGAACGACGTTCGCAAAAGAATCCTCCCCCGTGTCCATCTCTCATGTAACGTCAGGTGAGAAAGCAGCAACACCTGACACGGCAATCGAAGAGATTCAACAATCCATGGGCGGGCCAATCACCAATGACAAAAGAGAAGCAAAAAATCCGACCGAGTACACGGAAGCTGATATTTCTTCTCTTACATGGACGCAGCTAGAGACTGGCACTGTTATTGAAATTCATCGCAGTTTTGACAGAGCATTGTTAAAATTTGCAGCTTATTTCTATTCCGAGCTACTGCAATTACTAACAGCAGAAGAACAAGAGGAAATCAAACGCCTTTCCTCTGAGCAGATCATCTCCCAATTCGAGAATCTCAGTCAGGAAAGCAAAGATCTTTTACAGCGGTTAACCCCTCTCGTTCTATCTAAAATCAATGAAATCAAGCAACTGGACGAGCAGATGGAGGTCCATTCCACTACGCCTCCTCCGGTAAAATACACCGAAAAGGATCAGGAGTTTCGATTTGCTCGATCAAAAACAGAGCAATCCGTCGATGATCTATATCGCGCTGCGAACCTGGTAGAGCAAGATCTCTATTTGCCAGGGAAGCATGGACTGGATCTGGATATAAAGCGCAGATACCACTCCATGAGTAGTAAGATCAGTGCGCCAAGCTGGGATGAAGATTTTTCCAAGAATGAAGCACTGAAGGCCAATGAGAAATTTGCAACCGGCTGGGATTTTAATATGCCGAGATTGGATATCGTCACACGGGAGCAGGCCGTAACGGTAAGGGACGACCCCTATAATCCAAGTCAACAAATTTACTCTACCAAAGTAGATAAGGATCCATCGAGTAATCGGTATTACATTACTTTAGAGGACGGCACATCTTTAGAATACCGGTTCAACAAGTTTGTGAATTATCCGTATCAAGACATCTTCTTCACAATTGACGAAGTGAATCGGAAGTACACGCTGCATTACCGTAATTTGAAGTACGAGTTTGATGTCACGTTGGGAACGGTCGTCAAATCCAATATTTATGGGGACACGATCAAGTACAACCTGAATAGCGACGGAGAGCCGGTCAGCATTGAAGACAGTGTCGGCCGTTATGTGGTGCTGAAACGAAAGCAAAACGATACCACGCAGGATTTGATTGTCTATAAAGACAAGACAGAGACCACCATGCTCAAACATATTCGCTACCATTTTGAACGAAAGTTCGCATTGAGCGGCTACCATCAGCTCGTTCGCGTAGAAGTCCTGCCGACTGCAGGGAGCGGAAACAGCCCATATACAGTGGCCCGGTATGCCTATCATGATCCCAAAACGAAGGGCATTGCGTATTTCAATTTAAACAAAAACTATACGCTGGAAAAGCTGCCTACAGATCAAACCCTACAGGATTCAGCGAAGTTTTGGGAGTCCGATGTAGCCAAGCGCGCGGAAATCGATTACTTGCTTATGCAAGAAGCGTTTTATCCCTTGCAAGGCTTGAAAATCAATTACGATTACCGTCCCTATCAATTAGGTCAGACTACCTTTAATGACGGACTCGTACGGATTTTTCAAGACAAGCATGCCTTGAGCTATGTATCCTACCATCCTGTCAATAAAGTATCGTACAGCTATACGCAGAAAACGCCGAGCGGTACGAATACGTATAAGCTGGAAAAGAGCTATTCAGATAGCGGCAATTTCCGTGAGATATGGAAGGTGCCAAAAGAACAGCTGCCCAGATTGAAGAATTTTGCGGATAGACATGGGGATACCATTCATGTCACCGAATCAGAGGCATCCCGTTACACGAAAAATAAACGGTACAAGGTCAATCAAGACGGAAATCCTTTGCTGAGAAGTGAGAAGACAACAGGTATTAGTAAAGGCGGAACGAATGTATCTGGCGCGAAGTATCGGGTCGAGTATAATCCAACTACCTACACGAGCTACGCCTACACCGGTCGAAATACGAATCCGACGTATCAGTACGTTTTCCTCGAACCGACATCGGCTGTTAGCGATCTGGATGTATACAATCACTATTTGAAAGACCCGAATGTTTCCAATCGCGCACAGTATGCTGCCAAGATCAACAATTACGCACAAGAGACGTACCTGGAATACAACCATTATGGACAACTGATCAAGCAGATTGCGCCAGACGGGATTATGAGCACATGGACATATGATGAGGTGGCGCTGAATCCATGGGGGTTCCGGACCTTCTCCGTTTTGAAGGCAGCCAGAACACAATCAACCACTGCCTCAGGCGATCCTTATTATTCGAATACGACATTCGAGTACAACGATCAATATTTGCTCAGGAAAGAAACGGAGATTAATTCGTTCCCTGCCAATTTAATCAATACTCCCAAGAGTCAATCGGTTGAACGAACCTACGAGTACACAAACAAACAGCTTTATTCGATAACGGAGAACTTTGGCGCAGGAAAGACACGGACGCAGACCTTTACCGCCTATGATCAATACGGAATTCAGCCCACACAGATCGCACTCGCTGGAGTGGAGTTGGAAAGCGGAAAATCGGATGTGCTGAATTTTTCCTACGAAATTGATGACAAAGGTCAAATCAAAAGCCAGACCTATCCGAATGGAAGTAAGGCTACGTATGAATACGATGAATTAGGAAGACCTCTATCGGAGACTTTTCACAATCAAGGTGCAAAACGAACCATTACGTATGTCTATCGGGACGGTGAAGGTTCTGGGGCGACGACAGATGGACCGGGAATCGTTGAGAAAATTGCACCGGATTCATCGAGACTCATCACCTACTACACGCCATATGGAGATACCGCCTATCAAGAGCAGGTAGGCACAACAGGTGCGAAACGTCCTTTGATAGAAAACGAGTTCACGCCGGATGGATTGGAGATCAGCCGCACGGTTCCTTACGGGAAGCAGGGGGAAAGCACCTCGTATCTATATGACTGGGACGGATTTCTGTACCAAGCGACGAATTCCCTGGGAACCATTAAAAACCATCGAAACAATGCCTACTCAGATGGATCGAAATATTTGCCGCGTTTGACGGAACAAACGCTCTCTCCAAATGGTTTCATCGTAACCACTTACCGCGACTTGTATGGAAAAGTGGAGAGCACAGAGGAGACGACCCAAAGCGGCAGTCACCATCGAGTGACGACCTATCAGACGGATCGATTCGGGAAAGTAACCAGTAAGGAAATCTCTGACGGCAAGACTTCCCAAGCGTGGAGTATGCGCTTCAACCATAACGACAATCTAGTATATTTGCAGGACCCGGAAAATAACGTAAACGTATATGGCTACGATACGCTAGGCAATCTCACCAGTGTTTTGGAAAATGGGACGACTACGGCAGAGTATATCTACAATAGTTTGGCATGGAAGCTCTCGGAGAAGAATCCGGAAACAAGAGCAGAGACGTACACCTACGATAAAAGCGGCCTTGTGAAAAGTTACAAGGATAAAAACGGAGTCATGCTCAACTATGACTATTCGCCTTTCCATGAACTGACGAAAGTTTCTTCCGGTACTGCCTTCTATGAAGAGCGCGTGTATGATCCACAATCTGGTCTGCTTTTGAGCGAAAATAATAACGCCGGAAACGCCATCAGCTATGGCTACGATGGATTTCATCGGAAGAATCGCCAGACGATGATGGGCAAAGACTACCAACTGCTCTATTCAGACAGCGATGATACGGTGGATACTCTTGTTTACCCAGCAAGAGGTGCAGTATCTGGTTCAGCCCCATCGATGAGAGTCGAATACACCTATGACAACGCGAACAGATTGAATGCGGTGGCGATTCCAGGAGTGGGAACGACCACGTACACGTACGATATCAGCAATACAGGGGAAACCAATGCTATATCGTATCCGGGACAACCGACAGCCATGCAGCAATCGGTCAGCTCGTTTGGAGAAATAACGGCAATGAATCACGCAGACGGCTGGAATGAGACAAATGGCTACGATCTGTTTGGGAATATCACCAGTCAAAAGCGCTCCGGTACGAATTATGGATTGTTTGTGTACGACAAGCTTTCCCGGATCAAGGAAGAATCGGTCGAAGGAAACGTCAAGCAATACGCGTACGACAAACGCGGCAACCGCCAAGTGTATGCCAATGCTCCGGCAAATATCTTGGGCTCCTATGAAATGAAGCACGATTTGTTTAATCGTTTGCAGGAGTACAAGGACGAGAAAGGGACAACGACGTACACGTATTACCCAGGTGGACTGCGGGCGTCGAAGCAACAGACTGGCAGCGTGACCGACACGACCAACTACGTCTATTTGAATGGGCAAGTCATTGAAGAGCTGACGCAGGATGGCAGGGTCAAGGCGCGGAATGTGTTTGGTAACCAGTTGATCTGGCGAAAAGACTACGCGTCGAATCTCGAAGGCAATTACTATTACAATAGCCACGGTGATGTTGTCAAAATCAAGGCTCCCAATGGTAATGTCCTGAACACGTATGATTACGACATCTGGGGTAACCTGATTACGGATAAGGTCAAAGAGACGATTTCCAACCCATTTATGTATGCGGGGGAGATGTATGACAAAGAGAGCGGGTTTTACTACCTGCGTGCCCGGTATTACGATCCGAAGATAGGGCGGTTTATATCGGAGGATACGTATAAGGGGCAAGTGGATAATCCGCTGACGCTTAACAGGTATACGTATGGACATAACAATCCAATTATCTTTGTTGATCCGACAGGTCATCAAGCAACAATCGAAGGTACTGGGGAAAGGTTTCAGCCTTTAGATTTTTATAGTATGAGTCATGAAACTAAACAAATGTACATTGATCGCTATCTCAAGTATGGGGAGAACTCAATCCCTAAAGAGCTTCGAGGTGGTGTAGAATTCGAGGTATTTAGTCAGGCATATATAAATGAAGTAGCGGAGTATGGTCCTGGCGGAGCAGGTGTTAAGATAGTTAAGACGGGCAGTAAGGCGGTTATAGCAGCAGTAAATGGTACTAAAATTACGGGGACGTATAATTCTGCTAAGATACCAAGAAGTGGAGCAGAATGGAATGAATACTACAAGAGCAAATATGGAAGTGGAAATGTTGGATGGGTAACTGAGTTAAAAACATACGATAATATTGTAAGCAACCCCAAAGCTTTATGGGGAAAATCAGCCGACGACGTTGGTAAGATTCTTGGAAAGGGATGGACAAAAGGTACTTATGGCTCTGCTGGTACTGGGTGGAAATTTACAAACGGGGACAAGTCAGTCTTCTATCATCCAGGAGGAGGAGTGCATGTAGGGTCATACATTGGATTTTCGAGTGGACAAACTGGTAAAGTCAAGGTAGTAGGATCGGATTATAAACCGTTATCTGGCGATAAAGCTATAATTATTTACAAGTAAGGGGGATTTTCTTGTGGAGCAAATATCTATAGAAAAACTTATGGAACTATTTGTAGATACTATCGGTAAGTGTGGGGTATATTTACTATTTGAGAATGATGAAGTAATTGAGTATAACATTTTTGAAGAATTTGATACTGGGGTTATTTCGTTTTTACACGCTGATAACTTACAAAAGCTTAACGATGCTGGACTTATCAGTGATGAAATCATGCAAAAAAGCACTATTTTAAGAAATTGGGTTCAAACAATACAACAAGGTAATAATTGGAACGTTAATGCGGTTAGAAATTCATCTGAATGGAAGAACATACTTGAACTAGCTGATGAAATCAAAATAATGTTAGGACAAAATTTTTAAAGGATAAAAAAGGAAGAGTGGCTGATCATGGTGAAATACGTGATCAGAAATAAGGTATAAGTTAATATTTGAACTAACTTATAACCTTAACAGTAAGATTTTAAATACAACCAACAAACCAAACTTTCAAAGGCTTATTCCAACTTATATGATGAGGAGGAATAGGCTTTTTGCATGGCTAAACTATATCCCTTTGTATGCTTTATCACGGAGGATACGTATAAGGGGCAAGTGGATAATCCGTTGAGCTTGAATCGGTATACGTATGTAAGTAATAATCCGCTAAAATATGTTGATCCTACTGGTAATGTCCAGCAAATTCATGCAGATTGGGCGCCAGGAAATGGAACGGTTTATAAAACCGCTAATGATTTAACATTACCTGAGGCATTAATCTTTTCAGTGGATCCGAACATATCTGCTGAGCAAAGAGCAATTGCACAGGCAATGGTATGGAAATTAATTCTCGCCCCAGACAAGGGTGGAACTATTGTAGCAACCAATACGGCTAAACAAGTGAAAATCCCGAAAGTAGTCAATCAGCAAAATGTGAAGGTCCATGGTCCCCCTGTCCCTCAAAATACGTTCAAAGTAGACTTACAGTTTTTTGGAATGAAGTTTGTGGATGTATCTAATAGGATGGGCTGGGTCAACATCGGAAATAAGGATAGCTTCATAAGAACAAATAAATACACTCTAGGAACAGTAAGAAAAGAAGATTTGACGGATATTATTAAAACACCTGTTTATGATAAAAATAAGAAGTTAATTGGAGAAATTCATTCATTTCAACCTGAGTATAATTATAATAGACCAGGTAGACCACCTACCGGAAAGTTTTTTCCAGAACATCTACACAGGTTAGATAGTGACGGAGAACTAAGTAGTATCCATGAGTACTTTGATTAAAAAGAGGAGAATTGTTATGAAACTAGTTTTACAAGCACCATATGGAGTGATAGAGAATTTTGAAGAAATCGGAAGTATAAAAGATATCGTTAATTTTCTTGAATGCTTCATAGATAATGACGAGATGCTTTTATTTGCATTTTCAGAAGATATTAACTCAATAGATACGGTCAGTCACCGAAAATTAATTGAAGATAGGACTATGTTTATTAATAATGAGTGGGTGTTTCCTTGGGAACCTCCTCAAAAAGGTGTTCCTTCTATTAATTGGTATGCGCCTGTTGGAACAATAGAAGTGATAGACGCAATAAAAATAAATCAATTATTTCTGTGTGTAGTCCTAGATAAGAAAAAAACGTTTCAAGAATATACGTACATGATACGGAAAATAGAAGAGGATGCTAGTTTTACACTATGTTTCACTGAAAAACGATCTCAGCATTTTCAAAAATATGTATTTCCAAAGATTAAACAACTATTTGGAGGTATAAATGTAGAAGGGGTACATTATTCACCAAATGAGTAGCTCTTACTAGAGCTGTCAAGATTTTTGTGTAAACTCTCAATCTCTAAAATAAAATTAAACTTAGAGAGATTGGTAGATTTTTTGATGTCAAAAGAGCAGATTAAGAAATAGATTAAATTTTTTGCTGAAATGATTCAGAAATTCCACGAAGGAGTGATCTAGTCCTTTCTTGGGTATGCTGGGGATGACATGAATAACAATCGGCCAACCGATATCTGTAATGGATATTGTAAGTAAACAACTGTTCCAAATTTGGCGAATTTTACACTCAAGTAAACGATAACAGCTCCATTAGACGCCTATAGTAGCGACTGGAGCTGTTTCTTTTATCTTGTTTTATTTGTACAGATGAGTACGAATTAACAACTAGTCACCTTCCAACCCACCAAAATTCTTTCTACCAACAAACTTATCCGAAACATAAAACAATGACAAAACTAGAATATTATGGTATTTTCTCTGTAAAAATAAGTCACGCCTCTCGTATAATCTCGAGTCGCACGAAAGGAGACCGATAGATTTGCTCATAGCCATAAATCTGATCTTTCTACTTATCTTTGCCGTCATACTGGCAAAACTTCTCACCCTACTAAAACAAACCCAGAAGCAGGTCCATCACTTCCACCCTTTCATCCCGGAAACCGGACCAGCAATCGGCACCAAACTACAATCACTACCGTTCCTAACACTAAACGGTCAAGAGCAACAACTAAACCATCTGCCCCGTCCACTAATCGTAAACTTCACCCATACAGGCTGCGGGCACTGTGCCAATCATGTGCACGAACTATTGTCAGAGGGAGAGGTACTCACAGATGCATCCGTTATTATCTCAACAGAATCCGAGTACATATCCACTTCCCAATGGCTGCGAGAAAACAACATATCCGGAATCCCTGTACTAATTGGCAACGAACCCATGCTGGAAGCATACAAGATCAATCATTTCCCCAGCATTTTCGTAATCGATGAACAGGACGTCATTCGTGCCAAACCAATAACCGCCGTGGAAACCAAAAAGAAGCTCCTGGCGCTAGCAGGTGAACCAGCATGACTCGCTCCTATTTTGCAAAAACAGTTCGATTGATTTGGGCACATGGCAAGCTATGGCTCATTTGTTCCATCGCTCTTAGAATCATCCTGGCATTTTCCCCGTTGGCATCAATCTGGATCATGAAAGAAATGGTGAACGAGGTTACAGCCATTGCGCTGGATCAGACAGATGATTACCAGCCATTGCTTTGGCTGCTTGCGGGATTGTTTTGCGTGACGCTGGTGACGAATGCGTTGGAAACGGTCTTGCGTATTCTCGATGCCCATACGGAGCAACGACTGGAATATCACTTGGAGCATATGGTAGCAAAGAAAGCAGCATCTGTTCCGCTCTCTTATTTCGATGATCCGGAATTTTACAATCATCATCACCGCATTCGGGCAGAGGCAATGGGGGAACGCTTTCTGGACCCTGTGGGAAGGGTATTGGATCTTGGTAAAAATCTGATTACTCTGATTTCGTATGCGGTGTTTTTGCTTAGCATTCACTGGGGATTAGCTGTGATGAGCTTGCTGGCTGTGATTCCGCTGTTAATTGTCCAAATCAAATTTGGTATGTCGGAATACTATCTCGCAAGGCTACAGACGCCGGAAATTCGAGAAGCCTCCTACATCAGCTCGATCCTGAATGAGCGCGACAGCTCCAAAGAAGTCCGACTGTTTCAGCTCAAGGACTTTTTGCTAGGTAGATGGTCTCGCCTGTATTTGAAAAATATGAAAGAGGTACTTCGTCTGCTCCACCGCAGGGAAAAAGCACTGATTCTCTCAGGGATTTTTACCTCCTCAATGTATATTGGCTGCTTGGGACTGGTCGTATCGCTGCTTCGTGCGAGCGCCCTGAAGGTAGGGGATTTTGTAGCGATTGCACAAGCGGTACAGAATACACAGCAGCTACTTTCGCTCATGACCTTTAACCTCGCACATATCGTCAACAGATGCTTGTACATCGCTGATCTGTTTGACTTTCTGGAATATGAGGATAAAACGATTCCGAAGCTCGCTGGCAAAGCTGAGTTTCCCACCAAGCTGCAATCTGGTATTACGTTTGATCGGGTTTCGTTTTGCTATCCCAAAATGGAGCGCAATGTGATCAATGAAGTTTCCTTTACGATCAAGCCTGGGGAGCGTATTGCGATTGTCGGCGATAATGGCTCTGGGAAAACGACGCTCGTCAAATGCTTGATGGGGCTTTATCCGATCCATTCGGGGAATATTCTGTTCGACAATCAGTCGATTCATGAGCTCGATATTTCCGACCTGCAACGACATATCACGGTCATTTTCCAAGACTTCATTCGGTACAATTTCACTGCTGGAGAGAACATCACCATTGGGAGAGTGACGCAGGAAGTCAATCCCGCCCAGATGAGGCAAGTAGCGGTTGAAACCGGTGCAGATACCTTTATTCGCAAACTCCCCAGTGGATACGATACGATATTGGGTCGAACGCTACAGGATGGCGAAGACCTGTCAGGCGGACAGTGGCAGAAGGTCGCGTTGGCGCGGGCTATATACAGAAGAGGAGAGATTTTTATTCTGGACGAGCCTACGGCGGCACTTGATCCGCAAGCAGAGCTGGAAGTATTTCAGCAGTTTGATGCCCTCACACAGAACAAGACGGCGATTTTTATTTCCCATCGGATGGCTGCAGCACGAATGGCGGATCGGATTTTTGTCATGAAGCAAGGTCAGCTGATCGAAGTAGGGCATCATGATGAGCTAATGGATGCAAACGGAGAATATTCGCGCATGTACCGCATGCAGGCGAAATGGTTTGCGTAACGAAGGAGGGGTGTTATGGAGGAGCTTGGTTTGCTGTTTCGGCTGATTCTCGCCTTTTTATTTCTCAGCACGTTTGTCTCGAAAATAAGCGATATTAGCACGCATTTGTCCATTGTGCGAGCCTATCAGATCATACCTTATTCGTGGTCAAAAAGCTTTACGTATCTTGATCTGGGGTTGCAAGCCGCCGTAGTGATTTCCTTGCTGCTTGGTTTTTTTACAACGTTGGGACTGTCCCTGGCGATTTTGTTACTAGGGGCGTACACACTTGCGATCAGTATCAATCTAGCAAAAGGTAGAGAGAAGATTTCATGCGGATGCGGCGGAATGGCGGGAAACCATTTTTTATCGTGGAAGCTTGTTTTGCGTAACCTCGTATTCATCAGTCTAGCCGTCTATGTGGGGCAATGGAGCGGGGGCTGGGCGAGTGTTGACCATTATTTAGTGTCCGGCAGTTTCGAAATTACCAACGGAGTTATGGCTATCTTCTTTTCGAGTGTGTGCATCTCTCTTCTCATGGCTATTAGTGGAGAAATCAGTACGTTCAAACATATTTTGCGAAAAAGGCAGGGATGAACATGTCTACAGGCTGGATGATTGGGTTCGGGGTATTATGGGTGACGGTTATCGCGATTTTGGTTGTCCTGTTTCAAGTATTAAAGGTACTCGGGACGTTCATTAACAAAATGGAAGCAGCAGAAGAGAATAGTAGAAGAAGCGATAAAAATATAACTTCTTGAAATTTCGGAAAGCGCTTTCGATGTCAGTCTAAACATTTGAGCAAGACTGTCTCGCAAGTAGAGAATTCTACTACAGGAGACAGTCTTGTTTTTTGAAAAACCAAGAATTAACGTTGTAAATCTAAATGAAGCAAAGGAAACGGCCTTCCCGAACCATCCAGTTCAGATCTTCCTGTTTGCACAAACCCATACCGTTTGTAGAAAGCGTGGGCCCCTTCGTTTTGTTCGTTGACATCTACTTTCAAATGAGGGCCATACTTGCGTTCCGCATGTTCGAGTAATCTGCTGCCAATCCCTTTTCCGTGGTATTCTGGATCAACGAATAGCATTTCGATTTTTGTTCCATCAAGTCCAATAAAGCCTACGGGTTCTTTCTTTTCGTTTAGTTCCATCCATACTTCAACAGCAGATAGAGCTTCATTTTTTACCATGTTTTTATAAAACTCAATATCTTCTTTCGTCAAAAAATGGTGAGTACGGCAAACAGCACGATACCAAATATCTACCAATTGATCACAATAGCTGGCTTCATAAACAACAGTTTTGGTATTCATCATGAAACCTCCCGATTCAAACTAAAAAACAGAAAAGAGCGCTCTTGAGAGCTTATTATATAGAGTCGCTAGGAACTTTCCTATGGTGTTCACAGCTTTTCAATCCTCCCAGAATAATCTGACGATTGATAAGGGAGAAGGGGGAGGGGAACCCTACCTCGCCACAATCCCCCCAGGCACCTCGAAATACTCTCTCTTTTCCACAAACAAGGGCTCTACAACCCCAAACTCATCCTTCAACTGCTTCATTTTTTCCTGAGCCTCAGCTTCCGTCTGATAATACCCGGCCTCGACAAAGTATCCACCTTGCTTGTCCTTCAAAACCCGCATACTGTCCGCGACCAACAGAGATTCCTCCATAGCCCCGAGCGTCTCTCCATACGGCACGGAAGCAGTGCGCACCGAGTACACAGGCTGCTGCTTTTCTGGCGACACTTCTTTTCGCGAAATCGTAATCACAACCTGTGCCGGTTCCTTATACTCTTTCACTTCATAAGCTATCGCTTCCTTAAAAGTCACATTAAACCGCACGAGAGAATCGTCCAATGAAATGATCTCATAGGCATCTTCGATATACGGACTTTGCTTCAATATCTCGAAATCTTTGACAGCCGAAAATCTTCTCGCACCACCAACAGCAAAGGTCATCGTATTCGGATATTCAGTAAAACTCACGTGGAAGGAGCTGGCGTTCTGCTGTACCTCATTATCCTGGGTAAAGTTCAAGATGATGTTTTCCTGATCTCCTTGCTTCTGTACCGTAATGAAGCTAACATCTACGGCATCCTGAGGAGTACCGCCGCCTGCACTGCCTTTATTGAATTGCAATATTTTCACCAGCTGCCCCAGACCGGGTACGTTTTCCAAAGCGCTTGCAAAAGCGGGCATCGTATTCACGCTAACTGTAAAAAGAACAAAGACTGCCGCTGCGCTTACGCCAGCGTGCTTCATCCAACGCGTTCTTGCTTTCGCACGTTTTCGATGCAGCTTCCCACGTTCGATGGCTTGCTCGGTGACTGCCGCCAACTCTTCGGGAATTTCAATATCGTGATAGGCTTGTTTATAATCGTCCAGCTTGTTATCCAAGAGATTCACGCTCCCCAATGTTCACTTTCAATTTCTCCAGTCCGCGGTAAATGATCGACTTTACGGAACTGAGGGGTATGTCTAGCACATCGGCAATGTCCTTGATGGTCATGTCTTCGAAATATCTCAGCATAATGACCGTTCGAGATTTTTCATCGAGTTGGCCCAAGGCATCATGCAAGTCGATGACATCTTCCCGCGGTTTCTGCTCATAGCGGCCTTCATGCTCTTTATCCATATAAACGACTTTTTTTGCTTTGCGTATGTGATCCAAGGCGCAGTTGACGGCGATTTTTGTCAGCCACGTTTGAAAATATTGCGGCTGCTTTAATTTGTGTACGGAGATAAAGGCGCGATAGACAGTCTCCTGCACAATTTCCAGGGCGTCTTCCTTGTTTCGTACATAAGTAAAAGCCATGCGATATATTTTTTCTCTACTCTCTTGGATCAGAAGCGTAAAGCTGTCTTCATCACCGGAAATGGCTCTTTGCGCCAGTTCAGTTTGATTCACGATGCTGCACACCCTCCTTACTGAATACGTTAGGTTCTTCCTTTCTTCTCGAAAATAATCCCGCAGCGATAGACACACTGCGGGAACGTAGATCCTTCTTATCCTTACTTCAATGGAAGCACCATTTTATTTTTCATTTCGCCGCTTTCTTGATCGATTTCAAACAGTTCGAGGGTGCTTGGCTTATTTTTAGATAGATTGCTCAGCGGAATGACAATCTCCTGAGAGAATTCACCCCATTCCGGGCCGCCTTTCGATGCTGTACCAAAGCCTTTGTCAACTATTTGTTCACCTTGCTTCACGGCATATTGATAGGTGCCTTCGAAAACGCTAGCTTCGCCGAAAACGGTGTACACGACGGACGGGGTCGCAAGCTTCAGGTTACGAAATACGTTGGTGTTTTTTACGTTATCGGAGCTATCTAATGGAATGGAAAGCTTGTTGATGATCGAGCCGTTCTCTTGGTTGATTTCAAACATCTCGAGCAGCAATGGCTCGTTTCCGATCATCTCACTTGTTGGAATCTTAATCGTTTGCGCAAAAGTTCCCCATTCCGGGCCACCTTTTGAAGCTGTGACGAACCCTTTTGCCAAGACGTGCTTCCCTTGCTTGACTGCGTATTGGTACGTTCCTTCAAAAACACTGGCTTCCCCTTGTAAGGTGTACAGTAGAGCAGGCTCCGCTAGTTTGATATTCCGGAACATAGTTTGCTTGGCAGCTACGTTTGCTTTTGTTTCTTGCTGCGTGGTTACTGGGGGAGCAGCTTGGTTAGCCCAAGTAGTGCCGAGAGCTCCAGCAAAAACAGAGCAAGTCAAAATAGAAGCAGCAAATACAGTGATCGTTTTTTTATTCATGGTGTGTCTCTCCCTTATATGGCAGATTGCCGGTATGATTGATTGTTTTTTTGTTGTAGCTTCATGAAGTTTACATGGGTTAGACGGGGGAGGGCCTCAAAAAGACGCAAGAGATTTTAAGGAAAAAAATGAAAAAACCATCGAACTCGGATTAACCGAAATACGACGGTTTTTAATTGTAGCGATAACTTGATTGTTTGTTGTAGTGATGACGAAAACGGTGTCATCAAATTGATTTGCCACATAAACTCTTGTTCCATTTGGAGTAATGGTTACTCCATTCGGCTCCTCTTTTTTCGCATGATGATTCCAATCTATGAAGGAAGCAATGGATCTGAAAGGGATAGATGACAAGCTACATACACACAATTGCGATAATTGAATATTAAAAATATTATCGTCAATTTAAATCAGATTACGCTATACTATTCATGTGTAAAAATCTTCTAATTTAGTGGGGGCGGAAAAAATGAAGAAACTCGTATCTCTGGCAGTCGTTGCAAGTATTGCGATCCCGTTACTGAGTCCGACCTTTGTCCAACAGGCTGCTGCAAATGCTATTCATGATTATCGTAACGAAGTTCAGGTCAACCAGTTCCGCCCGCATGGGGGAGATAAGCAGGAAGTGAATGATTTCATAGCGTCCTTGGTGAAGCAACGATCCAATCCTGCTGAGGTAGCAAAGCTGGTAGCAGATGATTCCTTGACGAATTTTGCGATGAAAACCTATATGGAAGGATTGGCGCAATACAAGAACATTCAGGTGATCGAAGCAAAAGTAGACAAGCTGTACACCGTCACGAAGGAGGACGCTTATAATAACTACCGCGCGATTGTGAAATTCAAATACGTCGGGTATACCCCAGATAACAAGGCCATTGAAAAAACGGATTACCTCGGGTTGGCCAGACTGGGGACAGACCCGGTGAACTGGAAGGCGTGGGGTGTCATTTGGCAGGACTCTGGCATCGATGTGTCAGATGTGAAGCTGTTTCAGTTGGAGAAGCCACGCAAAGGCGAAGAAATATGCGTGATCACGACTGATTCAGGTGTGATCAAGCTGAGACTGTTCCCGAACAAAGCACCAAAAGCGGTGGAAAACTTTAAGACATTGGCGAAAAAAGGGCAGTACAACAATATGATTTTTCACCGTGTGATCAACGATTTCATGATTCAGGCGGGAGATTTGAAAGGGCCGGATGGCAAGGAGCTGCCGAGTATTTACGGCGAGTCGTTTGAAGACGAGTTTAGCCGGGATCTGTTCAACTTCAGAGGCGCGCTCAGTATGGGGAACGCTGGACCTAATACGAACAGCACCCATTTCTACATTGTACAAAGCCCCAAGGTAGATCAGGAGTATCTCGATTTGTCGGCGCTGCCTTTGAACGCAGAAGCGAAGTATAAAGAAATTGGCGGACGAGCTTACCTCGACAATCGCCACACTGTTTTTGGTCATGTATTTGCCGGGATGGAAGTGGTAGACAAGATCGCTGCCCAGAAAACAGATGAGAATGCGAAGCCCATCCAAAATCCGATCAAGGTGCAAAAAATCGAATTTGTCCCGTATAACGAATAAGTTTTGCAAGCAAAAACCCCCCTCTTATTCCTGCCATTTGGGATGACGAGGGGGTTTGTCTATGAAGAGGAGATACAAGTCAATATGGCTCCCAGCGCAGTTTTCGTGCTTTTTCGAATCGCTCTTCCACATATGGCCAGTTGACGATATTCCACCAGTTCTCTACATACTTGTCTCGCTGGTTTTGATACGCCAGGAAATAGGCATGCTCCCATACGTCCAGAGCCAGTAGCGGAATCACATCCCATTGTGACAGGTTCTGGTGCTTTTCGGCTGTAAGAATCTCCAGATGATGTGCTCGCGGGGACCAAACGAGGATCGCCCACCCAGGACCTTCTACCTTTTCTGCCGCCTGACTAAATTGTCTCTTAAAGGCGTCATACGAACCGAAATACCGATTGATTGCCGCTGCAAGATCACCAGAGGGAGTGCCACCTCCATTTGGACTCATGGATGGCCAAAAGATAGTGTGCAAGTAATGACCGGCCCCATTAAAGGCTAGCTCGCGTTCCCAATGGCGTATGAGATCGAAGTTGCCACTTTCTCGAGCCTCTGCTAGCTTCCGTTCTGCTGTATTAAGATCGTCTACATACTTTTGATGCAGTTTGTTGTGATGGATTTGCATGGTAGCTTCATCGATGTACGGCTCCAAAGCGTTGTAGGCATAAGGGAGCGGAGGGAGGGTATGTCGGCCGACAGCCACGGGGCGTGCCGCACGGACTGGCTCGCGCACACCGGGATAGGAAACGGGTTCTGGCACTACAGGCACTTGTACTTCTTCCGCCAGCGCTGGCTGTGCATTTATTGATTCCTGAACAGGTTCCCGCACCTCTGCTTCCAAATGCTCATCTTCACTCAACTGAGCTAGTCGTAAAAAGTGATGGAATTGCTCCTGCACCTGTTCTGCCCGAGTGACGAGAGCAGGGAGCTCGTCGCTTTCTTGTGTGGAACCAAGCTTCGATGCTTGCCTTCCGATCACTGTAAATGATTCTTCGAATTTGTGCAGATGCCGTTCGAGTTCTCGGTTGAGGGTCTTATGTCTACGCAAATGCTCGATCCATTGTCGGCCCCATTGGCTCCAGTCCAGTAAATTCTTGGCTTCTTCTACCAAAAGATTCTCCTCCTCGTGGGCACATCATCTCTCCCCACATTATGAAAGGCGCCTAGAGAAGGTGCGACATTTGCGGAGTACAAGAAATTTCATCTCGGCATATGGTAGTAGCACAAATGTTTGAGTGGTATGCTGTACTATATTCATTTCAACAGGGGAGACACATTAGCATGAGTAGAGAACGAGCGATTGCCGTTATTGATTCAGGAGTGGGAGGATTAACTGTTGCGAAGGAAGTCATGCGTCAGCTACCCGAAGAACGGATTGTTTATGTAGGCGATAATGCCCGTTGTCCGTATGGCTCCAAATCGCCGGAAGAGATTCGTACCTACAGCTTTCAAATGATCGATTATGTGATGCGTACACCGTTAAAAGCATTGGTGATCGCCTGTAATACTGCGACTGCCGTCGTGCTGGAGGAAGCGATGGAGGATTTGCCGCTGCCCGTCATTGGGGTGATTGAACCAGGCGCACGCGCGGCTGTTCAAGTGACGAAAAACGGAAGGGTCGGTGTCATCGGGACGGAAACGACCATACGTACCAAGGCGTATGAGCGTGCGCTTTTACGGATTCAACCGGATTTGTACGTCGCAGGCATGGCTTGTCCCGCATTTGTGCCACTGGTGGAGAGCCACATGGCGAACTCGGAGGAAGCAAGAAGAGTCGTAAAAGAAACGCTCGCCCCGTTCTTGCACGAAGATTTGGACACGTTAATTTTGGGCTGTACACACTATCCGTTGCTAGCACCAGTCATTTCGGAAGTGATGGGAGATCGAGTACGCTTGATTAACTCCGCAGAAGAGACAGCGCGAGAATTGTCCCTGCAAATTGCGACGGACGCCGAAAGTAAGCAAATAGAGCGCCCGGAACATCTGTTTGTGACGAGTGGGGACGCCCACAAATTCCGGACCATTGCAGAAGAATGGCTGGATTGCAAAGTAAACGTCCAGCACAACTCATTGGAAAAATCCGTCCAGCCCTGATGGAAGACCTTGTCTGTCGAGACAAACTTTCAACGCATAAACCCAAGCCTAGCTCGTATACATGGTAGTACAAAGTGTCTGGAGGAGGCTGGGGAAATGAAGATAAGGCACATCGGGAAAATGACGGCCGTGCTGGGGGTTAGCGCAGTGCTTTTGTCGGGCTGCGGTCTCTTTGGCCCGGAAAAGGAAACGATTAGTATTGATGCACCGCCACAGTCAGAGGTATCAGTGGATTTGCCAAACGGCACGCCGTCCCCGGATGCTGCAAAAGAAGGTGCACAATCGGTCGTTCAGGAGACTGGAGAGAGAATGGTGTACTTGCAGGATGCTAACGGATATATCGTTCCTGTCTCGATGACTCTTCCGAAATCAGAAGGTCCTGCCAAACAAGTATTGAGCTACATGGTAAAAGGTGGTCCGGTAGACAGCATGCTCCAGGGTGGCTTCTCCGCTGTCTTGCCGAAAGGGACAGAAGTAAAAGGACTTGTCATCAAAAACGGCGTAGCCACTGTCGATTTTTCCAAAGACTTCAAAACGTACGAGGAGAAAGACGAGAAGAAAATTGTCGATGCAGTCACCCGGGCGTTGACGGAGTTTAGCAACGTCAAGACTGTGCAAATTTGGGTGAATGGAACGCCGTTGACGGAAATGCCAGCAGCCAAAACACCCATAACGCTATTAGACCGGAATCAAGGAGTCAATCTCGAACTGGGCGATGGGGCGGTACCAGGAGATACCTCCAGCGTAACGGTTTATTTCCAAGGACAGCTGGATGATACACGTACGTATTATGTCCCAGTCACTCGCCTGGTTCCTGAAACGGCTGACATCGCCAAGGCAACCGTTGAAGAGTTGATCAAAGGACCAAAACAAGGATCTCAGCTCTTTAGTTCCTTGCTGCGTACGACACGTGTTCTGAATGTGAAGCAGGAAAAAGATTTGGTGACGGTCAATTTGAGCAGTGACATCCTCAAGTATGACGATGGCAAGGAAGCGAGCCCAGAAGCCCTGCAATCGCTCGTCTTGTCATTGACAGAAACGACAGGAGCCAAGCAAGTGCAGCTGCTGGTGGAAGGAAAACCGCTAGCCAGTGGCGAGTTCACCAAGCCAGTGAGCCGCCCAGTTCAACTCAATCCCATACAGATGTAATGAACGAGCCACGCCCGTAATAACGAGCGTGGTTTTTGTTCGCCAATTGTTTGCTGCAAGAGTAGCTGCTGGTAGCATGGAGGAAGTGACAAGAATATTTGCAATTAACGTAAATAAGGAAGAGGCGTTTGTGCAGTGGCAGATCGTTTCCCGCCTCTGGTATAATGAGCGGAGTGTAACAAAGCGATTTAGGAGGAACTTGGAATGAGAGTGGATGGCCGTGCCCATGATCAATTGCGCCCTGTAACCATTACGCGCAATTACATTAAACACGCAGAAGGATCGTGCCTGATTGAAGTCGGAGACACAAAGGTGATTTGTACGGCGACTTTGGAGGACCGGGTACCGCCTTTTATGCGTGGTGGCGGGAAGGGCTGGATCACAGCCGAGTATTCCATGCTTCCCCGAGCAACAGCGACCCGCAACGCGCGTGAGTCGTCCAAAGGAAAAGTCGGTGGACGTACAATGGAGATTCAGCGTCTGATCGGACGTGCTCTGCGCTCCGTCGTGAACCTTGAAGCAATGGGTGAACGCACCATTTGGCTCGATTGCGATGTCATCCAGGCAGACGGAGGTACACGGACAGCTTCGATTACCGGAGCCTTCGTGGCAATGGTAGACGCGATGCAAAAGCTGGTGGATGGTGGCACATGGAAACAACTGCCGCTCAACGACTTCCTGGCAGCGACCTCAGTAGGGGTAGTTGGCGAGGAAGCAGTGCTCGATCTCAACTACAAAGAAGATTCTACAGCGATTGTCGACATGAATGTCGTCATGACAGGAAAAGGAAAGTTTGTCGAGCTGCAAGGAACAGGGGAGGATGCACCGTTTTCTCCTGAACAGCTACAAGAAATGATTGCCCTTGCAAAAGTCGGCATTGACAACTTGATTAACAGTCAAAAAGAGGCGCTCGCTGATGTTTCGCTCTCTTTTGCACAATCAGTAGCGGAGGAAAGTCATGCCTAATCGAAAAAAAGTCGTTCTTGCAACACGTAACCAGGGAAAAGTGAAAGAATTCAACAGGCTGTTCGCAGAGGCAGGCTGGGAAGGAATTAGCCTCGCTGAATTTGATGGTGTGCCTGAGGTAGTAGAAGACAAGGACACCTTCGAAGGAAACGCGTTGAAAAAAGCAATCGAAATCTCTACATATTTGAACATGCCAGCCCTCGGTGACGATTCAGGGCTGGAAGTAGATGCGCTGGAAGGACGCCCTGGTGTTTACTCCGCACGCTTTGCCGGGGAAGATGCAACAGACGAGCAGAATTGGCGTAAATTGTTGAAAGAGCTGGAAGAAGTGTCGACACAGGAACGCACTGCTCGCTTCCGTTGTACGTTGGCGTTGGTGATTCCAGGCGAAGAGCCAATCATTGCCACTGGCGCATGTGAGGGTGTGATCGCGCGTGAGCCAAAAGGGACAAACGGCTTTGGATACGATCCGGTATTTCACATCCCTTCGATGGACAAAATGATGGCCGAACTCATGCCAGAAGAAAAGAACCAGATCAGCCACCGTGCTCGTGCCATGCAGCAACTGCTTGAAATCATCAAGTAGACAAGAGAGAAAACAGGAGAGTGAGGCGTGATGGGAATTCTCATCATGAGCGATAGCCACGGCTTGGTTCGGGAAGTAAGCCAGGTCGTCAACCGACATCATGTCGAAAAAATATTGCATTGTGGCGATTTTTGTGTCGACCATCAGCGCGAGCCGTTTTCCAACATGACGCTTGTCCGAGGCAATTGCGATTCGACACAAGAGGTGCCGACTGAGCAAGAGACCGAATGGCGCGAACTTCACATCCTGCAAACGCACGGGCATCTTTTCGGAGTGAAAGGCTCTCTTCTGCGCCTTCATTACCGTGCAGAAGAGGTCGGAGCAAATGTAGTCGTATTCGGTCACTCTCATGTACCTGTCTGTGGCGTAGAGAGAGACATCTTGTTTCTGAATCCGGGCAGCCTGCAAATGCCGCGCGGTTTTCACGTACCGACATATGCTCTTTTAGAAGAGACAGGAACGAGCCCGACAGAAGTTTACATATCCGTGGCGTTTTATGATCATTTAGGCAACCCGGTTTCACAATTGGGAGGGAACTATTCTGTTCGTCAACCAATGAGGTCTTCTTGAAAACTAAAAGATTTGTGCTATACTAGAATGGTTATAATGGCTAGAATATTATCATCCGAGCCTGCGAAGATACCATGGCGCGGCTGGCGATGTTCTGTTATTCGATTTAGGAGGGGAAGTTTACGTGGCAGCAAATTGGGAAAAGGTAGAGAATAACCAGGGAGTCCTGACGATTGAAGTAGATGCTACGCAAGTAGACGCAGCATTGGATCAAGCGTTTAAAAAAGTGGTTCAAAAAGTTCAAGTTCCAGGATTCCGTAAAGGAAAAGTACCACGCAAAATGTTCGAATCCCGTTTTGGTGTAGAATCTCTGTACCAAGACGCTCTTGACATTCTGCTTCCAACTGCATACGGACAAGCTGTTCGTGAAGCTGGTATCGAGCCAGTAGATCGTCCAGAAGTAGACGTAACGCAAATGGAACAAGGGAAAAACCTGATCTTCAAAGCGACTGTAACTGTGAAGCCTGAAGTAAAGCTGGGCGACTACAAAGGTCTGTCTATCGAAGAAAAAGACTTCTCTGTAACTGAAGAGAGCGTTGACGCTGAACTGAAGCGTATGCAAGAGCGTCATGCTGAGCTGGTAGCAGTAGAAGAGGGCGCAGCACAAACAGGCGATATCGCTGTAATCGATTTCGAAGGCTTCCAAGACGGAGTAGCTTTCGAAGGCGGTAAAGCAGAAGAATACTCTCTGGAACTGGGTTCCGGTACTTTCATCGCAGGGTTCGAAGAGCAACTAGCTGGCTTGAACATCGGCGAAGAAAAAGAAATTACCGTAACTTTCCCTGAAGAGTACCACTCTCCTAACCTCGCTGGTAAAGAAGCGGTATTCCAAGTGAAGCTGAACAGCCTGAAGCGCAAAAACCTGCCTACTTTGGATGATGAGTTTGCCAAAGACGTGAGCGAGTTCGACACGCTGGAAGAGCTGAAAGCAGACACCAAGAAAAAACTCGAAGAAAAAACAGCGCAAGAAAAAGATCAATATGTTCGTGAGCAGCTCGTTCTGAAAGCAGCTGAAAGCGCTGAAATCGATCTGCCAGCAGTAATGGTTGAGCATGAATTGGATCAAATGGTAAATGAATTTGGTCAACGTCTGCAATACCAAGGCATGACTCTGGAACTGTACTACCAGTTCTCTGGCATGGATGAGAGCCAACTGCGTGATCAATTGCGTGCAGACGCAACATCCCGCGTTCGCACTTCCTTGACTTTGGAAGCAATCGGCAAAGCAGAAAACATCGAAGCAACAGAAGAAGACGTAAACGCAGAACTGGATAAACTGGCTGGCGTATACGGCCGCCCAGCTGATGAGCTGCGCAAAATCTTCTCTGCACAAGATGGCATGGTTGCTCTGTACCGCGATGTGCAAACTCGCAAAACAGTAGATTTGCTGGTTGCAGAAAGCAAAGTAACAGCATAAGCTTAGAAGAACGCATGATTGGTCAGTGGGCAGGCTAACCCTGACGCTGACTGTCAAGACCACAAGGCACGAGTGTATCGTGCCTTGTTTTTCCACCATTGACTTTTTTCGGCAAAGGAGGAAAATACATAATGCTAATCCCTATGGTCATCGAGCAAACAAGCAGGGGAGAGCGCTCCTACGATATTTACTCGCGCCTCCTGAAAGACCGGATTATTCTCTTGGGCACCGAGATTGATGATGAAATCGCCAATCTGGTTGTCGCTCAGCTGCTTTTCTTGCAGGCAGAAGATCCGGACAAAGACATATCGCTATACATAAACTCTCCAGGTGGTTCTGTTACAGCAGGAATGGCCATCTATGACACCATGCAGTACATCAAACCAGATGTGTCCACGATTTGTGTGGGCATGGCTGCCAGCATGGGTGCGTTCCTGTTGGCTGCTGGTGCAAAAGGCAAGCGCTTCGCTCTGCCAAATGCCGAAGTAATGATTCACCAACCGCTCGGTGGTGTGCGTGGGCAAGCAGAAGACATCCGCATTCATGCGGAATGGATTATGAAAACGAAGCGCCAGCTGAATGAGATTTTGTCTGAGCGGACAGGTCAGCCTTATGAACGCGTAGAGCAAGATACAGACCGCGACAATTTCATGAGTGCAGAAGAAGCAAAGGCCTACGGATTGATTGACTCTATTATCGAACGCAAAAACTGACCCGTTGTGAGGTGAAGCGCATGTTTAAGTTTAACGACGACAAAGGCCAACTGAAGTGCTCCTTCTGCGGCAAGTCCCAGGAACAGGTGCGCAAGCTGGTAGCTGGTCCTGGTGTTTACATTTGTGACGAATGTATCGAACTGTGCAATGAAATTGTACAGGAAGAACTGGGCACTGAAGAAGAAATCGATATGAAAGAAATTCCAAAGCCAGTGGAAATTCGCAAAATCTTGGACGACTATGTCATCGGTCAAGATATGGCGAAGAAGTCCTTGTCTGTAGCGGTGTACAACCACTACAAACGGATTAATTCCGGGGCGAAGATCGAGGATGTGGAGCTGCAAAAATCCAACATCATGCTGATTGGTCCGACTGGTAGCGGGAAAACGTTGCTCGCGCAAACATTGGCGCGCATTCTGAATGTACCTTTCGCGATTGCGGACGCAACTTCTCTGACAGAAGCAGGCTATGTGGGCGAAGACGTTGAAAACATCTTGCTCAAGCTCATCCAGGCTGCTGACTATGATGTTGAGAAGGCTGAAAAAGGAATCATTTACATCGACGAGATTGATAAGGTAGCCCGTAAATCGGAAAACCCATCCATCACGCGTGATGTATCTGGTGAAGGCGTTCAACAAGCGCTTTTGAAAATTTTGGAGGGTACTGTTGCGAGTGTTCCACCACAAGGCGGACGCAAGCATCCTCATCAAGAGTTCATCCAAATCGACACGTCGAACATTTTGTTCATCTGCGGTGGTGCATTTGATGGCGTCGAGCAGATTATCAAGCGTCGTTTGGGTAAAAAAGTCATCGGTTTCGGTGCAGACTTCGGAGATGGCGTAAAAGGCGATCTGAAAGCCGGAGAATACCTGAAATACATTTTGCCGGAAGACCTGCTGAAATTTGGTCTGATTCCGGAGTTCGTCGGTCGTTTGCCAGTGCTTGCTACCTTGGAGCCGCTGGATGAGGAGACGCTCGTGCGTATCCTGACAGAGCCGAAAAACTCTTTGGTGAAACAGTACCAAAAACTGCTGAGTCTCGACGGTGTTGAACTGGAGTTCGATAACGGTGCGCTCATGCAAATCGCCAAAGAAGCGATTAAGCGCAACACTGGTGCGCGTGGACTGCGTGCGATTATCGAACAAATCATGCTCGACATGATGTATGAGCTTCCTTCCAGAGAAGACGTCAACAAGTGCGTGATTACCGAAGAAACGGTTCGCGACAAAGTGAAGCCACAACTGTTGACCAAAGAAGGCCAGGAATTGCACGAAGAAACAGCATAAGCATTGTCTACACAAACCATCTCGTGATAAGCGAGGTGGTTTTTTTGTTGTTGGTTTACGTCTACGTTTGCGGGGCAATACTACTTGATATCGTTCAAGAGAAGCTTTACATATGCACAAAACGGTCATGAACGTGTTCCCTCTCTTCGGGGGACAAAAGCTGACCGCAAGCGAAGACGCATGGGAGGGACTGCATATGGACTATACGACATTGGTCATTGCTGTCATTGAAGTGGTTGTTGGTATCGTGATCGGCACCTACTTTTGGAACTTGCTGCGAGCGCAGAGAAACACGAAAACCTCAACCGAAAAGGAATCGCGCAAGGATCTTGATTCCATTCGTAAAATGAGAATGGTTGCGTTGACGGAACCTCTGTCAGAGAGAACAAGACCAGCGACTTTGGAAGAAATTGTAGGACAAGAAGATGGGCTTCGTGCGTTGCGTGCCGCTTTGTGTGGTCCCAACCCACAGCATGTCATTATTTATGGGCCGCCTGGTGTAGGCAAGACCGCAGCGGCTAGGGTCGTGCTGGAAGAAGCGAAGAAAAATCAGCTATCGCCGTTTTCTTCTGATGCCAAGTTTATTGAAATCGATGCGACGATTGCTCGTTTTGATGAGCGCGGGATTGCTGACCCGTTAATCGGTTCTGTACATGATCCTATTTATCAAGGAGCAGGCTCGCTTGGGCAGGCGGGGATTCCGCAGCCAAAACCAGGCGCTGTGACAAAAGCGCACGGTGGCATGCTTTTTCTTGATGAAATAGGGGAACTTCATCCTGTGCAGATGAATAAGTTACTAAAGGTTCTCGAAGACCGCAAAGTCATGCTAGAGAGTGCTTACTACAGCGAGGAAAATAACCAAATTCCTTCGCATATTCATGACGTTTTCAAATACGGTTTACCCGCTGATTTCCGTCTGGTTGGAGCGACTACGAGGTTGCCAGAAGAACTGCCTCCTGCGCTTCGTTCCCGTTGCCTGGAAATCTTTTTCCGCCCATTAAAGGCTGGAGAAATTGGGAGTATCGTGCGTACGGCCGTGCCTAAAATGAATATGAATATAGAAGACGGCGCAGTTTCTGTGATCGAGCGCTACGCGACCAATGGACGTGAAGCGATCAATACGCTGCAAATTGCTGCTGGAATTGCCTTGACGGAAGAACGCCATGACATCCAGGCTGCCGATGTGGAATGGGTGATGCACAGCAGTCAAAAATCGCCTCGACCAGAAAAGCAGGTGCATGATACACCGCAGGTCGGATTGGTCAACGGTCTTGCTGTGTACGGTCCGAACATGGGCAGTGTGATGGAGCTTGAAGTGACTGCTTCACCCACCGCTGTTCCTGGTCAAGGTCGAATGGCGATGACAGGAATGGCTGAGGAAGAGGAGATGGGCAGCCGTAACCGGACGATCCGACGGAAGTCGATGGCAAAAGGATCGATCGAAAACGTTTTGACTGTCCTAAACAGAATGGGCGTCCGCCCGTACGATTACGATCTGCATATCAATTTTCCGGGAGGCATCCCTGTCGATGGGCCTTCTGCGGGCATTACCATTGCTACAGCGATCTACTCGGCGATTTTGGATCAGCCTGTCGATAATTTACTGGCCATGACTGGCGAAGTGAGTATTCATGGGAAGGTAAAGCCAGTTGGGGGTGTAGTCGCGAAGGTGGAGGCCGCCAAACAAGCGGGAGCGACCAGAGTCCTCATTCCACAGGAAAACTGGCAAAGCATTTTTGCCGACATGAAGGGGATCGAAATCATTCCAGTGTCAACTGTTACTGAGGTACTCGAGCTAGCTGTACCGCAAGCTGCCATGCAAGAGGAAGAGGCGACGGGATTTACTTTGCAAATCCCAGCAGAGGATCTCGCTTCCTCTCCGCTATCACTGTAACAGTCGGGTATGCTCGCGGATTAGACATCGGATTGTGTTTGCGCTACAATGGAAAAAAGCTTCTGCTTGCAAAGAGCCTGAGGCCTTGCCCGGCCTGAAACGAGCTCCACAAAAAATGATTGCGTATGATCTTTTTTGTCTCGTTTTTTGGGGCCGGGCGGGCGTTAGAAAAACGGCTTTGAGGGCCGTTTTTGTCTGTTATAAGGCTCTTTGTAAGAGGGTAGATCAACAAGGAGAGGTGCATCCGCTTGGGCGAACGTTCCGGTAAACGAGAATTACCGCTTCTCCCGTTGCGAGGATTGCTTGTTTATCCGACAATGGTACTCCATTTGGACGTTGGACGGGAAAAGTCCATCCGCGCATTGGAGCAAGCCATGGTAGACGATAACAAGATTTTGCTTGCGACACAGGAAGAGGTCCATATAGAAGAGCCAGATGCTGAGCAAATCTACAGTATTGGTACCGTTGCGCGTGTGAAACAAATGCTGAAGCTGCCGAATGGGACAATCCGTGTATTGGTAGAAGGCTTGCAACGCGCGAAGATCGAGGAGTATCTTCAACAGGAAGATTATTTCGTCGTGTCGATTACATATTTGCAAGATGAAAAAACAGAGCAAAACGAAGTGGAAGCATTAATGCGTTCCTTGCTGGGCCACTTTGAGCAGTACATCAAGCTGTCCAAAAAGGTTTCTCCAGAGACGCTAACCTCTGTGCAGGACATTGAGGAACCGGGACGTTTGGCGGATGTGATTGCTTCGCATTTGCCGCTTAAGATGAAGGATAAACAAGAAATTTTGGAGACGACCAACATCAAGGAACGTCTCGAAATTCTCTTGACCATTTTGAACAACGAGCGCGAGGTACTTGAGCTGGAGCGCAAGATCGGCAACCGCGTGAAGAAACAGATGGAGCGCACGCAAAAGGAATATTACCTGCGTGAGCAAATGAAAGCTATCCAAAAAGAGCTGGGCGACAAGGACGGACGCCAAGGCGAAGTAGATGAGCTGCGTGCTCAACTCGAAAAATCGGACGCTCCTGAGCGGATCAAAACGAAGATCGAGAAGGAGCTTGAGCGTCTGGAGAAGATGCCGGCGACTTCTGCGGAAGGCTCAGTCATCCGTACGTATATCGATACCTTGTTTGCGCTGCCGTGGACGAAAACAACAGAAGATAATCTGGATATTCATCATGCGCAGCAAGTTCTCGATGAAGATCATTACGGCTTGGATAAACCCAAGGAGCGCGTCTTGGAGTATTTGGCAGTACAAAAGCTGGTAAACTCCATGCGTGGACCGATCCTTTGCCTGGTAGGCCCTCCGGGTGTCGGGAAAACGTCTCTGGCCCGTTCCGTAGCGCGTGCAATCGGGCGCAATTTCGTTCGCATTTCCTTGGGTGGAGTACGCGACGAAGCAGAGATTCGCGGACACCGCCGCACGTATGTAGGTGCTCTCCCAGGAAGAATCATACAAGGAATGAAGCAAGCTGGTACGATTAATCCTGTCTTTTTGCTGGATGAGATCGACAAGCTCGCGTCTGATTTCCGCGGAGACCCTGCGTCTGCACTGCTCGAAGTACTCGATCCAAACCAAAATGACAAATTCAGTGACCACTATATCGAAGAGACCTATGATTTGACGAACGTCATGTTTATTACGACCGCAAACAGTCTCGATACGATTCCGCGTCCGCTTTTGGACCGGATGGAGGTCATCTCAATTTCCAGCTATACCGAACTGGAAAAGCTGAACATTTTGCGTGATTACCTCTTGCCGAAGCAAATGCAGGATCACGGTCTGGGCAAAGATAAGCTGAAAATGAACGACGATGCGATGCTGAAGCTCGTTCGTCTGTACACGCGAGAAGCGGGTGTTCGCAACCTCAATCGCGAAGCAGCCAACGTATGCCGCAAAGCTGCCAAGCTGATCGTGAGCGGTGAGAAGAAGCGTGTCGTGGTTACGGTTAAGACGTTGGAGACACTCCTCGGCAAACCGCGCTACCGCTATGGGTTGGCGGAGAAAAAAGATCAAGTCGGCTCCGTTACGGGTCTGGCTTGGACACAAGCAGGCGGAGATACGCTGAATGTAGAAGTCAGCATTTTGCCTGGAAAAGGAAAGCTCACCCTGACAGGGAAACTGGGTGATGTCATGAAGGAATCTGCACAGGCTGCATTCAGCTATATTCGCTCCCATGCAGATCAGTGGGGAATTGATCCGTCCTTCCATGAGAAGAACGATATCCACATCCACTTTCCAGAAGGGGCGATTCCAAAAGACGGTCCGTCTGCTGGGATTACTATGGCAACCGCACTCGTATCCGCCCTCACGAAAATCCCTGTGAAAAAAGAAGTGGGGATGACGGGGGAGATTACGTTGCGAGGTCGGGTTCTACCAATTGGCGGGCTGAAAGAAAAGTGCATGTCTGCTCACCGTGCAGGTTTAACCACGATCATTTTGCCAAAAGACAACGAGAAGGATATCGAGGATATCCCGGAGAGCGTACGCGGTGAACTGACATTCTATCCAGTTGATCATTTAGATGAAGTGCTGCGTCACGCTCTAACTAAACAGCCAGTAGGTGACAAAGCATGAAGGTAACATCATCAGAGTTTATTATCAGCGCGGTTGGACCAAAGCAGTATCCGACTGATGGTCTCCATGAGATCGCGCTGGTAGGACGCTCCAACGTAGGAAAATCATCCTTGCTCAATAAAATGATGAACCGCAAAGGGCTTGCCCGGATCAGTTCTCGTCCGGGTAAAACCCAGACATTAAACTATTTCCGTGTGAATCAAATGCTCTACTTCGTTGACTTCCCGGGTTATGGGTATGCAAAGGTAGCGAAGACGATCAAGGAACAATGGGGAAAAATGATCGAGGGCTATTTGAAAAATCGGGAAGAGCTTCGCTTCATTATTCAACTAGTCGATATTCGTCATGCTCCGAGTAAAGAAGACGTTGCGATGTACGATTGGTGTAAGCAAATCGGGATCCCTACCGTAGTCGTAGCGACGAAAGGTGATAAAATCGCTCGCGGGCGTTGGCTACAGCATACGAAGATCATCCGTCAAAGCCTGAATTTGCGCGGGGATGATACGATCATCGTATTTTCCTCGGAGACAGGTCAAGGTAAGGATGAACTGTGGGCAGAAATCATGCGTCGTATCCGTGCTGGCGAGGAAATGGCCAGGGAGACGGCTACTAAGGCTGAGGAGACTGCTCCAGCCAATGAGTAATTCTTAGACCCAATTCGTCGTGGGGAAGGGAGCATCTGAGTGAGCGGGAGTGCTTGCTTTGCAGTACGTGGTGTGATCGAAGGCTTCTATGGAACACCCTGGACACATGAAGAGCGGCTGGATATGATCGATTTTTTGCACCGACATGATTACAACGCGTATTTCTACGCTCCAAAAGATGACGAGTATCTGCGGGAACGCTGGATGGAGCCGCTTCCTGTGAAAGCCAATCAACAGTTAGATGAGCTGATCCAGCGGGCTAAGACTCGCAACATGCAGTTTATTTATTGCTTGGGTCCTGGGCTCAGCATGGAATATACGAATCGTCAGCACTTGGAGCTGTTAGGTAGGAAGTATCAGGATTTGTACGATCGCGGTGTGCGCTACTTTGCGTTATTGTTCGATGATATCCCCATGCATCTATTGCATGAGAAGGATGTAGCCGAGTTTGCCCATTTGGCGGAGGCGCATGCCCGAACGACGCTTTATGTGTGGGATTTGATACGCAGTTGGGGCGAACCAGTTAAGTTGGTTGTCTGTCCTACTCAATACAACGGGATTGGAAAAGAAGCGTACATCATGTACCTCGGCCAGCATTTGCCGCCAGAAATCGATTTGTTCTGGACGGGACGATTCGTCTGCTCGCCCTACCTGACGGATGGTGATGCCATTCGCTTTCAGGAGTACACGGGTCATCAGCCATTTTATTGGGACAACTACCCGGTGAATGATTTGGCGATGGCGAACGAACTACATATCGGTCCATTGCGTCACCGTGATCCTGACCTGTGGCAATACGCAGCAGGCTATGTGGCGAATGCGATGTCTAGATCAGAATGCTCGAAGATTCCTTTGATTACGACGGCAGCTTATTTGCGAGATCCGATCGGCTACGATCCTGATAGAGTATGGAAACAAGCCGTAGAGGAAGTAGCGGGACAAAAGGATGCAAATGCTTTCTTCACCTTTGCGGATAACGTGCAAAGCTCGTTTTTATGCGAGGTGGAATCGCCGCGATTGCTAGAAGCTATCCTGACCTTCCGCTTTCATTTTTTGCAGGGAGATCGGCAAAAAGCCATTGCTGACTTGACGGCTCTTTTTCAGAAGATGGAGGCTGCGGCAGACAAGCTGTTGGCAGGAATGACGAATCAGAAGCTGGCAGAAGAAACGAGGCCGTGGGTGGAGAAGTTCCATCTGTGGACCAAGGTCGGTCTGTCGGCAGTCGCTCTCATCGATCATGGGACAAGAGGGCGACTGCCACAAGCAGCGTATCACTTGCTCCGCCTCAAACAGTGGCTCAAACGAACGGAGCGTTACCCGCAAGAAGTGTGCGGACCGGTCATGCAGCTTTTTGTGGATGCGGTAATGCTAGAGGTCAAGAAGAGCTCATAAAAAAAGTTCCTTTCCCGCAGGGGAGAAGGAACTTTTTTGCTTTTCGAATCAGGCGGATTCACGACCGTCACTTGGCTTTCTCTGACGGAAACTCCGCACCCATTCTTGAATCGGCAGCTCAGCGAGAATCATGCCGGTGAAAATAAGGAGACATCCGGTTAACTGTCTTCCACTCAATATTTCATGAATAAAGACGTATGAGGTGACTGCAGCAAATACGGGTTCCAAAGCGAAAATGAGAGCGACCCGCGTCGAGCTGGTTTGTTTTTGCAAGGCTGTCTGCGCGAGAAAGGCCAGTGCCGTGGCGAAAATAGAAGTGACGATCAACCCAAAGGCCACCTCGGGTATGAGCAAGATCGCCGGATCAAAAGCACGACTCCAATCCTCAAAGAAAAAGGCATACAGCCAGCTCATCACACCTACCGTGCCTAATTGCGTGATGGCAAGGGGCAATGCTGCAAAACGAGGTGCGTATTTACCGGTAGAGACAATTTGCATGGCGAAGCAGATTGCACCGACGAAGATCAGGGCATCACCGAGATTAAAGGAGAATGACTGGTTCTGCGTCAGCAGATACAAGCCGAATGCTGCTAGAATCACACCGACGATAGCGAAAGGCTTGACGCGCTCACGTAAGAGCAAAAAAGAGAAGAGCGGCACCAATACGACGGATAATCCAGTGATAAAGCCAGCTTTGGACGGCGAAGTATACAAAAGTCCTACGGTCTGTAAGGCGTATCCCAGACAGAGCCAAAAGCCGAGGATGACGCCTGCACGAAGCAGTGGCCCTCTCCATTCAGAGGTCTGCCCACGATGACGATTGCGGATGAAATAGATGATCAATAAAAATAACGCAGCAATGGTAAAACGAACAGCGTTAAACGTATTGGGAGGCAGCGATGCGATTGCCTGTTGTACGATCAAAAACGTAGTTCCCCAGATAACTGCGACGAGGAGCAGCGTTATGTCTGCCATCCAAGGTTTTCTCAAAGATTCTTTCCTCTCCTTTCTGACATTTTCGCAATTTTTCTTCTGTTTTCATGTATAGCCGACATCATAAGGGATTCCCGGATGGAACGCAAGCGGATTATATAGGAGATACGCAAAGTACACTCCGTTAATAAACTTTTCACAATTACTCTTATCCGATTCGGGACATAATGATATAATAATAGTGCATTTTACATATGCCGCTAACAGGTTTGTTATTCTGGGAGGACATTATGGATATTCTTTTGCTGGGTTTAAACTACAAAACAGCTCCTGTCGAAATTCGCGAAAAGTTTACATTCAGCGACGATGGAACAGCACGCGCTCTTCATCTTCTCTCCCAGACGAAGAGTATCGCAGAATGTATCATCCTGGGGACGTGCAACCGGACGGAAATTTACGTCGTTTGCGACCAGGCGAATATTGGCCGAGACTATACCCGCCGTTTTTTGGCTGAATGGTTCGGCGTGGAGAAAGAACAATTTAAGGATCATCTCTATATAAAAGAGAACGAACAGGCAATCGAGCACTTGTTCCGCGTCTCTTCCGGTCTTGATTCGATGGTAATGGGAGAAACACAAATCCTCGGACAAGTCCGGGATGCGTTCCTGTTGGCGCAGGAGCGTCAAACGACAGGGACTGTCTTTAACACCTTATTCAAGCAAGCGATTACGTTCGCCAAGCGTGCCCATACAGAGACAGCGATTGGACAAAATGCGGTTTCTGTCAGCTACGCTGCTGTCGAACTGGGGAAAAAGATCTTCGGTTCCTTCGCAGGGAAGTCTGTCCTGATCGTCGGAGCGGGCAAAATGAGTGAGCTCACCGCCAAGCACCTGCACACAAATGGATCGGAACGCGTCATGGTAGCGAATCGTACATTGGAGAGAGCACAGCTTTTGGCAGAAAAGTTCAAGGGTGACTCCTGTACGATGGAGCAGCTGCCAGAGGCACTGCTCACAGCAGACATCGTCATCAGCTCGACCGGAGCGACAGGTTATGTCCTCGGCAAAAAAGAACTGGCTCCGATCATGAAACAACGGAAGCATCGTCCGTTGTTCATGGTGGATATCGCAGTTCCTCGCGACCTGAATCCTGACTTGCATGATCTTGATAACGTATTTTTATATGATATTGACGATCTCGAAGGCATCGTTGCGAGTAACGTTGCAGAACGTTCTCGTGAAGCGGAACGTCTGGATGTCATGATTCAAGAAGAGATTGTGGCATTCACGACCTGGTACCAGACGCTTGGAGTGGCGCCACTCATTGCTGCACTGCGTGACAAGGCAAACACGATCCAAAGCGAAGCGATGCGAAAAATCGAAAACAAGCTGCCGAACCTGTCTGAGCGGGAGATGCACATCATCCGCAAGACAACCAAGGGCATTGTCAATCAATTGTTGCACGATCCGGTCGTGCGTTTAAAAGAAATGGCAGCTACCAAAGATGGGGAAGAAGTATTGGATATTTTCGAGAAAATGTTTGCGTTGGAGGAGATCCTGGAGCGAAAAGAACAGGAAGCAATCTGGTCTAACGATAAAAATAAACAGACATCTTCTTCTCGGGAGCAAGTATTGGCTTCCCGGTTCCCTGACTAAGCTGACTTAACAATCTATCTGCTACTGTTAGAAACCGATTGGGAAAGTGGGGGAGAGAGTACATGGCCGAGGTGAGATGGATCTACGACTTGACGATCTTTCTCTACGCTGCAAGTGTTCTCTTCTATTTTAACGACTTCTTGCAAAGCAACCGGAAAGTCAATCGTCTGGCTTTCGGGTTGCTTGTTGTCGTTTGGGCCTTGCAAACCGCATTTTTTGTCTCGCAAGCAGTCATGAAGGGGTATTTTCCAGTCATTACGCTGTTTGAGACGCTCTTTTTTTATTCATGGGTGCTGGTAGGCTTGTCGCTTACCATTCACTATTTTTTTCGGATTGATTTGCTGGTATTTTTTACTAATATTATCGGGTTCGTCGTGCTCGTCATGTCGATGTTTTTGCCGGAAACGCCGATTGAGGCTGTATCGAGTATCTTGACCTCTGAGCTATTGTTGACACATGTGACACTGGCCATGTTTAGCTACGGGGCGTTCTCGCTCTCCATGATCTTCTCGGCCATGTACTTGCTTCAGCACAAAATGCTCAAGGAAAGACGCTGGTCCCCGTTGCTCAGGCGGTTGCCTAGCCTCGATCAATTGGAAGGCTACGCGTACCGAATGAACATGCTGGGTGTACCGATGCTCTTGCTCTCGATTGTATTAGGGATCATTTGGGGTAAAATGGTTTTGCCGGAGAAATTTCTGCTAGATTCAAAAGTAGTGCTCTCCATGCTGGTTCTTGCGATTTATTCGCTATGGCTGTACCAACGCTATCGGGATACGGTGCAGATGCGCAGACTCGCGCAGTGGAACGTCCTGGCGTTTTTGTTACTGCTTATCAATTTTTTAGGCTTCACTACTTCTACATTTCACGACTGGTGGTAGGGGCTGTTCATCAAGGAGGCTGTCATGGGAAAATGGAAAGTGGGAACGCGTCGCAGCAAATTGGCGCTCACCCAAACGAATTGGGTCATAGATCAACTAAAAGGGTTATCACCTGAGGCTGATTTTGAATTGCATGAAATCGTGACAAAAGGCGATCGAATCCTCGATGTGACTTTGTCCAAAGTAGGCGGAAAAGGGTTGTTTGTTAAAGAAATCGAGCAATCCTTGTTCGATAAGGAAACCGATTTTGCGGTACACAGCTTGAAGGATATGCCAGCTGAATTGCCAGAGGGCTTGGTAATCGGCGCGATTCCAAAGCGTGTTGATCCCCGTGATGTCCTGCTTTCCAAGGACGGCAAGACATTGGATGAATTACCACAAGGAGCTTTGGTAGGGACTAGTAGCTTGCGCCGTTCTGCACAAATTCTCGCACATCGCCCTGACATTCAGATCGAATCTCTGCGTGGAAATATTGATACGCGCATGCGCAAGCTGGAGGAAGGTAATTTTGATGCGATCATCCTAGCTGCAGCTGGACTTGAGCGCGTGAATTTTGAAGGGAACATCTCGCAGTTCCTGCCTGTTGAAATCAGCTTGCCAGCTGTCGGTCAAGGTGCGCTTGCCATCGAGTGCCGTGCAGACGATGAGGAGACACTCGCTCTCTTGAAGCAGTTTGATGACGCACTGACGCGTTTGGCGGTAACGGCAGAGCGCAGCTTCCTGCATAAACTCCAAGGAGGCTGTCAGGTGCCGATTGGCGCATATGCGACAATTGGTGAGAACAATGAAATTACTTTGACCGGAATGGTTGGCTCCCCAGATGGGAAACAAATGTTCAAAAACACGGCGACTGGCCAGGATCCATTAGCCCTGGGTATTCAAGTGGCGGAAGCTCTTCTGGCGCAAGGAGCGGGAGACGTACTTGCGCAAGTACTGCGGGAGAATGAGCAATGATTGTCCACGGATCGCACAAGCCGCTGACTGGCAAGTGCATCATGGTCACGCGGGCAAGAAGTCAAGTTCGCGAGCTCGTTGAACATATCGAGCGGTTGGGTGGAGAAGCATACGCATTTCCCCTGTTAAAAATGATGCCGCCGACGGACACTGCCAAGCTCGACGAAGCCATCACCCAGTTGCCAACATACGACTGGGTGGTCTTCACGAGTGTGAATGGCGTACGCTTCTTTTTGGAGCGCATGCGCGAGGTCGGGGTAGGCCTTGAAGCGTTCACTGGCAAAATTGCTGCGGTCGGTCCGAAGACGGCCCAGGCCCTTGAGCATCACGGACTCGAAGTAGCTGTCATCCCGTCTGATTACGTGGCGGAGGGCTTGCTTTCGAGCTTGTATGATCAACTGTTTCCTGGTCAGCGCGTTCTGCTGCCTCGTGCTGATATTGCCCGCAAGGCATTGCCAAAGGAGTTGGCTCGCTTGGGACTTGCTGTGACAGAGGTAGACGTGTATCACACTGTCATTGATGCAGAGCAGGCTCCAGATGCAGCGGAAAAGCTCCAGCAAGGTCTCATCGATATCATCTTGTTTACCAGCTCTTCAACGGTGACCCATTTTATGGCAGCGATGGAGCCTTATGCATCGTTTGACTGGCTTAAGCACGTTCAGATAGCCTGTATCGGACCAATAACGGCCGATACAGCAAAACAAAACGGGCTTTCTGTTCATGTGGTAGCGAGTGAGTACACCGTGGAAGGATTACTAGTAGCTATCATAGAGAATCTGGGAGGGAATCGACATGGCACAAACATTTGACCGTCATCGCCGTCTTCGCAAAAGCGCGGCTATGCGTAATCTGGTGCGGGAGAACCACGTACGGGTGGAAGACTTGATTTATCCGTTATTCGTAGTGGAAGGAACCGGTATTAAGAATGAGATTCCGTCCATGCCAGGCGTGTATCAGCTCTCCTTGGACAAACTGGCCGAAGAGATGAAGGAAATCGTAGCTCTGGGAATTCAAGCTGTTTTAATGTTTGGGGTACCAACACATAAAGACGCATGTGGAACAGAGGCGTACAATGATGATGCGATTACCCAGCAGGCGATGCGTCTGATCAAGGAAGCCCATCCGGAAATGCTCGTGATTGCAGATACATGCCTGTGTGAATACACCGATCATGGTCACTGTGGTGTGATTCATGAAGGCGAAGTCGTGAATGACGAAACATTGAAGCTTTTGGGTCAGACCGCCGTTTCCCAAGCAAAAGCTGGAGCAGATATCATTGCACCTTCGAACATGATGGACGGTTTCGTGATTGCAATCCGTGAAGCTTTGGACGAGGCTGGTTTTGAACACATTCCGATCATGTCCTATGCGGTGAAATACGCTTCTGCTTTCTACGGGCCGTTCCGCGATGCGGCAGGCTCGACTCCACAATTCGGCGATCGCAAAAGCTATCAAATGGACGCGGCCAATGCACGTGAAGGAATGCGAGAGGCAGCTTCCGATGTAAAAGAAGGCGCTGACTTCTTGATCGTGAAGCCAGGTCTTGCCTTCATGGACATGGTCCTTCGTCTGCGTGAGAACTTCAACCTGCCGATCGTGGCTTACAATGTGAGTGCAGAGTATTCCATGGTAAAAGCGGCAGCTCTGAATGGCTGGATCGATGAAGAGCGTATCGTTATGGAAACATTGGTTGGTTTCAAGCGCGCAGGTGCAGATTTGATCATTACGTACCATGCAAAAGATGTTGCAAAATGGCTGGCGAGGTGAGCACGAGATGAATAGAGAAAAATCTACTCAGTTATTTGCAGAAGCACAGCATTACATACCAGGCGGAGTAAACAGTCCGGTCCGTGCCTTTAAGAGCGTCGGAGGCAATCCTGTTTACATCGCAAAAGGAGAAGGCTCCCGCATTTTTGATGTGGATGGTAACAGCTATGTTGACTACATCGGCTCGTGGGGTCCATTGATCTTGGGTCATGCGCATCCGCGTGTCCTCGCAGCGATTACGGAAGTAGCTGCGCTTGGAACCAGCTTCGGCGCACCGACTGAGCGGGAAACAGAAATGGCAAAGCTCGTTTGTGAGATCGTGCCATCTGTAGAAGTCGTGCGCATGGTGAACTCCGGTACAGAGGCGACGATGAGCGCTCTGCGTCTCGCGCGTGGCTATACCAGACGCAACAAAATCATGAAGTTCGAGGGCTGCTACCATGGTCATGCAGACAGCCTGTTGATCAAAGCTGGTTCTGGTGTGGCTACACTCGGACTTCCAGACAGCCCAGGCGTACCAGAAGGAACAGCACACAACACGATTACGGTTCCTTACAATGATCTGGAAAGCGTCAAACTGGCATTTGAATCGTTTGGCGATGATCTGGCAGCAGTCATTGTGGAGCCAATCGGCGGCAACATGGGGGTCGTTCCTCCACAGCCAGGCTTCCTCGAAGGACTGCGTGAAATTACGGAGAAACATGGGACACTGCTCATTTTCGATGAAGTCATGACTGGCTTCCGTGTAGCATTGGGCGGTGCACAAGAGCTGTACGGCATTACTCCGGATTTGACAACGATGGGGAAAGTCATTGGCGGTGGCTTGCCAGTTGGTGCATACGGCGGCAAACGGGAGATCATGCAGCAAGTGGCTCCAGCAGGACCAATCTATCAAGCAGGAACGCTGTCGGGTAATCCTTTGGCAATGGTAGCAGGCTTGACTACCTTGCAAGAGCTCAGCAAACCAGGCGCTTACGAACGCTTGGAGAAGATGTCCGCTCGTTTGGCTGAAGGCTTGGCTGACAATGCCAAGAAGCTGGGCATTCCGCACACGCTCAATCGCGTAGGCTCCATGGTTTGCCTGTTCTTCACAGAGACACCGGTTATCAACTATGAAACAGCGAAAACATCCGATCTGGAGCGTTTCTCCGCGTACTTTAGCTATCTGCTGGAGGAAGGCATCATGATCCCGCCGTCCCAGTTTGAGGGTATGTTCGTTTCCTTGGCACATACTGATGAAGATATCGAACGGACGATTGAAGCGAGCTACAAAGCGATGAAAAAAGCGTTTGAATAAAGAATGAAAAGAAGAAGCACTTCCTGATGCAGGAGGTGCTTTTTTGATTTTTTTTTGCAGGATTTTTCCACTCCCTGTCAAAATACGAAGGAAAATGCAGATGATGAGGTGGAGACATGGAAGGGATGATTGTTCACGTACCGCAAAAGCATCTGATTGGCCTTAGCTTCTCTGGTGCATTTCCGATGCTTGTGGAATACATGCCAAAGCTGTGGGAGACTTTTTTGAAGCGCCAGGATGAGATTCCTCTCGTGATTTCACCAGATATTCGTTACGACATCAGCGAAGAGAATCGGACGTACCAAATGTATACCGAGTACATTGTGGTGGAAGTAGAGCGTTTCGAGCATATCCCTGAGGGCATGATCGGGTTCACGATGCCAGCGAAGACATACGCCCGCTTTACCCACACAGGACCGATGGAACAGGTACAATATACATACCACGGCCTGTTTGGCTGGCTCAACGAGAATGGCCATCAGGTGGACGAGCAAGCTCTTCGCATGGAGCGCTACGATCAACGGTATGTTCCATCTGTGCATGAGTCTGCTCGGGTCGACAATGCGTATGAAATCTTTATCCCGCTTCGGTAAAAAACAAGAGAACAACACCTCTCTTTAGTACGGGCAAGAGGTGTTGTTTTTGCTGTCAATCTATTTGCTTGTCCAAGAAACATGCTAGTTTGCCCATGACAGACTGTAGCACTTGAAGGGAATCATCGACGTAGAGATCAACATCGAGGGAGTGCTTGGCGTTTTGCGGGAGATGGAGCTGAATGTTTGGTTTGGATGTAGCAAGCTGATCAACCACATCCTGATTGTAGTAATGATCGGCGGTGCCTGAGACGAGAAAGACCTGTTGAGTGAGAGTCAGCAATTCCGTATGGAACACATCCTCAGTCAGTAATGGCGTCAACAAGATAGCCGATGAACGGACAAAACGAGATTCCTTAAGCAATCCGCATGTAATCGGTACCGTACCGAGTGACTTCCCGAGGAAGAATACTCGTTCATACGCGTGAACATCCAGCACATGTGAGACAACCGTTTGCATCTCCTCGCTGATCCAAGCACTTCGTTTGGCGAAGGAGCTATTCCAAAAATCCGTATTGTCTCGTCCATACTCTGCATGTACATGGACGAGATCGATCTGTTTGCTCAATAAAAGCATGGTAGAATAATACAGATAAGGCCTGTCGAACGAATAGCTGGCTCCGGGAAAGAAAAAACAGACGGAGCGAGATGGCGTCTGATTTGCCTGAATGTGCGTGTACGTCATTTCTTTCCCGTCCCTGACGATCACGGAACCTGTTTTTGGGTATACCATCTACATATGCACCTCTTTCATGTTCTTCGAAACAGGGGTTATTTTCCAATCGTAAGGGTCAGCAGCACTTTTTGACAAGAAGTAAACAAACATTAAAGGAGTATGATTCGATGAAAAAGGAAGTCCAACTGAGTAACGGCATCAAAATAGCCTATGTAGAAGAAGGAACAGGGGAGTCGCTTGTTTTGATCCACGGTTTTTGCGGGAGCTCATCTTACTGGCATAAGCTAGTTCCGCTCTTGTCTAAAACCAATCGTGTCATTGCGATCGATTTACGTGGTCATGGAAACAGCTCGGCGCCTGATGAATCGTATTCGATGGAGCGCTTTGCAGACGATCTGGCTTTGTTTGTAGATGAGCTGGGTTTAGCGAAGATTCATCTGTTTGGACATTCGCTCGGTGGCTATGTGACCTTGGCATTTGCAAATCAATACGCGGACAAGCTAGCGAGCTTTGGCTTGATCCATTCGACGCCATATCCAGATGACGACACTGCCAAAGCCAATCGGGATAAAGGCGCAGACAACATCCGCCAAAATGGAATGGAGCCGTTTATCAAAGCCCTCGTACCGAAGCTGTTCGCACCTTCCCATGTCGAGACGATGAGAGAAGAAGTCCAGCTAGCAAAAGAAATTGGTTTTGCGACGAACCCGGTTGGAGCCATCCAAACATTAATCGCCATGCGTGATCGAGCGGATCGCAATCATGTGCTGCAAGAAACGACTTTACCTGTGCTATTAGTCGCAGGAACAGAGGACCAGATCATTCCTTCTGAAAAAACTTTTACAGTAGATAAAAATAACGTAGAGCAAGTGTTGTTGCCTGATGTTGGGCATATGGGCATGGTAGAGGCACCAGAGAAAATGGCAGAGGCCTTCAAGAGCTTTCTAAACAGAAAGTAAACAAATATCACACCATAGTCCTAGCAAATTTTGCTATAATGAAAACGTTATCCTATTTATTTATACATAGACGAGAGGGGAAATTATCATGAAAAAGGCACGTCGGATTACGATGACGGCGTTTGCATCTATCGTGTTTGCATCGCTGATGTCTTCCTCAGCATTTGCAGCACCATTGCATCCCGTACAGCACACTGACTGGATGGTGAAAAAGGCAATTGTATCAGCGGGTCAAAATGGCGATCTTGCTTTGGATCGTGCCGTGACTCTCGCGGAGGCTACTGTTGTTTTTTCTAAATTGAAAGAGGCAAAACTGGGAGCAGCCGCTAAGGGAGCTCATTGGTCTACTCCTTACTTCGACTGGGCAAAGAGCCAAGGTGCTCTCACACAAGACGACTATAAAAACCCTGCGCAAGCCGTAACGTCTGCCAAGCTGACACAAATGGCTGACAAATTGGGCTACAAAATGAAGCTCGACAGCAAAGCGACTGTAACGCGCGGTGAATTTTTCCAAGCATTGGGTGATGCTGCTACCACGCATGTAACGATTGCACACACCAACGATACACATGGTCATATTCAAGAAGACAAGAACCAAAAAGAATTCGGCTTTGCCAAAATCGCAACCTTGCTCAAGGAATGGCGTGCAGAGAACGAAAACTTCTTGCTCTTGGACGCTGGTGATACCTTCCAAGGTACCGTTTTCGTGAACCAATTCAAAGGCGAATCTGTTGTTCCGATCCTCAACAGCCTCGACTACAACGTAATGGCTGCCGGTAACCACGAGTTTGACTTCGGTTATGAGCAACTGCTCAAGCTGCGTGACATGCTCGAGCATCCAGTTATCTCTGCTAACGTGTTCAAGGCAGATGGAAAAGAATTGCTGCCACCTGTTTTCAAAGCAGAGATTGGTGGGAAGAAATTCGCCTTTGTTGGTTTCGTAGCGGAAGACACACCTGTATTGACTCACCCTGACAACGTAAAAGGGCTGACATTCAAAAACCCGGTAGAAGTGGCGAAAGTACTTGTACCTGAGCTGAAAAAAGAAGTAGATCACGTGATTGTTGTTTCCCACATCGGAGTGAACGTAGACCGTGAAATCGCGAAAAACGTCCCTGGCATTGACCTGATTGTTGGTGGTCACTCCCATACTCCGCTGAAAGCACCTGAACTCGTAAACGGCACGTACATCGTACAAGACTGGGAGTACGGCAAGTCCCTCGGACGCGCTGACCTCTACTACCTCGGCAAAGAACTGGTAGCATTCAGCGGCGGTTTGAAAGAGTACGATGAAGCAGTTGTGGCTGATCCAGACGTAGATAAGATGGTAAAAGAAATCGTGGGCAAGATCGATACTGTCATGAATGTTACCATTGCGAAATCCGAAGTGCCACTCGATGGTGACCGTGCACTGGTACGTACGAAAGAAACAAACGTAGGTAACCTGATCGCAGATATCATGCTGGAGCGCACGCAGTCCATCAAAGGCTATGAGGCAGATGTAGCACTCGCTAACGGTGGTGGAATCCGTACACAGTTGCCAGCAGGCGATATCACGAAAAAAGGTCTGTACACGCTCCTGCCATTCGAGAACAATACACTGGCAGTCGTAGAAGTAACAGGCGAAGAGCTGAAGAAAGCCCTCGAAAACGGCGTGAGCAAGGTAGAAGAGGGAGCAGGACGCTTCCCGCAAGTGAGCGGCATGAGCTTCACGTACAACCCATCCAAGCCAGCTGGCGAGCGCGTAGTAGAAGTAAAAGTTGGAGACAAGCCGCTTGACCTGACCAAAACGTATAAAGTGGCAACGATCGACTTCCTGGCAGCAGGTGGAGATGGTTACGAATCTTTGAAAAAGCCATTCTTCAACACAGGCTTGTCCATGTACAGCATTGTGGAAGAAGGCTTGATCAAGCGTAAAACTGTCAATCCAAAAGTAGAAAACCGCATTGTTGAAGTAAAATAAGGTTTGACCGGACAGGGGTGGAGAAAAACCTCCCTGTCCATTTTTTACTGTACGGACACAATAAACTACCTCTAAAACGCGGTCGCACCTTCTTGATATGCTGCGAAAAAGAGGTTTTGTTATTATGAAGTACCTTGCAATATATAGTAGCCATTTGGTAAGCTTTTACATGGGTGATGTTGATGAACGTACAGTTTAAAAAAGGGGTTCTGGAGCTGTGTGTTCTCGTCTTGACAGCAAAGCAGGACAGATACGGCTACGAACTAGTTGCGAGCATCTCAGAAAAATTCCATATCTCTGAAGGAACGGTTTACCCCTTACTTCGCCGTTTGACCCAGGAAGGATTTTTTACGACCTATTTGGCGGAATCACAAGAGGGACCCCCACGGAAATATTACCAGCTGACAAATCGCGGTCGTCAATACATGAATGACCTCGTTTTGGAGTGGCGAATATTTAACCGCGGGGTAAATGAGATCATAGAGGAGGGACTCGGATATGACAAGGCGTGAGTTTATGGATGAGTTAAATGCTTTGCTTAGCGCTTTGCCTGATAAAGAACGTTTAGACATCCTTGCCGATTATACAGAGCATTTTCTCTCGGGAATGAAACAAGGAAAGACGGAGTTTGAAATTGCAGAAGGATTGGGAAGTCCGAAGCTAGTGGCACGCGAGCTTTTGGCTGGCTACCGAATTGATCAAGCACAGTCCAACGCATCGGTAGGGAATATGACGAGAGCGATTGTCGCCACGATCAGCTTGGGATTTTTCAATCTCGTCTTTGTTTTGGGGCCATTTTTAGGCCTGATTGGTATACTGATGGGGTTGTATGCGATGACTGCGGCGCTTTTGGTCGCGCCAGTCGGAATATTCTTGGATTACGGGATTCCCGCCCCGTCTCAAGAGCGACTTTTCTTGTTGTTCTCCAGCATGGTTTCCGTAGGATTGGGCGGAATGTTTGCCATCGGCTTGCTACGATTGACGAAATGGCTGTATCGCCAGTTCTTGCGTTATCTCCAGTTCAACGTGAAGATGATCAGGGGGAAATGAGATGCGAAATTTGGGGAAAAGACTCTTTGGAATAAGTCTTCTTTTGTTCATCATCGGTGTATGTGGAATCATCTGGCTCTTTACGAAGCAAGAAAATTTCTCCTTTTCGTTAAAACAAGTCAATGAAGAGCGCATGATCGAACAAGAGGTAAATGCGATTGAGTTGCTGACGGAAACGGCTGATGTGGAAATCATGGCAAGCAAGCAACCAAAAGCGAGCGTACGGATGGTCGGGGAAGTATCCGAGCAACAGCAGGAGCGACTGGAGTTTCAGAGTGTAGTCTCACCAGATGGTACGCTTCTCGTAGAACTGCGTGAACGCCCTCACGTCAATATGTTTTATCCTCGCAACGGAAAGGTAAAGCTGGAGCTCTTCCTGCCAGAAAAAGTGTATGAGAACGTCCAGCTTGAAACGATGACAGGGGATATCAAGAGCGGAATGCTGCGTGCAAAGAACACGAAAATATCCACCAGCAATGGAGATGTGGACGTGTCGGGCTATGAAGGAGAAGCACTTGACGTCCAGACAGCTACAGGAGATATCAATCTGGCGAATGTTCGCTCGGCCGTTGTCATTGAAAGCTCTACAGGCGAGATTGATAAACTGACAATGCCAGAGTTGACCCATGACGTTTCTATTCGAACGGATACCGGGGATATTCGAGTGACAGTAGCCAAGGAGCCTGTTGCAGCAAAGTTGGAAGTAACGACAGATACAGGAGGCATTGAAACCACCTGGTCTAACCTTACCTATGAAAAGAACGAGGAATACAAAGTGAAGGCATCGATTGGATCAGGTGGACCCAAAATGACTGTGCGAAGTTCTACCGGGGACGTTCGCATTCAATAGGAGAAGTTTGGAAACACTGATGGATAGGATTGGAAACGGAAGAAACGAAAAGATTTTGACACAAAAGAGACATTACTTGTCGAATGACGAATGGTATCATATTGAAGGAAACATAATTGTGCAAAGCGAGGTTTATTCATGACCGCAAAAACTTTTAACGACACGTTTTTGAAAGCATGTCGCGGTGAAGCGACAGAGCATGTTCCGGTCTGGTACATGCGACAGGCAGGGCGTTATCAGCCAGAATACCGCGCCATCCGCGCGAAGCATAGCTTTTTTGAAATGAACTACATACCGGAAGTTTGCGCGGAAGTGACACGTCTTCCAGTTGAGCAACTGGGCGTTGACGCTGCAATCTTGTTTGCAGACATCATGACGCCACTAAAACCGATTGGTGTGGATGTAAATATCGAATCTGGGATTGGTCCTGTGATCGCGAACCCAATCGAATCCTTGAAGGATGTTGAGCGTCTGCTTGAGCTCGATCCGGAAACGCATGTGCCGTACATTCTTGAATCCATTAAGATTTTGCGTCAGCAATTATCTGTTCCATTGATCGGTTTCGCAGGTGCACCATTTACACTGGCTAGCTATTTGATCGAAGGCGGCCCTTCTAAGCACTATCATAAGACAAAAGCATTCATGTATACCGAGCCAGTTGCTTGGCAGGCGCTGATGGAAAAACTGGGCGATATGACTATCACCTACCTCAAGGCGCAAATTAAAGCAGGTGCACAAGCTGTGCAAGTATTTGATTCGTGGGTCGGTGCATTGAATGACGAAGATTACCGCGAGTACATTACACCAGTCATGACTCGTATCTTCAATGCACTAAAAGATACTGGCGTGCCAACGATCTATTTTGGTATCGGCGCTGGTCATCTTTTGATGGATTGGAACCGCTTGCCTGTTGATGTGGTTGGTCTGGACTGGCGTACTTCGATTACAACTGCTCGTGAGATGGGTGTGACGAAGACGCTGCAAGGCAATTTGGACCCAACGCTGCTATTGGCTCCTTGGGAGAAGCTCGAAGCGAAGGCGAAGGAAATTTTGGATGAAGGCACAAAACAGCCAGGCTTCATTTTCAATCTGGGACACGGCGTATTCCCTGACGCCAAAGTAGAAACACTGCAACAACTGACGAAGTTCATCCATAGTTACAAAAGGGACATCTAATCAGGAGGGGCGCTTACATGTCAAAGCAGAAGATCGGACTCTTGTTAATGGCGTATGGAACGCCACGCAGTCCTGAACAGATTGAACCATACTATACGCACATTCGCCGTGGTCGTAAGCCACCACAAGAACTGCTCGATGATTTGATGGCGCGTTACGAGGCTGTAGATGGATTGAATCGATTTGCAGACATTACAGATGAGCAAGTGCGCGCTCTCGAGCAGGAAATGAACAAACGCTACCCAGACCGTGAATTTGTAGGGTACCTTGGTTTGAAGCATATCGCTCCGTTTGTCGAAGACGCAGTAGAGCAAATGAAGAGGGATGGGATTACAGAAGCGATCAGTCTTGTTCTGGCGCCTCATTATTCCAGCTATAGCGTCAAAGAATACAATGGACGAGCACAGGAGCATTCCGAGGCAATTGGCGGACCTGTCATCCAGAGCATTGAGAGCTGGTATCTGGAACCAGGCTTCATCGGATATTGGGCAGATGCTATTCAAGCGACGTTTGCTACGATGACGGATGAAGAGCGTGGACAAGCAGTTGTGATCTTCTCCGCTCACAGCCTGCCGGAAAAAATCTTGAAGTCAGGTGATCCGTACCCAATGCAACTGGAAGAGACAGCAAAGCTCATTGCCGAGCGAGCAGGGGTCACTTCTTATGCAATCGGATGGCAAAGTGCCGGAAATACACCTGATCCGTGGTTGGGACCAGATGTACAGGATTTGACTAGAGAGCTGTACGAAGCAAAAGGCTACCAAGCATTTGTTTACTGTCCTGTCGGATTTATTGCGGAGCATTTGGAAGTTCTGTTTGATAATGATGTGGAATGCAAAGCGGTTACAGATGAGCTAGGGGTACATTACAATCGTCCACCGATGCCTAACGCCAGACCTGCGTTCATTTCCTGTCTGGCTGATGCAGTCGGAAAGAAGCTGGCGAATTAGGGGATCGATCATATGAGCGATAATACCTATCATATTACGATTATAGGCGGCGGCATCACAGGGTTAACCGCTGCTTATTACTTACAAAAGGAAATCGACGCAAAAGGCTTGCCAATCCGTTTTCAACTGCTTGAAGAGCAGGGACGACTTGGTGGGAAAATCAAGACATGGCGTCACGAAGGGTTTGTGATTGAGCAAGGTCCCGATTCGTTTCTCGAGCGGAAAACGAGTGCGGCTGAACTGGCAGTGGACTTGGGGCTTGCGGATGATCTCGTTCGCAACAGTACAGGCCAAGCTTATATTTGGCATCAGGATCGCCTGAAAGCTATACCAGAAGGAGCGGTCATGGGTGTACCGACGAAGCTCATGCCCTTTGTCACGACCGATCTTATTTCTTGGCCGGGCAAGCTTCGAGCAGCTTTGGATCTCGTTCTTCCTACATCAAAAGGAGACGGCGATATCTCCGTGGGTGACTTTTTTCGGCGTAGGCTAGGTAATGAAGTTATTGATAATCTTATAGCGCCTTTATTGTCCGGTGTATACTCCGGGGATCTCGACAAACTCAGCTTGCTTGCGAGTTTTCCTCAATTCGCCAAAATGGAGGAGCAGCATCGCAGCTTGATCGTAGCGATGAAGCATTCTCGCCCGCAAGTAAAAACGCAAGAAAAGCCAAAAGGCATCTTCCTGACGTTGAAGAACGGATTGCAGTCCTTAGTAGAGGCAATCGAGAAGAGTCTGCCTGAAGAAGTCATCTCCAAGAATACCGGTGTCAAAGAACTGGTGAAACGTCCAGACGGGAAGTACACATTGGTATTGAAAAATGGGGAAACGATTGAGACGGATACGGTATTGTTTACCTTGCCACATGCTGTCGCAGAGCCGTTGTTCCGTCCTTATGTACAAGTTCCTACTCTGCCACAAGCGAAGCCTCATATGGTTGCAACCATCGCGATGGCGTTTCCAGAGTCAGCCATTGATTTAGGAATGGAAGGGACAGGATTTATTGTACCGCGGCATTCTGGAGCAAAAATTACCGCTTGTACGTGGGCGCATCGCAAATGGCCGCATACGACGCCGAAAAACAAAGCCTTGCTGCGTAGCTTCATAGGGAGAGCAGGAGAGCAATCCTTCATGGAGCAGACAGACGAGGAAATTTTGGAGGTTGTCCTCCGCGATCTGCGCAAGATCATGACGATTCGAGCAGAGCCGGATTTTTATAACGTATCACGTTTGCAAAATGCCATACCATATGTTGTCGGACATCAGGCTTGGGTGCAGGATGTGAACAATCAATTAAAAGAAAAACTCCCTGGTGTTATCGTGGCAGGTGCGTCGTACAGTGGCGTAGGTGTACCCGATTGTATTGATCAGGGGAAAAAAGCAATAGCAGAATGGATCGCGTCTGTAAAACCGGGGAGATAGATAACCCCGGTTTTTCCTTTTTTTTCGGTGCTAAACGGCTCGTCCTGTCCATATAGTATAGGGAAATGTCCTGCACTTGAAAGGAGGAGCACGAATGGCATTACAGGATGGGCAACTCTCTTTTGCCATCAAGGAGACCATTTTCCTCTCATCCGATAGAGCTGGAATAGGTGAATTGCAAGAGCTGGAATTGGTTCCAGATGTGGAAGTGTTGGAAAACGATTCCTACATCTCGATCACGGGTTGCTTGCAATTAGTAGGGAAGTACGAGCCAATCAGGGAAGCCGCAGAAGCGACAGGCGGCGAAGGAGAAACGCTGGTTGAGGCCATGACTTTTACTCCCTTTCGCCAGGAAGCATCGGATCAAGCCTTTTATGGCTGGGAGGAACAAATCGGTCATCGCATTCCGTTGAACATCACCATTCCATTGGATCGGATTACCGAGATCGGAGACATCTATGCAATTGTGGACAGCTTTGACTACAAGCTGGAATCACCACATCAAATGCTCATTGATGCCGATCTGAAGATTTTGGGGATAGTCCTCGGGGATAGAGCAGAACAAGCGGAACAGATCGAAACGCAGGCAGCAGGTCCAGGCGAAGGAGCGTGGGAATACACCTTTGCTGCTGGGGATGATGGGCAAGAATATACGGAACAGACGTCCCTCGATGACATCGATCAAAAGCTGAGTGCGCTGGAGGAGGAATTGGAGCGGCAGGCATTGCCAGCATCCTATGAATCAACCGAATCTCCTTCCATGTTCGATACTCCGGCTATTGCTCAATCCGATGAGGATGAATATTACGAGCAATATGGTGATGTGCTGGAAGTGGCACAGTCGGCACAGTCCAATCTTCCAGAGTCCTGGGAGACTGCTCCTATTTCGTATGACTTCGATTCCCAACAATCTGCTTCGTACGATTCTTCTGTCGCCTATTCCGAGCAGTCAGTATTGGCAGATGAGCAAGAGCAGATGAGAGAAATAGCCGAAAAAGAACAAGGACATGAGGAGCCTATACTGGCTATCCACGATCAACAGGCAATCGCATACCAGCAAGTTTCCAATGAACCTACAGGGTCATCAGTCGAAGCGGAGTCGCAGGAAGCCGTGCAAGAAGCGGTGGAAGCCAGTGTTGTATCCGAGTCAGAACCTGAGCCGGAAGCAGAACCAGTCGTTGCACAACCAGAGGCTGCCGCGGAAGATGTAGAAGTGCGAGTGGCGATTTCAGGGAAACCCTCCCAGGAAGATAGAAGTCGTGTGAACATTACTTCCATCTTCTCACAAGCGAGTCGTGCCAAACAGGAAGCGATGGCGTTAGAGGCGGAATCTTCATCTAGCTCTTCGCGATATGGGTCTGCGGCGAATGTCAACGCTTCTACGGTGGAGGCTATGCAAAATCTAACGTCGTTTGTCCGGAGAAAAGAAGAGCGTTCCAGTCAGCTGAAAATGTGCATTATTCAGCGAGATGAGACGTTAGAGCATATTTCACAACGATACTCCTTGCCTGTCTCCAAAATCGTGGAAGTAAACCGATTGGCTTCTGAGCAGCTTGTAGCAGGGCAGATTTTGTACATCCCACAATAGAGGAGTGGGGGACCGTGGATAAAATTGATCTCTCCGAGGTTTGCCAGCAATATCGGGCGCGCGTAATCCGAATTACGCCCCTAGATGATTGCTATTTACTGGAGACAAACCGGGGCCCCAAAGAACTCCACGTTTGGCCACGTGTAGATGTGATGCGCTGGTCGTTTGCTTGGCGCGAACGACTGGCTCGTCAGGGGTTTCGAGAAGTGGAGCGGTTTATTCGGACGAGAGACACCAAGCCATTTTTGATTTTGGGTAAACGCGGCGTTACCATGACCGATCATCACCGACAATTCGAAGACTATCAGCCCGGCCATGACATGGCGAGGCAATGCGGACGCGTGATCGCGATGATGCATCAGTCTCAGCAGGAAAGTCCTTTACTGTCTGGAAGTGATTTGCTCAAGCAGGAAAAGCAGCAAGTGGAAGAAAAAGGAAGGCGTACTAAAGAGCTGGTCGAATCATTTCGAGCCAAATCTGGGCGGAATTCTAAGGAGAATCGTTGGGTATCGGAACTCATGACCCCTATGCTGCAAAGAATGGACCGTTCCGCTGCGATGCTTGCCCATGAGCGAATTACTCCGGAGGCGGTTGCTGTATCCCATCGGGACCTTTTGCGTGACAACTGGGGAATGATAAACGGGAAGTTGTACTTGAGAGGTTTTTTCAGGCCGGTAATTTCAGTCCAGCAACGCGACGTTGCCACTTTTTTGCGCGATCACTTTTTGACCCACAAAGATCTGAAACAGATTGACGCTTTTTTTGACGGCTATGAAGAAATCAAGCCACTCACCTATGGAAACTATTCGTTGATACTCGCCTTTATGGCTCGTCCTCGTGAAGTGTACAGGAGTATCGAATCGTACGTTAAGCGCGTATCGCTGGATCAAGAATCGTCGATCGCTGGTATTGAGCACGCCTTGCAGAGCCAACAATCTGTTGACTTGCTGCTTCGGCATATTGCCGAGCGGGCCGAGCGTTCGAGGAGGGAGGGAGTCTATGAGTCGGTTTGATGACATTGCTCCTTTGTTCAAAGAGTATGACATGTATGCCCAGAGCATTGACGTTTTAAAGGAGCCAAATGTATTTAAGGCGACGACTCCCTACGGCTCCTTCGTATGCAAACGAGCGCAAATACCCGCTCAACGTCTTGTTTTCGTCAGCGATATGCTGCGTCAATTGCAGCATCGTGGATGGGATGGGGCGGTTCCTTTTACGTACACGAAATACGATGATCCTTTTGTCCAACAAGGTAGCACCGCCTTTTACGTAACCCCTTGGCAGCCAGGAAGTGAGGAATGGGCCGAGCAGCCCTTGTCTTGGGCGCCCACTGCCTTGGAGCGTTTGGCGGAGCTTCATCATTTGACACAAAACTATCGCTACGATGATCCGAGACAGGTAGAGCCACTTATCGACTCCTTGCTGAACCGTTGGCAATATTGGCAAGACCAAATGAATAAGGCGGCAACACTTGCGCAGGAACGTAAATATCCTTCCCCTTTTGACCTGGTGTTTTTGGCTAACAAGGAGTTTCTTGAAGAAATGGCTCAAACAGCGACAGACTTATTGACCGATTGGCGAGAGCGTCATGAGACACATGCTCATTTTCGCTTATCGTTGATCCATGGTAACCCGAATCCTGAGCATGTTGTGCCAGATCGATCGGGAAAAGGACGGCTGCTTAATTTTGATCGTGCCAGCTTTGATACACCAGTGCGTGATTTGACGCTATTTTATCGTACCTATTTTCAAATGGCGGGGGATGAGGTTGGGGCTTCTCAACTATTCCATCGCTATGCCGAGATATTTCCGCTGCGGCCGGAAGAAATTGAACTGATGGCTTCGTTTCTCTCCTTCCCAGAGAGGATCATGAGAGACTTGGATATTTATTATCATCATCCCCGTGAGTGGACCGAGTTTTACGCTGTCCAACGTTTTGAAAAAGATATGGACCGTCTGATGCGCCTGCATCGTTGGGTCCAGCAAGCCTTTTAATGAGCAACGTCTCACCGCGTGGGGCGTTGTTTTTCTTTTTTATAACCATTCAAGGGAGATGGCAACATAGAGCATGGCTAACAAACCGAGAAGGACGACATCAAAAGAGGTAGGAAACACAATCGTTCGGATAAATTGAAAAACCAACAGCGGAAAGAGCACCTGTTTGCATCCGTATTTGATCCGTAAATACGTGGGGTTATACTTCCAACGAAAATTCATCACAATCACCTCATTCCAGCATATGCGCGGCAACTTTGGACAGTGTCTACAACCTTGAGCAAACGCCTAAAACATTTTCATTGAAGTAGATAGTGGTTTGAATGGTGCCTGAAAAGGGAAGGTGTAGGGCAGGAAGGCTAGGACGAAACGAATAAAGGTGATCACAATGTTTTTGAAAATTGCCATAACCCTTTTCGCAATTCCCGAAAGAAAGAATTATGCTAAAGTGTGTATGGGAGTGGCTCGGGGATGAATCATCAATTGGTCAAACTAATGGAATTGAAACAGAATTACGAGTATCTGGTGATGACCAGCAATGAGCAAAGCAAGCGCCAAGTCAATTACGAGAGTCTCATGCCATTTATAGAAGAGTTGGTCGATACGTGGTTCGTGAAAATGGACAAGCCGTGCTTTTTGTCGATCACGTTTGAATCGGCTCTAGGTGCTGTCTATTTTCGGATCGAGCGTGGCAACAAAGAGAGCGCAAAAGTGCAGCGCGAAGTAGAGGAGCGCATTGTTGTCTCGGAACAGTGTGACACCGCTCAAACACCGCGTTATGTCCGCTTGTTCGTCCAGAGTAACGTCAATGACCGTGAGCTAAAGGAACTGGAGAAATCTTTTTATGGGCTACTCCTCGTGAACATTCGGGCGTTGATCCTCAGATGTCAACAGGACCAGTCATCAGGGCAGCGAGAAATCGAGATGGAGATGAAGCTGGCTAGACGCATGCAGTCGAAGCTCATTCCCACAGAAGAATTACAGTTAACCAGTTTGCGAACAAGAACGGTTTACGTGCCAGTCGATTATGTAGGCGGGGACTACATTGACTATAGACAAATCGATGATCGCTACACCTGTTTTATCATTGCGGATGTGTCCGGGCACGGTTTTTTGGCCAGTATTTGGGCAACGGGGATTAGGATTGCTGTAAGGCAGGTTTTGCAGTCCAGCTATTTGCCGGATGAGATTTTGGAAAGACTCAATCAGTTGCTTTATGCAGATTTAGTGAAAACCCGTTCTTACATTACGATGCTGGTTGCTGTCTATGACGAGGTGGAACACAAAATTCGTTTTAGCAGGGCAGGACATCCACAGCCTTTTTATTTGTCCAAGTCGAATCAAACCATTTTAGCTAGCAAGGGTGGAGTCGGCCTAGGGCTTTTGCCCGATAGCACGTATCAAATGGAGGAGGTACCCTTAGAAGAAGAGGGCATGCTATTGCTCTACACAGATGGTTTGCTGGATTCAGGGAGAAAAGAAGTGTGTCGAGGCAGTAGGCATTGGCTAGAAGAACTATCCTCCTTATTAAAGATGCCTGGTGATAGTAAGCAGGAATCGATGAATCGAGTTGAGGCCTACTTAATGGAGATAACACAGCAGCGAAACCAAACGGATGATATTTCTGTGTTGATTCTTCAATTTGAGCCTGAAGAGAGTATAGCCCTCGTGTAGTTGCGCGTGAATAGGAGGATGAACTGTGATTTTGTGTGAGCGTTGTCCGGACAATCCCACTTGTGATAATTGCCTTGTCGCGCTACGTTCTGGCGGTGCAGCGAGCAAAGTAGTTCCGCCCCGCACTGTAAAGGTGACGAACCTAGCAACGATGGAATCGTTCCAGGCGAAGCTGGTAGCAGTGAGCCGGACGACCATTGGGTTAAGCAGTTCTGATCATGCTTTGCACGGACGCATAGAAATAGAGCTCGCCTATGATTTCCGAATTATCGGTAGCGGATTGCGTGGTATAGCAGGTGATCCGTACCATATTATCGATATCGAAAAAGTTTTGCGACGGGAAGACGTTCTGGAGCGATTGCTCCTGGAAGAATTTCATACATGGCACATGAGTGGCGAATTGGACCCGGCAGACGTCTTGTTACATTGGAAGGATCGAGACGACGAGCGGGGGCGATTAATAAAACAAGAGATTCAGAAGTTATCCATACTGCGTCAGATCGAGACCGTTTTCCTCTATCTTTACGATGAAGGGAAAGTGCGTCCGCTGGGTGACGTTCGTGCGAGTTTGGAAGTAGAGAGAGAAATGCAACGACTCGTCGAAGATGCGGCTGGATCGGGTGGTCCTGTAAGGGAGCAAATTGTCACCACAGATGGCACAAAGGTGTTTGAATTATACACATCTGTATTGCCAGATCGGACCTGTGGAATCGCTTTGATTGACGTCACCGCCGTCATAGCAGAAGAACGAAAACGCAAAAGACGGGAATGGGAGATCTACAGAGATATTCTGGGTGTGGTCACAGAAGGTAAGCTATTGTTGCTTAGTGATGAAGAATTATTTTTCTTGCTTCGGGAAGGGCATAAGCTCTTGGCAATCGATATCCGTTTACCGGAGCAGCTTGCAGAACTGCGTAAATTGTTCAAGCAAGCTTTGGAACCACAAGGCATTTCTGATAAACGAATGCTACAGTTTCTCGTTGCGGTCAACGAAGCTGCTTCCAATACGTTGAAGCACGGAAATGGCGGTGTGGTTACGTTATACCTAACGAATGACAGGCAGATGTGCCGTGCTGTGATCCATGATGAAGGACAAGGAATTTTGCTCGAGGATATCCCGCGAGCTACCCTACAACAAGGATTTTCTACGCGCCACTCGCTCGGGGCAGGTTTTCACGTGATCCTGCAATACTGTGATCGTGTTTATTTGAGCAGCTCCCTGGCAGGCACAAAGCTTATTTTAGAATGTATCCTTTCACGTTAAGCAACCATTTCCAAAAAGCCAAATGTTTGCAAGTGAATGAAAATGGGTAATATAGTAAAAGGACGAGCAGATTGGGTGTACCGATACCTATTGAGAGGAGTTTGAGCATGGACTACCGCGCAACAGAGGCGAACGGACAGGCTACATTGTTTTTCGTCGGAGAGTTGGACATGGCTGTAGGAGATCGAGTAGGTGAATTGCTCCAGCAGTATGGAGGGCGAAATCAATTCGTTACCGTCGATTTTCAAGGTGTCTCCTTTGTAGATTCTTCCGGTATTGGAAGCCTGTTTTTTACCACGAAAGAACTGTTGGCCATGGGCAAACAGGTAGAAATCGTCAATGTCCGAGAAGAAATTCTCGATATTTTGGGCGTGCTCGGTTTTACCGAAGCACTGGGCATTGCAGTTGGAAAAGTGGGCGAAACCCGGGTTTGACGCCAAACAGCGTGATTGTATATAATAGTGAAAGCTAACCATACGACAATTACATACGATATGAACGATGAGTGGGAAGAGTAAGTCAGGACGCCTTAGCAGAGAGGAGAATCAGTTGCTGCGAGATTCTCTAAGGTCATGAATGGCTGAAGGTCGCCCAGGAGTTTTTTCGGTGAAAGCATGTGCCTAGCCGAGACCGGTTCGCAACCGTTATCTTGTCAGAGTGAACACGCCATAAGCATGTAGTTTATCGTGTGTTAACAAAGGTGGTACCGCGAAAATAATCCTTTCGTCCTTTGCGATGAAGGGTTTTTTTATTTTTTGCAAAGCAAGTTATGCTAATAGGAGGAGTCGTACATGTCTACACAGCCAACAACCGACATCGACCAATTGCTGCCGAAAAACTATGATCCAAAAGCAGCAGAGAACAAATGGTATCCGTATTGGATCGAAAAACAATTTTTCAAGGCAGAACGTGACCCGAATAAACGTCCGTTTACGATTGTCATTCCACCCCCGAACGTAACTGGTAAATTGCACTTGGGCCACGCGCTGGATACGACTTTGCAAGATATCATTACGCGTACCAAGCGTATGCAAGGCTACAGCACCTTGTTCTTGCCAGGTATGGACCACGCTGGTATCGCAACTCAAGCGCGCGTAGAAGCTACCTTGCGTGAAGAAGGCGTCTCTCGCCATGATCTGGGCCGCGAAAAATTCGTGGAAAAAATATGGGAGTGGAAGCACATCTACGCTTCGCATATTCGTGAGCAGTGGGAAAAGCTCGGTCTTGCCCTGGATTACTCCCGCGAGCGTTTTACGATGGATGAAGGCTTGTCCCAAGCTGTCCGCGAAGTATTTGTTCGTCTGTACGAAAAAGGCTTGATCTATCGCGGTAACCGCATCATTAACTGGGACCCTGCTGCCCGCACAGCTCTGTCTGATATTGAAGTAATCTACAAGGAAGTAAAAGGTGCGCTGCATCACATGCGTTACCCATTGGCAGATGGCACCGGTTATATCGAAGTAGCTACAACCCGTCCTGAAACGATGCTCGGTGATACGGCTGTAGCTGTACATCCGGAAGATGAGCGTTACAAGGACATGATCGGCAAAACCGTGATTTTGCCAATCGTAGGACGCGAAATTCCAATCGTCGCAGATGACTACGTTGATCCTGAGTTTGGTTCTGGCGCTGTAAAAATTACGCCAGCACACGATCCGAATGACTTTGAATTGGGTCTTCGCCATCAGTTGCCACAAATCGTTGTCATGGATGAGACGGGCGCGATGAACGAGCTGGCTGGTATCTACAAAGGCTTGGATCGCTTCGCATGCCGCAAGCAAATCATCAAAGATTTGACTGAGCAAGGTGTGATGTTCAAAGTTGAGGAGCATATTCATCAGGTTGGACATAGTGAGCGCAGCGATGCAGTCGTAGAACCATACCTTTCTACCCAATGGTTCGTAAAAATGCAACCTTTGGCTGACGAAGCACTGGCTAATGCAAATAGCCCTGAGAGCGTGAAATTCGTCCCAGAGCGCTTCAAGACGAATTACCTGCGTTGGATTGAAAACATCCGCGACTGGTGCATCTCCCGTCAGCTGTGGTGGGGTCACCGAATTCCTGCATGGTATTGCGGAGATTGTAACGAAACGATTGTATCTCGCGCAGATGTGACTGAGTGCCCAAGCTGCCACAGCCACAAGCTGGAGCAGGACAACGACGTTCTCGATACATGGTTCTCCTCTGGTCTATGGCCGTTCTCGACCCTGGGCTGGCCGGAAGAATCCGAGGACATGAAGTACTTCTATCCAACGAATGTCCTGGTAACAGGCTATGATATTATCTTCTTCTGGGTTGCTCGCATGATGTTCTCAGGTCTTGAATTTACCGGGAAAAGTCCGTTTGAATCCGTCTTGATTCACGGCATTATTCGCGACTCCGAGGGCCGCAAAATGTCCAAATCACTCGGCAACGGTGTCGATCCGATGGAAGTGATTGAGAAGTACGGAGCGGATGCGCTGCGATACACATTGGCGACAGGGAATTCCCCAGGAAATGACCAACGCTTCTATTGGGAAAAGGTGGAGGCAAACCGCAACTTCGCGAACAAAATTTGGAACGCGTCTCGTTTTGCCTTGATGAACCTGGCTGACTTCAAATACGAGGAAATCGATTTGAGCGGTGAGCTGTCTACACCAGACAAATGGATTCTTTCCCGCCTCCAAGCGACAATCGCAGATGTAACCCGTCTGTCTGACGCATTTGAATTCGGTGAAGCAGGCCGTGTGCTTTACAACTTCATTTGGGATGACCTGTGTGACTGGTATATCGAGATGGCGAAGCTGCCGCTGTATGGTACAGATGAAGCAGCGAAGAAGACAACCCAATCCGTTCTGGTTACAGTTCTGGATCAAACACTCAAGCTGTTGCATCCGTTCATGCCGTTCATCACGGAGGAAATTTGGCAGGCATTGCCGCACCAAGGCGAGAGCATCACAGTAGCACCTTGGCCAACTGTTAACGAGCAATGGATTTTTGCTGAAGCAGAAAGCGAAATGAACCAGTTGATGGATATCATCCGCAGCGTACGCAACATCCGTGCAGAAGTAAACGTACCAATGTCCAAGAAAATTGAGCTCCTGATCAAGCCAAGCGATGCATTGTCCGCTGAGCGTCTGACACGTGGTGAGCACTACCTCAGCCGTTTCTGCAACCCTGAGCGTCTGGAAATCAGCCTGGATCTGGCTATGCCTGATAAAGCGATGTCTGCTGTGATCACGGGAGCAGAATTGTTCCTTCCACTGGCAGGCTTGATCGATATCGAGCAAGAGCTGAAGCGTCTGGAAAAAGAAGTGGCGACACTCAACGGCGAAGTGGAGCGTATTGAGAAAAAGCTCAACAATGCCGGATTTATGGCCAAGGCACCTGAAAAAGTAGTCGCAGAGGAAAAAGCGAAGATGGCAGACTACATGGATAAGCGGGATAAAGTGATTGCACGACTTGCCGAATTGAAGGGCGAATGATCCGCCATACCATCGCATATTTTTGAGAATGGAGCATTGTGGTATGCATGCAGAAGAAGGGTTTGTAGAATATACGCAAGCGCTCGACTGGCTGCATGGACTGCTCAGGTTCGGTCAACGGCCGGGGCTTGAGAGAATGCAGTGGGTTTTGGAGCAAGTAGGACATCCTGAGCGGAGAATCCCATTTATTCATGTGGCTGGCACCAATGGAAAAGGTTCAACCTGCGCATTCCTGACGCAAATGCTGATGGAAGCCGGATATAGTGTAGGTACATTTACCTCCCCCTATTTGGTTGACTTCCGTGAGCGCATCCGTTACAACGGCAGCATGATCACGGAAGAAGATCTATTGCAGCTGGTGAATGAAGTCAAGGTATGGGTGCAACGATGCGAACAAGAAACAGAGTTCGGTTCCCCTACCGAATTTGAAGTGATTACGCTGATCGCCATTCTTTATTTTTCAAGAGTGGCGAGACCAGCGGTAGTCGTATGGGAAACAGGACTTGGCGGGCGATTGGATTCGACGAACGTCGTCCTTCCGCTTGTTTCGGTCATCACGAATATCGGTATGGACCATACGCAAGTGTTGGGAGAAAGCTTGGAAGATATTGCCCAGGAAAAAGCGGGGATTATCAAGCCGGGTGTTCCTGTAGTCACAGGTGAGGTTAGGCCGGAACTTCTCGCGATTTTTGAGGAGCGCACAAGACAAACGAAGAGTACGCTATATCATATTGGTGAACATTTTCAGGCAGTGCAGGTAGAGGAGCAGCTGGGTGACCAACAGTTTCGTTACAAAAGCATTCACCGTCGTGCGGAAGCATCCTACCGTCTTACCATGAATGGCATTCACCAAACAACCAATGCAGCCGTTGCTTTAATGACCATCGATATCCTGCGTAATTACTTCTCTTTCTTGCTGGAGGAAGAAGAAATATTTCGCGGTTTGCAACAAACGCGTTGGCCTGGTCGTCTAGAAGTCATCTCTCCAAGACCAATGGTTATCTTGGATGGGGCACACAATCAGGAAGGAATGGAGGCGCTTGTAAGCAGTCTGGATCGGTTGTTGCCGGACGGAGTACAGTTGCATTTGCTCTTTTCTGGATTGGCAGATAAGCCGCTTGCCAAAATGGCAGAGTCGCTCGTACCAGTAAAGTCAAAAATCCAAAAGCTGCATGTGACAACCTTTGACTTCCCGCGTGCAGCCGAAGCCAATAGCTTACAAGAGTCGTTTTTAGCCGGTGGCTGGGAGCAAGAGTTTCTCGATGCAGTCCCAGACTGGCGGGCGTTTCTCCTTTCTTGGATGCGGGAGAAGCAATCAGCGAAGGCGGATGACTGGTTGGTCGTCTGCGGTTCGCTCTACTTCATCGCCCAAGTACGCGCATTCTTTCCCACTATAGTAGAAGAGGCAGGTGAATAGGGTGGATCAGGCCCAACACGTCCACTTTGTGGGCATCGGCGGTTATGGCATGAGTGCCATTGCCCGCGTCTTGATCGACCTTGGATACAAGGTAACCGGCTCCGATGTCGCCATGAATGATTTGGCGAAAAAGCTGGAAGCAAGAGGGGCGGTCATTCATATTGGCCATAATGCTACCCACGTGGAGGGAGCAGACAGCATCGTATACTCCACCAGTATTTCCAAAGACAATCCTGAGGTGATCGCAGGTCAAGCATTAGGAATTCCGGTCATGCACCGTTCCCAAATGCTTGCTCGCATATTGAATGAACGCACAGGAGTAGCAGTAGCCGGAGCACACGGCAAGACGACCACGACATCGATGATCTCTCACGTGCTGGAAGAGTGCGGTGTAGACCCGACTTTCATCATCGGCGGTGAATTGATGAGTGCTGGTACCAACGCAAAGGCAGGTACCAGTGATTATGTCATTGCTGAGGCAGACGAGAGCGACGGTTCCTTTTTGGAATACAGACCGATGTATGAAATTGTGACGAGCATCGAACCAGATCATCTGGAGCATTTCGATGGCGACTTCAACAATTTGAAACAGGCGTACGTCCAGTTCTTGAGCCATCTAAAACCGGCTGGAAAAGCGATCCTGTGCATCGATGATCAACATGTGCGTGAAGTCATGCCGTCCGTCGAAAAAACGGTCGTGACGTATGCAGTCGATCCGAACTTTGTGGCACAAGCACAGTTTTCTGCCACTTTGATTGAATGTGGAGATCGTTGCAGCACGTGCCAGATTTATCACAAGGATGAGCGGTTGGGTGAATTGTGTCTCGTAGTCCCAGGCAAGCATAATATTGCAAATGCACTGGCTGCGATCATTGTTTGCCTGGATATTGGCCTTTCCTTTGATAAAATTGCACAGGCACTGTCTACTTTTAGCGGTGCCAAGCGCAGATTTCAAATTATCGGGGATACACGAGGCGTCCTGGTCGTAGACGACTACGCGCATCATCCAACGGAAATTATCGCTACACTAAGCGGGGCAAGGGCATCGGGCCGACGTGTGATCGCTGTGTTTCAGCCACAACGCTACACACGCACGTATTTCCTTATGGATGAATTCAGCCGTGCCTTTGCAGAAGCAGACGAAGTGATTATCACGGATATCTACTCTCCAGCGGGCGAAGAAAAAATCGAGGGAGTTACCTCCGAGGTGCTGGTGCAAAAAATCCGCACCAACAGCCACCCGCGTGCGCAGTACATTCCGACGAAGGAACAAATGCAGGAGCATGTCTTCAAAGGATTGCAAGAGGGCGATCTCGTGTTGACTATGGGTGCAGGGGATATCTGGAAATCCGCTTACTGGCTGGCTGAAAAGCTAGAAAAATAACGGATAGAGACGTAAAAAGACTTGAAACCTACGGGTTTCAAGTCTTTTTATTTACTATCGGAAAGTTTTGTAAGGTATCGATATACCAACAATGCTAGTGAGAAGAAAAAGCACAGGGCTCATAGACCTTGACAACGCCTACCCAGTCGGAACTACAAAAAGGGGACCACGCTTGTCGAACACTTCTCCCTTGAGAAACTTCCGCCCGTAGGGTGGCTTTGGCTCGACGGTCCCCTTTTTGTAGTGGAGACGGCCAGTGAATCCCCCCTGCTGGCGTGTCAGAGTCGAAGAGAACTGTGCTTTTTCTTCTCCTCCACTATGCTGACTCAAACCAGAATTAGATTATTGATTTTAAAAAATAGTACCAGATACTAATATCTAGTGTTATAATCAGATCATAAAAACGGAAGGTGATGATCGGATGATGACAAATGCAAGCCCCTTCAAGTCACGAATTACCGCTATCGGTACGTATGTGCCGAGTCGCGTTCTTACCAATACAGATATGGAAAAACTAGTGGAGACATCGAATGAGTGGATTTTACAACGAACAGGTATTCATGAGCGCCGTATGGCAAGAGAAGATGAATTTACCAGTGATCTGGCCATCGCTGCTATCCACGATATGATCGCGAATTATGGGAAGGATATCCGCGATGTCGATATGATTTTGGTGGCGACCAGTACGCCAGACTATCCATTTCCAAGTGTAGCAAGCCAAATCCAGGCGCATTTTCAAGTCGAGCAGGCAGGAGCCATGGACCTCTCCGCCACCTGTGCAGGATTTACGTATGCGCTCCATATGGCAAATGCGCTCATCAGCTCTGGTTTGCATCGCAAAGTGTTGGTAGTAGGTGCAGAAACCTTAACAAAAGTAACCGACTATACGGATCGCACGACGTGCATCCTGTTCGGGGACGGGGCGGGTGCAGTGTTGGTTGAGCAAGACTCTACGGCTCCTGGTTTTTTGTCCGCCTATTTAGGCTCAAAGGGGGACGGAGGGATTCATGTATACCGATCGGGCTTGTCTACCCATATGGACGGACGAGAATTGAGTGGGAATGGATGCATGGTCCAAAACGGGAGAGAAGTGTACAAGTGGGCAGTAACAACTGTTCCAAAGGGGATGCAGGAGGTAGTGAGCCGGGCGGGCAAAACGCTCGAAGATGTCGACTGGTTCATCCCGCACAGTGCCAATTTGCGCATGATCGAATCCATTTGTGAGAAGAGCCAGTTCCCACTCGAAAAGACACTGTACAGTCTGACGCACTATGGCAACACATCAGCGGCTACCATTCCATTGTCGCTCGCCTTGGGGATCAAGGAAGGCAAAGTAAAGGCAGGGGATACGATCTTGTTGTATGGGTTTGGCGGTGGTCTCGTCCACGCTGGCCTTTTGTTCACTTGGAATCCGTAAACCATGTTCATAAATCGAGAGGCTGTCCAGAATCGTTCTGGGCAGTTTTTTTGTCTCAGGAAAGAAGCGTAATCTTAAGGACAGTTTCAACTTGGGGGATGAAGAAATGGCAAACGCTGTGATATTATTCGGGCTCTGCCTTTACCTCTCGTGGGTAGATTTTCGTCATAGACGAATACCCAATCTTGCATTAGTTGCAGGGTTTGTACTGATTTCTTTTATGGAGTATGTTCTCTCTTCGCCGAGGGAATGGCTGATGGCTGGAATCTTTGCGATTATCTGTTTACTAGTATTTGGATGGATCAGCTGGCACAGGCCGCGTGCGCTGGGGATGGGGGATGTGAAGTTGTTCGCTTTAGTCTGCTATGGACTTGGGGTTCACGATTTTGTAGTCGTTCTTACGGTTGCGAGCTTGGCAGCTATGCTCGTCTCTCTCGCTTTGTTGCTGATACGAAAAGTAAGTATAAAATGCGAAGTACCGTTTGCGCCTTTTGTGACGATTGGGTTAGCCGTCATTTTGTATATGAGCGAAACCTCTTGAAATGGCATGGGGAATAGTAGTAGAAACAAATTTAATAGAATCACTAGATAGAAGTCATAACCCGTCCGAGCAAAACGTATGCTAGTACAAAGAGCCTGTGGCTAGGAGGGCAAGCGTATGAGCGGACAAAATAAAAATCGTGTGACGGTCAAAATGAACGGAAGGTTCTGGGATGAAAAGCGGGACGACATCCCGAAGGAAGCAAGTAGAAAGCGCACCCCAAAGGATGACACGCCTCGTGTTCGTTTTCAAGCGCCTCCCTTGTCGTTTACTGACCCGTTTAAAGAGAAGGGCAACGAAGCATGGGAACGCATGATGCAGCTACGTGGAGCAGTCGCGAAAGAAACGAAGCCGAACGATGAATTCGATCAGACGACAAACGACTCCTTTGAATCCGATTATTCTTTCGAGGATACCGAAGAGAAGGGATACAGGAGTAGTCCTGGTAGTCGGCTCGCAGCGTTATGGCCAAAGGGGCCCTTTTGGCGCACGACATTAACAACGGGTGGGGCTATAGCAATTGGTCTTTTGTTCGGATTTCTTGTTTTGACAGTCTTTTCCCAAAAGGAGTTTTCCGAGTCGTACGGAAATGTTCTGAGTGAAACGGTTCAGACACTGACAGCGCCGGGTGCAGGTACTGAACAAACGGCTGGGAAAAATGGCGTGGCAGGTCCCGCTTTGCCAAATGAAAGCCAGCCAACGCATGAGACGCCGACGAATGGTACCGTAGTGGGTCAAAAAGCAATAGCTTTACAACTGCCAGCCGTAAACATGTACGTTGCACAGGCAGGAGTATTCCAGCCGGATGCATCCCCGCAAACAGCTGTAGAACCACTGGAGAAAGCGGGGATTCCTCATCTGCTTTATAAGGACGCAAGCAAGCAGTATATGTTCGCAGCTGCTGCTCCCACAAGAGATGCTGTGCTAGGCTTTGCCGCCAGCTTGAAAAACAAAGGCATGGATATATACGTCAAAGAATTTTCCTTTCCGGCTTTTGAAGGGTCTGTCCCTGTTGGAAAAGCCGCCAACGCATCTGGTGACCCTAACGTGAGTGCCTTTTTCACCCACGGAGTCAAACTCGTCCAAACACTTTCAGCACAATCAGGGCTGATTATTACGACGGGTCAACTTTCGCCAACGGCAAAAGAAACAGCAGAATTAAAAGAAATTCACCGCCAATTTCTGGAGGAAAGTCGTAAAATGGAAGCCAAGGATGCCTGGAAGCCATTGCTAGATGGGATGGTAAATGGGGTGAATCAAGCGCTGGCGGCCAGGGACAAAATGGCAGAAGCGAGCGTTGGAAAAAAGGTGGAAAGCGCCGAATCCTATGCGTGGCAAGTACAGGCGGGTGTCCTTGCCTTTTTCGAGAGCTACTCGAGCTGGATTCAAAATGCACGCTCATCCACATAAGTGCATGTTTATATGGTCTTCCGCAAGGTTTTCTTGCAGGAGGCCTTTTCTTTCTATACAGTAACTACCAAGAGCAATCAGGGATTGTTTCGCTTCTCCCCATTTGCTAAACTTATGTTTGGCAAAAAGAGAATCCCTTATAAAAAGGGAGTTGGGAAAATGGGGAAAGAAACGCTTACTCTCGTGTTTCTGTTGGTGAGTGGACTTTTGTTTGGCAGCATTATCGGGGAGATTTTAAGTCCCTGGCTACCTTTTTTGACCAAGAGTAAAGAGATTACTTGGTCGCCTGCGGCAGATTTAGAAATTTTGAAGTACGAACTGAACTTTCAGGTAAAACTAAATCTAGCCAGTATCGGAGGCTTAGCCCTCGCATTTTGGATACATCGACGAATAAAGTAGGTTGAAAAATGACGAAAAAAAATGTTCCTCTCATTCTGGCTTCATCTTCGCCTCGTCGAAGGGAGCTTCTGCAAGCTTTGGGCTTATCATTTACCGTTATCACCAGTGATGTAGATGAGACGACAGCAGAGCATTTATCTGCGAGCGAAGTAGTAGAAGAATTGTCTTTGCGCAAGGCCAAGGAAGTGGCTTCTCGCTTGACGGAAGGCGTCGTTTTAGGATCTGATACGGTAGTCGTTCTTGATGGCCAAATACTGGGCAAGCCTGTTGATGAAATGGACGCATACCGTATGTTGTCCATGCTTCAGGGGCAAGAGCACACCGTTTATAGTGGAGTCGCCTTGATAGATGTGGAGACAGGCCGTGCGGAAGTCTCACATAGTCTAACACACGTAAGAATTCGAGCTTTAACAGAGCAAGAAATCAAGTCGTACATTGCGACAGGTGAGCCGATGGATAAAGCGGGCTCATACGCCATTCAGGGTATTGGAGCCACGCTCGTGGAAGGAATAACTGGAGACTACTTCACTGTTGTTGGTCTTCCGTTAGGCCTGACGTCTACTCTTTTGACACGTTTTGGGATGCCGATATTGTAAAGTTGTCATGCTTGAAGCAAGCGGCGACGGCCATACGCCTCATGAACATCTCCATGTCAGCCGTTTTCGATAATGTGAATATGGCTGGAGGCGGATATAAAATGGCAACAAATACCTGTAACAAAATGCTGTTAAAAAACGTCCCTTACTATGACCGTCCACGTGAACGACTGCTTCGCGAAGGAGCGGTCCATCTGTCTGATACTGAACTTCTTGCCATTTTACTGCGGACAGGCAGGGAACAAGAGACGGCTCATCAGCTGGCTCAGCGCTTGTTAGCCAGGTTTGGAGACCTGCGTGGTTTAGCCCAAGCCTCTCATGCTGAGTTAACAGAGCTAAAAGGAATTGGTCCAGTCAAAGCGATTGAATTGCATGCTGCGTTTGAGCTTGGGCGTAGATTGATGGGAGTGCCTCGAGAGTATAGGGCTTCTATCCGTTTACCACGGGACGTAGCTGATTTGATGTCGCCAGAGCTTGCTCATTTGACACAGGAACATTTTGTCTGTCTCTTTCTGAATACCAAGAACCATGTGATTGGCAAGCAGACGATTTTTGTAGGCAGTCTGGACGCTTCCATCGTACACCCGAGAGAAGTCTTTAAAGAAGCGATCCGTCGTAGCAGCGCATCGGTGATATGCCTACATAACCATCCGAGCGGTGATCCGACACCTAGCAGGGAAGACATCGCGATTACGCATACATTGCGTGACGCTGGTGAACTGGTAGGGATTTCATTGTTGGATCATGTTATTATCGGGGAAGGCAAGTACGTTAGTCTCAAAGAGCAAGGGTACTTGTAACATGTTTTTACGTGCAAGATTTATCATCGATACGTCTATGAATTCTTGTGCGCATGAAAACCTTCCACAAAAACGCGGTCGCTCTATCTAGGGGAGGCCTCGATAGAGGTTCTCTTATGCTTGTCATTTGGATTAATATTTGGAAGGAGTTTTTTTATGTTTGGTGGATTTACACGTGACTTGGGGATTGACCTCGGCACTGCCAATACACTTGTTTTTGTGAAGGGTAAAGGAATTGTGGTGCGTGAACCTTCTGTTGTAGCGATTCGTACGAATAACAATTCCATTGAAGCAGTAGGGAATGCAGCGAAAAGTATGATCGGTCGTACGCCAGGTAATATCGTAGCGGTTCGTCCAATGAAAGACGGGGTTATCGCTGACTTTGATACAACTGCGACAATGATGCGCTATTTCATCAATCAAGCACAAAAAAATCAAGGTCTGTTTACGCGTCGTCCAAACGTAATGGTCTGTGTACCTTCGGGAATTACTGCGGTGGAAAAGCGTGCAGTCGAGGACGCTACGAAGCAGGCTGGCGCGAAGGAAGCATATACGATTGAAGAGCCGTTTGCAGCAGCGATCGGTGCAGACCTGCCAGTGTGGGAACCGACTGGAAGTATGGTCGTTGACATTGGCGGTGGTACGACAGAGGTCGCTATCATTTCTCTCGGGGGGATTGTTACATCCCGCTCCATTCGTGTGGCTGGGGATGAGATGGACGAGGCGATCATTCAGTACATCAAGCGCCGTTACAACTTGATGATCGGGGAACGGACATCAGAAACATTGAAGTTGGAGATCGGCTCTGCGATTGCTCCTGATGAGGTCGAAAACGTTGACATTCGCGGTCGTGACCTTGTAACCGGATTGCCAAAAACGCTCTCGGTAAGCAGCACAGAGATTGCAGAAGCATTGGCTGAAACCATTTCTGCTATCGTGGAATCGGTGAAGGTAACACTCGAAAAAAGCCCGCCTGAGCTCGCGGCGGACATCATGGATCGTGGGATTGTACTCACAGGTGGCGGTGCGCTCTTGCGCAACATGGATCGCCTGTTAAGTAAGGAAACGGGTATGCCCGTGCATGTCGCGGAAAACGCACTGGACTGCGTAGCGATTGGAACAGGTCGTGCATTGGAGAACATTCACCTGTTCAAATCCAAGCAAGGCATCACCTCTTCCCGACTAAAACGGGGTAAATAAACGGAGGGTAGGGCATGTCGTTTTTCGGGAATAAGCGGCTTATCATTGTACTTGTAGGCTTGGTCCTGCTTATCTCCGTCGTGGGCTTCACTTCTCGTGAACGGGTTAGCCTGACCTGGCCAGAAATGTTCTTCAAAGATACCTTCAGCGTGGTGCAGGGCTTTTTCTATCGCCCTGCCCAGGCTGTTTCTGGCTTTTTTCAGGAAATTGAAGAAGCGTACGGCGTATATGAAGAAAACAAGGCACTCAAGGCAAGTTTGGATCAATATGCTCGTCTCAGTGCCGAATTGCACACACTCAAGGCAGATAATGAGCGCCTTCGAGAAATGGTGGGAGCAAAAGATTCACTCAAATCTTACAGGCTTCACTTTGCGGAAGTCGTAGCGAGAAACCCTGATACATGGAACAACGTTGTTACCATCGATCAAGGTTTGAAAAGTGGCATCAAAAAGGATATGGCGGTCATCACTGCCAAAGGAATGATTGGGCGCGTACAGAGTGTTGCCAACTTTTCATCTACAGTTGAATTGTTGACAAGCTATGAACGGCGGGACCATATTTCTGCGGGTATTTTGACGCAGGAACTGGTCGAAGGCAAGCCTGTATACCGTCAGATTAGTGGTGTCATCGAAGAATACGACCCGCAAAAGAGATTGCTCGTCATGCGTAAAATCCCTTGGGGACAGGCCATTAAAAAAGATCAGCAAGTTATTTCTTCAGGTTTGGGAGGAGTTGTACCTCCTAATTTGCCGATCGGCTATATTGTTCGCGTAGAACCAGATGATTACGGCTTGACTCAAACGGCCTACATCCAGCCAAGCGCTGATTTTTCACAATTGAATGAAGTCATGGTTGTGGAACGAGATTTTACAATCGCTCCCAATGGTGAATTGATCCCGCAACAGCCAGCTGGCCAGACACAAACACAGACAACTGTGCCCCCGGCTCCACCTGCTAGCGGGGGTGGTCAGTAATGGCTCGATTTTTATTGACGTTGGGCGTCGTGGTCATGTTTGTTTTGGAAGGAACTGTGATGCAAGTATTTTCACCTGGCGCTGGGGGTCTGTCTTGGATGATAGTCCCCCGGTTTGCGCTTGTCTGCTGCGTTTTTATTTCGATGTATCTCGGCAGGCGTGAGGGCTTGTATTACGGGATCGCGTTCGGATTTTTACAAGATGTCCTGTTTGGGCAACTAATTGGAATCTATACCATGTCCATGATGGTGGCCAGCTACTTTGCAGGGATGATCGTTCTTTTGTTCCAGAGAGGATTCGGGATGGTTTTTATTACCAGCTTCCTGATTTTGTTCGGACATGAGTGGCTTTTGTATTCCTTGTTCCGCTTGTTTTCCGCTGCCCCCTTCGATGTTCAATGGATTTTGACACATCAAATTTTGCCTAGTGTGCTGTTTAATCTCGCTTTTGGCTTACTGGTATACTTTCCGATCAAGAATGTATGCAACAAGATTCTGGCGAAAAAGGAAATGCACATGCAGTAAGGGCAAAGGAGAGGAGAGTTCGTGGAAGAAGTCAAAGAACCGAAATCAGATATACCTATTCGGCTCAATCTATTGTTTGTGATTGTATTTTTGTTCTTCGCCGCCATTATTTTACGGCTAGCCTTTGTGCAGCTGGTGGAAGGCGAACAGTACAAGCATGAATTGGAAAAGTTCAGTATTCGTGAACTGCCGATTTCCGCTCCTCGTGGTCGTATCTTGGATAAAAATGGCGAGGTACTCGTTTCGAATAAGCCAGTGTACACCGTTCAATACGTTGAAGAACAAGGACAGGACATTGATGAAGAGAAAGTCGCGGATCGTCTGGCAAAAATCCTCATTCCCGATGGCGGCAAAATCGGTACGGATAAGGAACTGTTAAAGAAGACGATTGAACTGAGATCAACTTTGCCTGTTGCTTTCAATGCGCAAGAAACAAACGATCTCAAGGCAAAGGTTGCGGCGAAGTTAAAAGCCGTTCCGAAAGTAGAGACCGTCGATCAAATGTCGGACTTTGAGCTGGTAAAAACTGCTGTGTATCTCGGGATGCGCATTCGTTCTCCTTTTGATGACAAGGAGAGAGCAGACCTTATTAAGAAACTGAATGCTGCCAAGCCGGGTACACCCGCTATTACGGAAGCGAACACTACGGATTTCGAACTGTTAAAAATGGCGATAAACGCCAATATGACCCTCACTCTCAAATTGGACAAGGAAGATCGTAATGACCTCGCCAAAAAAGTGAAGGATCAGATCGGAGTTTTGCCAACTCCCGAAGGCTTAGCAGAAAAGTCCGACATGGATTTGCTGCGCTATGCCTCGTTGTTCGACATGGATATCAAACTACCGTTGACAGAGCAGCAACGCCAATTTCAATGGCACAAGCTTTCTTTGCTGCAGGAGATGCGTTCACCGCAGATGGCCAGCTACATCCCTAGACGTGTCAAGGTCAACATCACGGAGCAGGAAATGTTCCAAATCGAAGAACGACGCACCGAACTGCCGGGAATTAGTGTGGAGCTGGAGCCTGTTCGCCAAATTTTCGAAGATCCGGATGGTTCGGCATTTGGTACGCACTTTCTCGGGTACATCAATGCGATTCGTCCTGAGAGCTTGAAAGAATATCAGGCACAAGGCTACAACGCTATCGACCGTGTCGGTGTAACCGGTTTGGAGAGCTCCTATGAACGTTATTTGCGCGGTAAAAACGGGATTATGGAAGTGCACGTGAACAAAAATTCGGAGACGGTAGAGAAGAAGATGCGCCAAGCCCCTGAGCCAGGAAACGATCTCGTTTTGTCTATGGACTGGCGTTATCAAAGCAAGGTAGAGGCCATCTTGAAAGAAGAATTTGAATCATTCAAGAAGCGCCCGACTACGCCAAAAGAATTTAAGGACGCACACGTATTGGTGATGAATCCGAATACGGGCGAAATATTGGCGATGGCGAGTTATCCAGATTACAATTTGAATCTGTATTACGACCGCAAGAAATTCAACGAGAATTACGCCTCGCTTATTTTGCCGAACGAATCAAACCGATTCATTTATACGCCATATCCACCTGCTTCTACCTACAAGCCACTGTCTGTCATGATTGCGCTTCAGGAGGGTCTGACTACACCGAACGAAGTCATCTATGACCGAGGCGGCTTGAATGTTGGTAACACGTATAAACGCAACTGGAAGGCAAGTGGTCATGGACCTGTTAACGCTCGTCGTGCCTTGCAGGTGTCGAACAATACGTATATGTACGAAATGGCGATTCGATTAGCAAGAAAAGGGAAAGAAGGCTGGGAGAAGCAGTTCTCTGTCTATGATTACTACAATTCCCAGTTTGGTCTCGGTGTGAAAACAGGTGTGGATCTGCCGAATGAACATACCGGTTGGGAAAACCAGAACCTTTACTACGGAAACTTGGCGGACGTGATGATTGGTCAATACGATCTGTTCACGCCGATGCAGCTGGGGCAATACGTATCGACCATTGCTAATGGAGGATATCGGGTACGCCCACATCTTGTAAAAGAAATTCGTAAAGGAACAACCGATCCGAAGAAACCAGGACAAACGCTCTCGGTTATTGAACCACAAGTGCTAAACCGGGTTGATATCGATCCGAAGCATATACAGGTGGTAAGAGAAGGGATGCGGTTGGTTACTCAGCCAGGTGGTACCGTTCAACGATTCAATGGGTTGCCTTTCACTGTTGCAGCCAAGTCTGGTACGGCACAAACGTCGCAGCCAGCGGAAAATGCACTGGTTGTCGGCTTTGCGCCTTATGAAAATCCTCAACTGGTTTTCGTCGTCATTGCGCCGAACAGTTTGAGAGACGGTACGTCCAGTTCTGATGCGACTGGTCCGATCTCGCGTCGATTGCTCGAAGCTTACAATGAACTGAATCCAGGTGTCCTTACTGGTGGGGTTCCGAAGCCAAATCCACCGTCCGCGAAGTAACCGCAATGGTTGTCCAGGGCAATCAAGCCCAAGAGAATAATGGAGTCAAGCTCTTGTAATGCCACAATCTGACCCAATTCGGCAATTTTTTCACGCAGAGCAGGAAAAATCTTTCTGTATGGCGAATGGTATCGGTCGAGGTGAAACCGGTGACGACTGTGAAAAGCAAGGTCACGATCAAAGGGACTAAAGAGGGTCTCGTCTTCTTTATGGATGATACTTGTTCCTTCGACGAACTGCTGGCCGATATGCGTGAAAAAATAGAGCATAGCCACCAACAGATTTTGTCGGGGCCACTCATTCGGGTATCTATAAAATTGGGAAAACGATACTGCTCACCCGAGCAACAAGAGCAGTTGACTCAAATTATTCGAACTAAGGGCAACCTGGTGATCCATACAATCGAATCTGATTTGATCACGCGGGAAGAAGCTATGGCTGAACGCCTGAAAACCCATTTTTCCATACAGGTAAATACGGTACGCTCTGGGCAAGTACTGGAGTTTGACGGTGATTTGCTCTTATTGGGAGATGTCAATCCCGGGGGGACGGTTCGCAGTACAGGAAGCATCTACGTGCTAGGTCATCTCAGAGGGTACGCGCACGCAGGTATTTCCGGTGACTCACAGGTAATTATTGCGGCTGCAGTCATGAGTCCAACCCAGTTGCGGATTGCAGATGTGATCAGCAAGCCGGGTGAGGAATGGACGAATAATTCCGGAGGCACAGAATTTGCCTATCTGGAAAATGAGATCATGCTGGTAGCGAAAATGAACTACTTGTCGCGAATCCGCCCTGATTTGGGTGAGAAAAAGCGTGAGGGTTGAGGGAAAGAGGAGGAACGGACGTGGGGATTGGAATTGTCGTAACTTCCGGTAAAGGCGGCGTGGGTAAGACGACCACTTCCGCCAATTTGGGAACGGCGCTCGCATTGTTGGGACAAAAAGTGGTCATGGTAGATACCGATATTGGCTTGCGCAATCTGGATGTAGTCATGGGACTTGAGAACCGAATTATTTATGATCTGGTAGACGTTGCAGAAGGCGCATGCCGACTGCCGCAAGCTCTGATCAAAGACAAGCGGTTTGACAATCTGGCATTGCTCCCGGCTGCTCAGACCAAGGACAAATCAGCAGTAACTCCTGAGCAGATGGAGGAAATCATTACGCAACTGAAGCGGGAATATGATTATGTCATCATCGATTGCCCTGCGGGTATTGAGCAAGGCTTCCGCAATGCAGTGGCAGGGGCTGATCAAGCAATCGTCGTGACTACACCTGAAAAGGCTGCTGTGCGTGATGCTGATAGGATTATTGGCTTATTAGAGCGAGAAAAAATCGGAATGCCTAAGCTGGTCATCAATCGCGTTCGCTCCCATATGGTGAAAAATGGCGACATGCTGGATGTAGAAGACATTTTGGATTTGTTAGCCATTGACTTAATTGGTGTAGTACCGGATGATGATCATATCATTAAATCCGCGAACCAAGGTGAGCCGGCTGTGATGAATCACGAATCGCGTGCTTCCATCGCGTATCGGAACGTGGCTCGTCGCCTTTTGGGTGAAGCTGTTCCATTACAACCATTGGAAGAAAAAGCGGGCGTGCTCCATAAAATGCGTAAATTCTTTGGATTAAAATAGGTAATACTTGGCTCCCTTCTTTCTATAGAGGGGAGTCACGTTTTCTAGGAGGAAACGGATGGACCTGGAAAAACGTCATTTAAAAACAATTGACTGGACCATCATTTTGATTTTGGCAGGGCTGGGTATCTTTAGCTATCTCGGGATTTCCGGCTCTGCGGCAGGTGTAGATAAGGCGCATCAGCAGGTCCTTTGGTATGTCATCGGCTTTATTGTGCTAGGTGTGACATTGTTATTTGACTATCGCCTATTCCACAACATGGCCTATGTCTTATATGCACTCGGTCTGATTCTTTTGATCGGGGTATTTCAAACGAAGCCGATTAACAATACGACGAGCTGGTATGACCTTGGTCCTGTCTTGGTTCAGCCTTCTGAACCGATGAAGCTGTTCACGATCATAACGGTGGCCCGCTTCTTGTCCAAGAGGGCAAGCGATGCGGATCGGTTTTACTATTTTTATAAGCTGATTCCCGTCATGGCCTTGGTTGGTGTACCATTGCTTTTGATTTTGATTCAGCCCGATTTGGGTACGGCCATGGTTTTTACGGGGATGCTTGCCACAATGCTAATCGTGGGTGGCATACGGATGAAGCATGTGTTGTACATGGGAGGATTGGTCGGCAGCTTCTTTGCCGCCATGACGCTGCTGCATGAATACAAGCAGGATATCTTTTTCAAGATTATCAAGCCGTATCAGTGGGATCGAATCCTCTTTTGGATGGACCCAGATCTTGAACCGATGGGACGAGGGTTCCAACTCAAGCAAGCATTGATTGCCATCGGCTCAGGGCAATTGTTTGGAAAAGGGATTGATACGCCGACGCAAGCGAGCTTTGGATGGGTACCGGTAGGAGAAAGTGATTTTATCTTTACCGTCATTGCTGAGAAGCTGGGCTTTGTCGGAGCGGGCTTGCTGATGATTCTGTTTTTCGTCTTGATTTACCGAATGATCCGCATTGCGATGGAGGCTAAAGATCCGTTCGGCTCCTATGTTGTCGCGGGTGTCGTAGGGATGCTTACCTTCCAGATCTTCGAGAACATTGGGATGACGATTCAGTTGATGCCGATTACGGGTATTCCACTTCCGTTCATTAGCTACGGAGGGAGTTCGCTCCTAACCAACTTTCTGATCGTTGGTGTGGTGCTCAATATTGGGATGCGTAAGGACAAGTTGCGTTTTGACTAAATGAGGTTTTTCAAAAAGTCTTCTGGTTCTCGCCGCTGTCTCGGTGATGAATAGAAGACTTTTTTAACATTTACGAAATGCGTGACAAATGCAAATACTTATGCTAAAATCATCCTAAGTTAACCATTTTTACAAGTTATAGTGTTTGATTGATTGGTATGGAGTCGTACGTATTGTGAGTGACGTCACCAATTGTCAATCGCAATTCTTATGACTTTTTTTCCTTGACGCAAAAGGCTTATCTGTAAAAAAGAGGTTAACGCTACACTCTTTCGCCTCGTGGGGCGTAATGTTCAGGGAGGTTTTGTTTCATGCAACAAGGTATCGTAAAATGGTTTAACGCAGAAAAAGGATACGGCTTCATCCAAGTTGAGGGTGGCGACGACGTATTCGTACACTACAGCGCAATCCAGTCAGAAGGTTTCAAATCTCTTGACGAAGGTCAAAAGGTTGAGTTCGAAATCGTTCAAGGTAGCCGTGGACCACAAGCTGCTAGCGTATCTAAACTGTAAAATTGACAGATTCAAAGGCAGTCTCTCAATGGGGAGACTGTCTTTTTTGCGTGTTTCCAACCGATAAGCTGGGTAGTTGGAGAGGGACAGCGGTCGTCATAAAGCAGGTAGACAAGTCATAGGATGATACTAAAGGCTTGGCCTGCGGAGGGATGGACATGTTTGAAAGAGTAGATCGTGTAAAAGAAAGACGGAGGGAGCGTTTGGAACGAATCCGAACACAATCACGAGACAGCTATACTCCCTACGTCGATGATTGGAAAGATCCCATCGAAGAAACTCCGAACCCATTCAGTTACTCGCCGCGCGAGAATGATGTGATGGACCAGCCACCGTCCCATGAAAAGTGGGGCGTGCAAATTTTAGCATCTGTCTTATTGATTGGTGCTGCTTATGTTTTGTTTCAAACTACGCTGATCCCAGCCTCTTGGAAAAGCTCCGCGAGGGAAGTCATGACACGGGACTTTAATTTTTCAGGGGTAGCGGACTGGTATGAAGCAAGATTTGGTCCGATTCCGACAATGCTTCCCTCGATACCTACTAATCCCCCTGCCGTGCCAGCAACGAGCACAACAAAGAACGCAGGTGCTGTGTGGAAGCTCCCGAGTAGCTGGAAAGTCGTAAAATCCTATGATCAAGAGAGTGCAAATGTGATCCTGAATACGGGAATGAACGATCAAATTACGATCGGAGAAGCTGGCTGGGTCGCGTTTGTCGGTGAAAAGCCTGATTTTGGGACCACAGTGATTGTTCGTCTAACCAAAGGGCGGGAGATATGGTTGGGCAATCTCGATAGTATAGGGGTGACGAAGGATGAGGTCTTGACACCTGGTCAAGTCATTGGAACCGCACGGGTAATGGACCAGACATCACGTCATTTGTATGTAGGGGCGAAAGTGAATGAGCAATTTGTTAATCCCTTGGAAGTGATACCGTTTGAATAGGGGAGGCTGGCTCGACATTCGGTTTCGTATTCACCTGCTATTTTGGGCAGTGATCGGCTTGTCCGTGGTGACAGGCCATTTTTTGGAGGTCATTACCCTGTTTGTCATTGTGCTGATCCATGAATTGGGGCATGTAGCGATGGCGCGTGAGCTCGGATGGACCGTAAAAGAAGTGCAGCTTCTGCCTTTTGGTGGAGTAGCGACGATGGAAGACTCATACGCCACGGACCCAATGGATGAGATTGTCGTGGCACTCGCTGGGCCCTTCTTAAATATGGTGATGATGGCTGCTTCGTACTTGTTTTGGTTTATGGGGATATGGACGGAAGAGTGGGCCCGCTTTTTCTTGGTAAGTAATTTGACGATTGCGCTTTTCAACTTGTTGCCAATCTGGCCGTTGGATGGCGGGAGAATCTTGTTGGCTGTTCTATGCTGGTTTATGTCGTATAGGCAGGCGACGATGATTTCGATGACGGGGAGTACGCTGTTTGCGGGGATCATGGTGGGGATGTCCAGCTTGGAGTTGAAGTACAACTTAGCAGTGATCGGGATTTATTTATTGACGTTGAACATTCAGGCATTTTTGCGGTTTCCTTATCAATTTTTTCGCTTTCTTGTGGAGAAATACGAGCGGCAGCAAGAAGAGGCTGCCGTTCAAGCGATACGGGTGCATCCTGAGGAAACAGTACTGGCTGTCTCACACAAGCTGCGGCGGGGATGCTCCCATCTTTTCTACGTGCAAGGCGCGGGTCTCTTGGCAGAGGAACAGCTATTGTATGCCCTTCTGTTCGAGCAAAAGCACAACGCCGCAGTGGGCAAGCTCCTTTAGTCATTAGCCCTTAATCTGCAGGAGCGATCCATTCCATCAACCAGCAATCCCGCATGCTTCCTTCGTGCCATTCGTGCAGAGGAAGCTCTTTTACTTTTCGAAAGCCACATTTTTCGTAGCAACACAGGGCTCGTTCATTCCAGGCTTGTGGGTCAATCGCTACTTTTTGTACTCGTTTTTCCGTGTGGAGATAATGGAGGATGGCTGTAACGAGCTGAGTGCCAATACCGCGATTCCAGTAAACAGGCTCTCCAATGAACTGGTCCATGCCGTAGACAACGTCGTCTTTTGCATACCCGTACAATTGTTTTTCCGGGGCATCGAGTGGATAAAATTGCGCATAGCCAATCGGTTCGTCCGCGTACAAGATCAGGCAGCGAGTTTCACCGTCGTCGTCTTCCGGAAAAAAGCTTTGCTGTACGAGCTTCTCGTCATGTGGCCGATCGCGACCTTCATAATAGGCCAAAACGCGCTCGTCAGAAAGCCATTTGACTAAGTGAGTGGCATCATTGGGGGATAAGGCTCTTATTTTTAAATCACCAGCATGAATCATGGATTCTCTCCTTTACCTTAGCTTGGCAGCTATGTTAGATTACTTCCTATGAGCCCAGTTATCCTTCTTTTGGGCAATGTTTGCACGGGGAATAAGGAGTGAAGGCAGTGAAACAAGTAGCGATCAGTGCACAAGGTGGAAGCATCCGCATCGCATTCATGGAAAACGGGAAATTGCAGGAATGGCGTACACAGGATGTGGGAGCACACGCAAGCGTTGGTGACATTTATCAAGGACGGATCGCGGATGTGAAGCCTGGTATCCAATCCGCCTTTGTTGATATTGGTACAGGCCAAAATGCTTATTTGTATGTAGATGACACGGTCGGTGTGGAGCCGGGTGGAGCAGCGAAACCAAGTATTGCGGAACGTGTTCACGTAGGGCAAAAGGTATTGGTTCAAGTGAGTAAAGAGGCGATGGAAATGAAGGCGCCAAAAATCACGATGCGGATCAGCTTGCAGGGGCGTTACTTGGTGTACCTTCCGACTGAAGAAAGCATATCGCTTTCGCGTAAAATAACCGATGATACCAAACGAAAACGACTGCAACAGGTGATCTATTCGACAGTAACGCAAGGAGAAGGCTGTATTCTACGCACGGAAGCGGCGGAAGCAGAAGAGCAGACACTCATTAGCGAACTGGTCTATTTGCGCAATCGCTGGCAGGACATGCTGCGAACAGCGGAGGGACTACGCTCGACCGGGCGGATTTTTCAGGATGCAGAGTTGATTGAGATGGCGCTTCGAGATGGCTTGGCAAACGGCATGGATGAGCTGTTGGTAGAAGGTGCAGCGACCCATCAGCAGGTAAAAGCGGCGTTGGCAGCTTTTGCTCCGGAAGTACAAGAGAAGCTTCGCTGGTATCAGGGCAAACAGCCGCTCTTTGACTTCTTGGGTGTCGAGGCGGAGCTGATTCGTGCTCGTGAACGACAAGTGCCGCTTAAGAGTGGAGGGTCCTTGGTCATCGACAGGACAGAAGCGATGACAGTCATCGATGTAAATACCGGTTCATTTACAGGTGGGGGAGGGCAACAGCGGGAGCAGGCAGTGACGGCGACCAATCTGGAGGCGGTAACTGAAATTGCCTGGCAGCTGCGGTTGCGAGACATCGGTGGCATCGTGATCATTGATTTCATTGACATGAAAGAGCAGACCAATAAGGAGCGAGTGATCTCACGATTGAAACAAGAGCTGGCGAAGGACCCTGTGCCTTCGACTGTTCTCGGGATGACGTCGCTTGGATTAGTCGAGATGACGCGAAAAAGAGTGCGTGTGAGCCTGTCGGAGCGGCTGACGGAGCCGTGTGAGGCATGCAAGGGCCGAGGGAGAGTTTGGCGAGTAGACGAGCTGTTCCGGCGCTTGTACGCCGAAGTCACCGCATTGGCAAAGAGCCAAGATGCGGAGGCTGTTCTCGTGGACATGCCGCCAAGATTGTTGGACATGATAGAGGAGTGGGAAAAAGCAGAAGCAATTACATGGCCTGTCCATGTCTATAAGCGGCTTGTCCCTTCTTTGAACCCGGAAGAGTTTCGAATTGGATACGTCGGAAATCGGGCAGAGGCGGAGCGTCTACGATCGAAATAACTTGACTGGGCTATTGTAGCTATGATAACCTAATGGTTGTCATACAGATATGCCTCGTGCATACTGTAACCGCACGAATCAGGTACATAAGCCGTCGCTCGTCGACGCACCTGTAAAGGCGAGTCTGAGTATAGGAGGTGCACACAGTGTACGCAATTATTGAAACCGGTGGAAAGCAATACAAGGTTGAAGAGGGAGCAGTTCTCTTCATCGAGAAATTGGCTGACGTTGAAGGTGAAGTAGTTACTTTTGACAAGGTTCTTCTCGTAAGCAAAGACGGCAAAGTTACTGCAGGAGCTCCTACAGTAGCTGGTGTTACGGTAACTGGTAAAGTAGAAAAACACGGTAAAGCGAAAAAAATTATCGTGTACAAATACAAAGCCAAGAAAAACTACCGTCGCAAACAAGGTCACCGTCAACCATTCACTAAAGTTGTGATCGAAAAGATCAACGCTTAATTGGTGACTTGTTATGATTGAAGTGATCGTGAGCCGTGCGCAGCACGGTATCCATGAAATTAGTATTTCCGGACATGCCAATGCGGGTGCCTATGGGGCAGACATCGTTTGTTCTGCTGTATCAGGCATCAGCTTTGGTATATTAAACGCCATTCAACCTTTGACCGGCATCACTCCTGATGTCGCTGTCGCACAAGAAGGCGGTGGGTTCTTGAAGTGGAGTCTTTCTTCTTCGGATGATGAGGCTACACGCGAGAAACAACAGCTTTTGGCAGAGAGCATGGTAATTGCTCTTTTGTCAGTTGAGGCGAATTACGGTAAATACGTAAAAGTAAATGATCGTAAATGGCAGGGAGGTGTCTGATATGAACATGCTGTTTAACTTGGACCTTCAGTTTTTCGCATCGAAAAAAGGGGTAGGTTCCACAAAGAACGGTCGCGATTCCATTTCCAAACGTCTGGGCGTGAAACGTGGCGACGGGCAATTCGTTACTGCTGGTAACATTCTCGTTCGTCAACGCGGAACAAAGATTTACCCAGGTGCGAACGTAATGAAAGGCGGAGACGACACTCTGTTTGCAACTGCAGATGGTGTTGTTCGTTTCAAGCGTCTGGGCCGTGATCGCAAACAAGTTGTGATCGAGCCAGTAGCTTCCGAAGCGTAAATATTTGTTAAGAAAAACCCAGCGATATAGCTGGGTTTTCTTTTTGTCTGGCTCTTTTTTATGGTACAATAGAGGGGAAAGATATTCTTATCGACTTGGGTGAATGTGATGGGGGACGAGCGGAGGCTGTTTACGCATCAGACAGACCAGTTGCTGACCGTTCTGAACAGGCAGCGGCATGACTGGTTGAACCACGTTCAGGTTCTGCTCGGCTATTTGCATTTGAACCGTACTGAACAAGGAGAGGCACACTTGAAGCGCATCGCTCAGATGGCGATGCAGGAATCGATGGTTGCCCGTTTGAATAGCTCCTTGTTGTCCGTCTTCTTCTTGACATTTAACGCACTGAACAAGGATTTGCTTTTAGAAGTAGACGTGTGCAATCATGTGGATCTCACGCGAATAGTTTTGGACGAGCAAGACTTGTTTCAGTTGGTGTCAGAGATATTATGCACAGTGAACGATCAAGTAGACCAAAGCGGGTACGAACCAGCCAGCATGCAGGTAAGCTTGCAGATGGATGAGCGTGGCGTTCATTTTCGTTTTGACCTGGCCGGTGTACTTCGTGCATCCGGAATGGAAGAATTGGAAAAGCTGATACGTAAAAGCGAACAGAGTACGGTGGAGGTCACCGAGTGGATACATACGGAAGAAGAATGGGTCCTGAAATTGGTGGTCCCATTCGCGGAATGAAAGAGGTGACACCATGTTTGTCGATCAGGTAAAAGTATATGTAAAAGGCGGGGACGGTGGTAACGGAGCTGTCTCCTTTCGCCGGGAGAAGTACGTACCGCTGGGTGGTCCAGCAGGTGGAGATGGCGGTCTAGGTGGAGATGTCGTGTTTGTCGTGGATGAAGGTCTGCGTACACTGGTAGATTTCCGCTATCAACGACATTTCAAAGCACCTCGCGGAGAGCATGGCCGCAACAAATCTCAGCACGGAGCAGGCGCGGAAGATATGGTCGTGCGCGTGCCACCGGGAACAACTGTCATTGATGATGATACCAAAGAAGTGATTGTCGATCTCGTAGAGCAGGGCCAACGTGCTGTGATCGCAAAAGGTGGACGTGGTGGACGAGGCAATATTCGTTTTGCCAACTCTTCGAATCCAGCCCCACACATCTCGGAGAACGGAGAGCCAGGTCAAGAGCGTTACATTGTCATGGAGCTCAAGCTGATTGCAGATGTGGGCTTGGTTGGTTATCCGAGTGTTGGAAAATCCACGTTGCTGTCCAGTGTAACAGCGGCGAAGCCAAAAATTGCGGCGTACCACTTTACGACGCTGACACCGAATCTGGGTGTTGTAGACTTGGGCGAGCAGAGCTTCGTAATGGCTGACTTGCCAGGATTGATTGAAGGCGCACATGAAGGTGTGGGTCTTGGTCACCAATTCCTGCGTCACGTAGAGCGTACGCGCTTGATCGTCCATGTGATTGACATGGCAGCGGTAGATGGACGCGATCCATACGAGGATTATTTGCAGATCAACCGCGAGCTGACTATGTATAACCTGAAGCTCGAAGATCGTCCGCAAATTGTAGTCGCGAACAAAATGGAACTGCCAGAAGCAGCGGAAAACCTGCGTATTTTCAAGGAAAAGGCTCCAGATGTAAAGGTGTATGAGATCTCTGCTGCAACCCGCAAAGGCGTACAGGAATTGATGTATGCAATCGGGGATATGTTGGCGACCATTCCGGACAAGCCTACTGTTGAAGAAGTTGTGGAAGTGGAAGAGCGTGTCGTCTTCCGTGCAGAAAAAGAACCAGACGAATTCGAGATTACGCGTGATAACGATGTATTTGTTGTTAGCGGCGAAAAAATCGAGAAGCTCGTACGCATGACCAACCTCACCAGCTATGATGCAGCCCAACGTTTTGCAAGACAAATGCGCAGCATGGGTGTAGATGAGGCCCTGCGTAAGCAAGGAGCAAAAGACGGGGATACCGTTCGGATCGGCAAATTAGAGTTTGACTTTGTGGAGTGACAAAAACCATGATTGATATCCCATCACTGAACCCATTTATGGGGGATAAACGACTCCAACGCGGTGCGACGCTGCCGCTAATCATCTCCAAGCAGGTGAAGACACCTGTCCAAGTTTTGGTTGAACATGCAAAGGGCAATTATCTCGTAGTTTCCTATGAGGTGAAGCCTGAAACGAAAGCAGAGCTTCTCGGATCAACTGTACGCATTCGTTGGGAGACGGATGCGGCAGTGAATACCATTGATTTGGAAGTAGTTTCGGAGCAAACGGTTTGGCCGATCAAGCTTTTAGGGATGATTCCGATTAGTGTAGGGGTAGAAATTACACAAAAGCGCAAGCAGGATCCCATCTCTCCAGATCTCGGTATTTCTGTCCCTTACAAGGTGATGGGAGCTAGACCGATCGAAGAAAAAGGCGAGGCAGTGTTGCTGAAATTCTCTCCTACCCGTCTTGTATTGGGTACAGACGGTTATGTGTCGAAGGGCGATTTTCTCCACTTGTCTTTCAAGATACCCAAGCAAGCGCAGGAGATCGTCATGATGGCGAAAATCGTGGAAAAAACGTTCCAAGACAAGCAATCGATCATTGAATTAATCTTTACGGATATCAATGAAAAGCACCATGAACTCATCAAAGATTACTATAAAAAGCTCTCAACTACCGCTTCTTCCTAAGGAAGCGGTTTTTTTCCTTTGATGTTCCTGTGAAGAAGGTATATAGTAGGGTACATAGAGTTCTAAATCGAGCCTGTTCACTTCATGATTTGTTGTGTACGCTTTCCTGAATAAATACATGTGAAATCATTCACTTTTGATTATTCGAATCCGTTGTCTGCTTTATTTTGTGAAAAATGTTACAAACGATTTTTTACCGGATTTTCAGGGAGAATAGCGGCCGTTACTCGTATGAACAGGCATCGAGAATGAAAGGCCTCTATTCCAAAGCAAAGGAGGACGTTTTTTTTATGTCTCAAACAACTACGCAACAAGCTCAAGCTGCTGCTGAAGTAGCAAGCACTGCAACTCTGGCACCAGCGCAGCAACAAGATGTACTCGATCAGTTGATGAAACCAGAAATTCAAGAGTCACTGAACGTATTGGTGGCGAACCTGCCTAAATTGGCAGAACTGACAACTCTTTTGACCAAAACCTATGATTTGGTACAAACAGTAGCAAATGATCATGTGTTGATCGACGACATCAAAGGCGGAATGGAAGAGTTCGTAAAACCGATCTCTGACAAAGCGAAAGGTATTGCGCAAGCAGCCATTGAAGCCAATGACCGTGTTCATGTAGAAGAGTCTACTATCGGATTGTTCGGTATTCTCAAAATGCTCAAGGATCCGCAAGTACAAAAAACATTGCGTTTCGCACAAGCATTCCTGGAAGTATCAGCAGAACGTCAACAACAAAAACGCTAGTATTTTTTATTATTGATTGTAAGACATGGACGGAGGATTGGGCATGGCGAAGCATATTCTGATTCTAGGCGGCGGTTATGGCGGTTTGCTCAGCGCATTGACTGCACGTAAATACATGACGGCTGAAGAAGCGTCGATCACGGTGGTAAACCGTTTTCCTACTCACCAAATTATTACGGAACTGCACCGCTTGGCAGTAGGAAACCTGTCTGAACAAAACGTGGCGCTCCCTCTGGAAAGATTGCTGCGTGGCAAAGAGATTAACCTTGTAGTAGACTCGGTAGAAAATATTGGTCTCGATTCCCAACGCGTAACATTGGCGAGCGGCGAGTCCATCAAATACGATGCTTTGGTAATTGCGCTGGGTAGTGAAACCGCATTCTTTGGAATCCCAGGTCTGCAAGAGTACAGCTTCACACTGAAGTCTGTAGAAGAAGCAAACCGTCTGCGTGCACACCTCGAAGAGCGTGTGATTGAATACAAGACGAGCAAAAATAAAGCAGATGCTACCTTCGTTGTAGGTGGTGGCGGTCTGACAGGTATCGAGCTGGTTGGGGAATTCGCTGATATGTTGCCAAATCTGTGCCACAAACACGGCGTAGACTTTGCAGACGTATCCATCTACTGCGTAGAAGCAGGTCCATCCATTTTGGCTGGTTTTGCTCCTGACCTGGTTGAGCGTGCGAAAACGAGCTTGGAAAAACGCGGCGTTCAGTTCCTGACAGGCGTACCTGTAACGGAAATGAAAGAAACCACGGTTTGCCTGAAAGATGGCGCTACCATTGAAACCAAAACAATGGTATGGACAGGTGGCGTACAAGGAAATCGCGTAGTAGCTGAGTGCGGCGTGGAAGTAAACCGCGGGCGTGCAACTGTTACAGAATTCCTGCAATCCACTTCTCACCCTGATGTATTCCTCGCAGGTGACAGTGCGGTCGTAATGGGGCCAGAAGGTCGTCCATTCCCTCCAACTGCGCAACTGGCATGGCAAATGGGTGAAGTAGTGGGACACAATCTCTTCGCACACTTCAACGGCACCAAAATGGATACCTTCAAACCGGTATTCTCCGGTACATTGGGTAGCCTGGGCCGTAAAGACGCGATCGGAACAATCGGTGCGAGCCAGCTGAAGCTGAAAGGCTTGCCAGCAACTTTGATGAAAGAGGCGAGTAACGTTCGCTACTTGACTCATATTAACGGTCTGTCCTCTTTGGCATACTAATCGAATCAGGAAAACCCGGGATCAAGAGGTCCCGGGTTTTTTGTGCTTGTTTATCCGTTTCCGCTCGGATCTTCAATCACGTTTGGGGATTGAGCCATCTTTTTGCCCCGCATGTCATTGCCAAACTGTTCGAGACTGCTTGGCTTACCCGCTGGGTGATTGTTACGGCGCTCCGATTTATCTGATTTTCCACGTCCGGCCATTTGCCTTTCACCTCCTCCATACGATACGCATTATTGTGCGCGAAGAAGCTCCCCCTCATGTAATCAAAGTAAACCAAATATGATCCGATGAAAAAAAGTGACGGATAAGGATTGTCACATTACATGCTTTCCGTTATAATGTCCTCTATGAAGAAACAACTGTTTTTCTCAGGAGGACACAACGCATGAAAAAGGAAGAAAAATTCTACTTGATTCGATCTGACATCCTGCCAGAATCGATTGCCAAAACGATTGAAGCCAAGAAGATGCTGGAATCCGGCGAAGTGGATACCGTGAATGAAGCGGTTGAACGGGTGGGACTGAGCCGCAGTGCTTTTTATAAGTACAAGGATGGCGTTTTTCCGTTCAATGCGATGATGAGCGAAAAAATCATGACGTTTACTTTCTCTTTGGATCACATGTCAGGTTACTTGTCCAAAGTGCTCACATATGTAGCAGATCAAGGTGGAAACGTATTGACCATCAATCAGACGATACCACTTCAAGGGATTGCTACCATATCCATGTCAGTCGATATGGCTAATCTTCGCGTATCTAGCACGGAGTTTTTGGATAGCTTGCAGCTGATTCCGGGCGTTCGCAAAGCGATGATCGTCGGTAGAGGCTAAGCTAAAAAACAATCAAAGAAAAGGCAGGGGAGAGAGACATGGAGAAGAAGAACATTAAATTGGGATTAATGGGTTTTGGTACAGTCGGGACTGGTGTAGTACGCATTATTCAAGCGCATCAGGAGGATTTGCAAAAGCAAACAGGTCTCAGTATTGAGATTTCCCGTATTCTTGTTAAGGATGCGGAAAAATCTCGCAACATAATATCCATGGAGGGCGCGCTGACCACTGACCCTGCTAGTCTTTTGGATGATCCAGAAATTGAAGTCATCGTAGAAGTAATTGGTGGAATTCACCCTGCAAAGGAATACATTTTGGGTGCCCTCGAACGAGGCAAGCACGTAGTAACGGCCAACAAAGATCTGATGGCGTTGCACGGGGCCGAAATTTTAGCGAAGGCGCAAGAAAAGGGCTGTGACGTTTTTTACGAGGCAAGCGTGGCAGGTGGAATACCGATCTTGCGCGCATTAGTAGAAGGGTTCTCCTCAGACCGTATCGCGAAAATGATGGGGATTGTCAACGGGACGACCAATTACATTATGACCAAAATGAGTCAAGAGGGCGCAGAATATAGCGAGGTATTGAAAGAAGCGCAAGCACTGGGCTATGCGGAGCAGGACCCAACCTCCGATGTAGAGGGCTTTGATGCCGCCCGCAAAATGGCGATTCTGGCAACGCTGGGCTTCCGTGTGCCGATGAAGCTAGAAGATGTAGACGTAAAAGGGATCAGTTCCGTGAGCAAGGAAGATATCGCCTATGGCAAACAACTGGGCTATGAAATCAAGCTGCTCGGACTTGCTCGTCGTGACGAAGAGGCGATTGAGGTAAGTGTGCAGCCAACTCTGGTTCCGAAATCCCATCCACTCGCTTCCGTAAATGGCGTCTTTAATGCCGTGTACGTACATGGGGAAGCAGTAGGGGAGACCATGTTTTACGGGCCGGGCGCAGGTGAATTGCCGACTGCGACCGCCGTTGTGTCTGACCTGGTCACTGTCGTCAAAAACAGAAAGCTAGGAGTGAATGGACGCGGAATGGTTGCTCCATACAAAGAAAAAGTATTGAAAGAAGACAGCGAAAAATTCTCGAAATACTTCCTGCGTATCATAGTTGCCGATAAACGCGGTGTACTTGCTCAAATTACGCAGATGTTGGCAGACAAAAATATTTCCCTTGAGCAGGTCATCCAGCAACCGTTTAACAACGGATGTGAAGCGGAGATTATCATGGTTACACACCTGTCCTCAAAAAGTGATATGGATGCGGTACTGGCTTACATGGAGCAGATGGATATCGTATCAACTGTGCAGAGCTGCTACCGTGTAGAAGGGGGAGACAAATAATGGCTTCTGATCGACAGTCTGGCATCCTGGCACGTTACCGGGAATTTCTCCCGATCACAGAAAAAACTCCGCTGGTCAGCTTGCATGAAGGAAACACTCCTCTGATCCACGCCCCGAACCTCTCCCAACAATTGGGAGTGGAGCTGTATGTCAAGTACGAGGGGCTCAATCCGACCGGCTCTTTCAAAGATAGAGGGATGGTCATGGCTGTAGCCAAAGCGGTAGAAGAGGGAAGCAACACAATCATGTGCGCCTCGACGGGGAATACATCAGCAGCAGCTGCGGCGTATGCAGCACGCTCAGGATTGCGTTGCATCGTCCTGATCCCGAACGGCAATATCGCGTTGGGCAAGCTGGCACAGGCTATCGCCTATGGTGCAGAAGTCATCGCGATTGACGGTAATTTTGATGAAGCGTTGGATATCGTTCGTGAAATCACCGCGAAAGAGCCGATTACACTGGTGAATTCCGTGAACCCTTACCGGATCGAAGGACAAAAGACTGCGGCATTTGAAGTGTGCGATGCGCTGACAGACGCCCCTGACATTTTGGCCATTCCAGTTGGCAACGCAGGTAACATTACAGCATATTGGAAGGGCTTCGAGGAATATTTCGCAGCCAAAAAATCGAGTCGCTTACCTAAGATGTATGGATTCCAGGCAGCGGGAGCAGCTCCATTGGTTCATGGCGAACCAGTAGCCAACCCTGAAACGATTGCGACTGCTATTCGCATTGGAAACCCGGCGAGCAAGGATGGTGCTTTGAATGCCATTTCGAAATCAAGCGGTCTCGTCGATAGTGTAACGGACGAAGAAATTTTGCATGCGTATCATTTGCTGGCGAAGAGTGAAGGTGTGTTTTGTGAGCCTGCCTCGGCAGCATCGCTGGCTGGCATTATCAAGCTGCATGAGGCGGGAAGGCTTCAACCCGGCAGTCAGATCGTGTGCGTGCTGACTGGAAACGGACTAAAAGATCCAAATATCGCTTTGAAGCTGGTAAGTGAAGAGCCGCGCTCTGTTCCAGCGACACATGAAGCTGTGATGGAGCTGGTTGGTCAAAGTGGGAGAGAATTTGTATCATGAACGGGCGACGTGTAAAAGTAACCATACCGGCAACGACAGCGAATATGGGACCGGGATTCGATGCGCTGGGAATGGCTTTCCAGTTGTATTCTGTCGTAGAAATGGAAATTAGTGATCATACGACAGTAGAGATGATGGGCAAGGAGCTACAAGGAACACCGACGGACAAAAACAATCTTCTGTACAAGGTTGCGGCGAGATTGTTTCAAGAAGCAGGTCTCGCCATGCCTGAGCTCGCGATCCGTGCTTCTAGTGACGCTCCCCTGACGAGGGGCTTGGGGAGCAGTGCCGCTGCGATTGTAGGTGCACTTGTAGCGGCCAACCATCTCGCTGGCGAACCATTTACTCGTGAGCAATTGTTTGAAAAGGCAACACGCCTGGAAGGGCATCCGGATAATGCGGGAGCTTCGATGTTTGGCGGTATCATTGTTGCGACGATGCCCGAAGTACCAGGAGATCCCATTCCTTATGTGCGGTTTTCTGCCCCTGCGGGATTGCAAACTCTCGTCGTGATCCCAGAATTTATGCTCTCGACAGAAAAAGCGCGGAACGTCTTGCCACAGGTGTACAGCAGAGAGGATGTTGTATATAATGTGGGTCATAGTAGTTTGCTAGTTGCTGCACTGGCACAAGGCAGACTCGACCTGATGGGGCGGGCAATGTCGGATCGGTTGCATCAGCCGTATCGAGCAAAGCTTGTACCTGGCTTGAACGAAATCCTGGACAAAGCAACTGAACACGGGGCACTGGGGGCTGCTTTAAGCGGCGCTGGACCGACGATCCTCTGCTTTTTCTCTTCGGATGAAGAATTAGAGAAGCTGCGTGCATTTGTGGACAGAGTGATGAAAGGGCACGACATCTCGTACCGCGTGATGATCTTGCAACCGGACGAAAATGGCGTACAGGTAGAACTCCATCAGAGATAGACCATAGTGGATAGGAGTAGCCATGGAGAAGAAACTTGCTTTTCTAGGACCGCGTGGAACGTTTACCGAAGAAGCAGCGCGGATATTGTCGCTCGGACAAAAGCTATCTTTCGTTCCGTACCCAAGTATTATTGAAGTACTAAACGCTGTTTCCAAAAAGGAAGTGGCATACGGTGTCGTACCGATGGAAAACTCCATTGAAGGAACAGTCAATTCTACACTGGATTGGCTCATTCACGAAGTAGATCTGCCTATTTTAGCGGAGCTTGCACTGCCCATTACGCAAAACTTGCTGGTGGCAAAAAGAGAGCACCCCTTGCCTTTGTCCGCGATTACGCGAGTGCTGTCACATCCTCAAGCGATTGCACAAAGTCATAACTTTTTGCGTGAGAATGTGCCAGAAGCAGCAATTGAAACGGTAAACAGTACGGCATTGGCTGCAAAAATGGTGAGTGAGCATCCAGAAGAGCCGTGGGCTGCTGTTGGTACTCGATTGAATGTAGAGATTTATCCGTTGGAGTTTGCGCGTGAACAAATTCAAGATTATTCGAATAACTACACGCGCTTTGTTCTCGTCGGTCAGGAAAGTCTTGATCTACCGGTTTCCCGAAAGGAAAAGACGACGATACTGGTAACGCTGCCGGAAGATTTCCCGGGAGCATTGTATCAAGTACTGGCGGCTTTTGCTTGGAGAAAGGTCAACTTGTCTCGCATCGAATCACGTCCGACCAAGAAAGCACTCGGAAGCTATTATTTTGTCGTCGACATTGAGCAGAAAATGGACGACGTTTTGTTGCCAGGAGCGTTTGCGGAGATTGAAGCCATTGGTTGTCAAGTTCGTCAGCTCGGGACGTATCCATTTTATATGCATCAGACCAATTCCTAGAGGGATTGGTTTTTTCTTTTTCTGCTCCCTCCCAACAAAGGAGTGGCGTCAAGGAGCAAAACGCCCATGACTGCATACGATGTTAGGGAGCTTGGTGCAAGGGAGGAGAAAAACATTGAGAATACACATCGTCCAAAAAGGCGATACGATGTGGAAGATCGCCAAAAGATATGGCGTCGATTACAAAGAACTGTTACGCCTTAATAGTCAATTAAAAACTCCCGATACAATTTATCCTGGAGCGAGAATCAAGATTCCGGCGAAACAAGTTCCTGTCCGACCATCGCAAAGAACGACGCCCCCCCATCCAATGAGTGAGGCGGCCCCTTATGTGAAAGAAAGACCGATTACGGAAGAGGAAGAGATGGAGGTACCGCAACAAATCGAAAGGCGGCCCATTGAGCCGGAAGAATCAGGAGAGGTACAAATCGAATCTAGGGAGGAGACCAGGCCTACTCTACCGCCGGCTCCCATTCCTACGAGGCCACTCAAGGAGATGCCTAGACCTCCCAAAGAAATGCCAAGACCACCAGTCCCTTCTGTTTCACCAGAGGTAGTCAGGCCAACGGCCCCACCAACATTACCACCTCCACCACCAACACAGCCTATTCCAAAACCAACGGAGCCGATCGAAAAACCAATCGAAAAACCAATCGAAAAACCAATCGAGAAGCCAACACCGTATAAACCACCGAACATTTCAGGGAAGCCAAATGTCCTGCCTCCGGTTCCACCTGTTCCTATACGTCCACTCATACCAACTCCACCTCCAACGAGAGTGAGTCCGTATATTTATCCACCAGCGATTCCACCGAATCAAAATGTACCCAACATTCCATATAGACCACCGACTCAGGTCTTGCCATTACAGCCTACACGACCGCCAGCATATGTATGCCCACCTTGCCCACAGCCGAATTATCCACCGCCACGGGTAAGTCCATTGCAACCAATGCAACCAAACTATCCGCCGCCACGGGTAAGTCCGTTGCAACCGATGCAACCAAACTACCCACCACGGGTAAGTCCATTGCAACCAATGCAGCCAAACTACCCACCACGAGTAAGTCCATTGCAACCAATGCAGCCAAATTATCCACCGCCACGGGTGAGTCCGTTGCGGCCGCAGAAGCCGCCTTCAAAGGTGAGCCCACAACAGCAGCTCAAGCCACCTTCAAAAGTGAGCCCGCAACAGAAGCTGAAGCCATCGACGAGGGTAAGTCCAGAGCAAGAGCGCAGGCCAATGCCACAGGTACGTCCATTCCCGCCATTCTCACCGCCGTTCATGCCACCATTCCCAACACCATTCCCGCCATTTCCGCCTTGCCCACCGTTCGTGAATCCGTGGATTGGGCCGTTTTATCCAAATCGACGACCGATTGTGAGTCCAGAACAAATTCGACCAATCAATCCATTTCCAATCGTCCCACCACCGATTAGACCCATGCCGTTTCCTTATCCATGCCCACCACCATTTCCACCCATGCCATTAAAGCGGCCACGAGCGAAGAAGCCTGTGTGCCCGGAACCAGTGGAGTCATCATCATGTGAGTGTTCTTCTGAAGTCCCGGAGTACAGAGGCCGAAAAGGCAAGTACAATCGTTCTCCACAGGAGATTCACAATAACATGATGTTCCCGCCTTCCCCGTGTATGGCTTCCATGCCTGAACAAGGGGTTTGGCCGAACTGGGGAGATGGGCATGAAGATTCCTCTTCTTACTGAGAGGGTATGGGATGAACAAAGGAATCTTATCCACCATTGAAAAGGCTTTTCGCTGTCAAATCTACGGGGTGAAGCCGAAGCGAAACGTCAACCTGTTAAAAACAGACCGGGGCCACTGGATACTCAAAGGATATAAGCAGGTCGAAAAAGCTGTGTGGGTGACAGAGTTAGCGGATGCACTGCATGAGAAGGGCTTTTATCATACCGTGCAGTATGTGGCGAATCAGGAAGGGTCCAAAATTTTTGCATATGAAGACCGTCATTACACCATCATGAAAATGATTGATGGGCATGAAGCAGATAACGCTTCTCTTTTCGATGTTAAAAAAACAGCCGAAACATTGGCCCGTTTTCATGTTGCAGCTCAGGGTTTTCCTATTGCTCATACGTATGCGTATGAAGGAAAACCGGCTCTTTTAGATAAATGGGAGAGCCGCTTGGAATACTTTGAGCGGTTGATGTGGTCGATTGAACAGAAAGGACCCCAGACAAAACTGGAGCAACTCATTTCGCATCAGGCAGATCACGTTCTTCAAGATGGCAAGGAGCTGCTGCAATCTGCCTACAAGTTGCCTTTGACGCCAGAAATGTTTTTAGCCATGGAGAAGGGGACACTCGCGCACAGAGACGTGGCGAGTCATAACTTTTTGCTTACGGAGCGAGGCAATTGCTATTTGATTGACCTTGATACAGTAGGTCATGATCTTCAGCTTGTTGACCTGGTACAATTGATGTCGCGGATGCTATTGATGCAAGAGTACCGCATGGATTCCTTTGTGGAAGCGATGGAAGCCTATAGTAACGTCAACTATTTATCTGATACCCAGATTTGGGCTGTTCATCAATTGCTTCGGTATCCGGATAATTTCTTGCGGGAGGTAACGGGCTTGTATAGTCAGCGCCCAGGCTACCACATGAAGGGCGTCATGCAGCTGATCCAAATGGAAGGCAAAGTGATGGCGAATCGCCAACGCTTTTTAAACGATGGAGAACGAATTTTCCAGCACTCTCCATGGGGTCATTACCATTTTGTCGGATAGTCGGATAAAACAAAACATCCCTCTCGAAAGAGGGATGTTTGTGTTGTTGACAAGCTTACTTGGAAGCAGGCTTGGACAGATCAATAGAGAATTTCGCAAACCCAGATTCCAATACGTTGATGAACTTGATATTGGACAATTTTTCAGCGAATGGTTTCGCGTCAGGAGAAGAAGTGAACGTAACGTTCAGCTTCGCATCTACTGGAGCAAAAGACCAGTTGTTGTCTGCTGCTGGGTCGATATTTTTTTGATTCAGGATGTAGTCGATTACGATTTGACGGTTTTCATCTGGAGAATCGATTACGATGTTTTTGCCATCCAGACCTGGGAACGCACCACCGCCGCTTGCACGGTAGTTGTTGGTTACGACGATGAATTTGTCTTCAGGTTTTACTGGTTTGCCGTTAAAAGACAGGTTTTTGATGCGGTTTGCATCTTTGCTTGCTACTTTTCCATCTACAGCGTATTTGGATGGCTGTGTAACATCGATTTGATAAGTAACACCGTCGATTACATCAAAGTTGTACGTTGGGAAAGACTCGTTGATGAGTGGTTGCTCATCTGTTTTCTTCGCATCGATTTGGTTGAACTGTCCAGCGGAGCGCTCCAACCATTCTTTCACCGTAGCTCCATCGACCAGAACCGCTTTCAATGTGTTCGGGTAGATGTACAGGTCAGATACGTTTTTGATGGCGATTGTACCAGCTGGGATATTGGAGTAGTAGCTTACTCCGTTGCGGCCGCCTGCTTTAAATGGTGCACCAGCAGACAGAACTGGAATGCCTTCGTATTCTGTACCCTTCACGTTTTTCTCAACGAACCATTTTTGTGCATTGGTTACGATTTGGATAGATGGGTCATCTTGTACGAGTGCAAAGTAGCTGAAGATCGGGGAAGATGTTTTCCCTACAGCAGAACGAACCCATTCAACTGTTTTATCGTGATCTTCTTTTACTGCATCTACGATAGCTTTGTCTGCATCAGCCAAGGATGCTTTGTTAGCTTTGTCATAGATCGGAACTACTTTTGTAGCGGACTCAGCCACTTTCCATTTGCCTTTTTCTTGTTTCAGCGTCAGGTCGATCACGCCGAGGTGGTTACCCCAGAAGCCAGGCATAACGGCTGGTTTACCGTTGATCGTTCCTTTTTCTGCATCAATGCCTGGAATTTTATCGAATCCAGGGCCAGGGAATACGGAGTGGGAGTGTCCGAACAGGATCGCGTCGATACCATCTACTTTGCTCAACTGGTAGCTAGCGTTCTCCAATTGAGGACCACCCTCGATAGGGCCGATTCCGGAGTGAGGAACCGCGATGATGATGTCCGCACCTTTTTTCTTCATTTCAGGTACGAATTTGTTGGCGGTTTCCACGATGTCCTTCGCGATTACTTTTCCTTCTAGGTTAGCCTTGTCCCACTGCATAATTTGTGGCGGAACAAAACCAATTACGCCTACTTTGAGTTTTACATCTTTGCCGTTCTCATCTTTAAAAGTACGCTCCAGGATTTCGTAAGGAGTGTACATGTTTTTGTCATTGTCCGGGTTTTTGTCCTTGTCATCTACATAGACGTTGGAATTTATGTAAGGGAATTTCGCGCCCTTCAAGCTGGTGTCCAAGAACTCCAAACCAAAGTTGAACTCGTGGTTACCGATGTTAGCAACATCATAGTCCATCAGGTTCATTGCTTTGTAAGCAGGGTGAGTATCTCCAGCTTTCAACGGGTCGATTTTTGCCACGTAGTCGCCCAATGGGTTTCCTTGCAACAAGTCACCATTGTCGATCAGGATGCTGTTTTTCGCTTCTTCTCTTGCTTTTTTGACCAATGTCGCTGTTTTTGCGAGGCCAAACTCATCTGTGTTTTTGTCTTGATAGTAGTCATAGTTAACGATATTGGTGTGGATATCTGTCGTTTCCAACAGGCGGAGCTTGAGGACAGAACCTGTTTGCGCGCTTACAGGAGTAAGAGGAAATGAAAGTGCGCCAACAACCAAAGAAGTGCTGAGGAGGAAAGCAGTCAGCATTTTTTTGTTCGTTTTTTTCATGTTTGAAATGACCTCCATAAGTTTACAATAATGCCAAGCAAAAATAGTTTATCATTAGATTTAGACGCTGGAAAGATAGCTAGATGAAATAGTATATTAATTTTTTGTATTGACAAAAATAAAAAAATATAACGTCAATCCTCCATTGGTCGCGTATGTCCCTCTTTCTTTGTGGTAATGATAGGAAGAAAAGCCTGTATAAAGAAGGGGTTCTATGTGACTGAGAAGAAAAAGTGGATGGTTTACGCGACGTGGGGTGCAGCATTAGCCACGGGCGTCGTAGTCGGCATCCTGTTAGTAGGAAAGGACGGAAACGATTCGGGTCTGGCTCGTTTACTGAACCATACAGGCAAAGCGGATGTAGTCGTAGGTAATTCGTATGAACTGGTTTTAGCTCGCCATTATTTGTGTGGGGTGCGAGATGAAGAACATGTGTCAGTTCGTACCAATCAACTGGCAGACATCATGGGCAACTATAATGGATGGGAAATTGTACAAGCAGAACCTGTCAAGATGATCTTAATGAAACGCGAGCAGGATATAGCGCCAGCATGCAAGGAGAATGGACATATCGGAATAGCTGCGGACGGCATGCTTACTCTCTTTCATGGTCTGCCTGCTGAACAAGATGTCGTGCAAACCTTTTATCGAATCGATACTGCGAAAATGGAAGCGAGTCTGCCAAAAGAGGAATGGGAGAATCTGAAACGGGGGATTCGCATTCGTAATTTGGCTGAGTATAACAGTGTATTGTCCACCTATGGCGAATACCAATGGAGTGGCCGATGAAAACGGTTGGACCAAAAGAAATCCCTTTCGAGCCTTTCGTGTAACAAGCACATATTGGACTGGAAAGGGATTTTTGTTTCCATTGCTATGGATTCAGTTCAACCGCAATGATTCGCCAACGTTCCCCCGGTACTTCGCGGCGCAAAAGAAATTTCCATGTCCGTCGAAAATTACCGCCTTCCCGGGCGATGTATGTGAGCCGAACAGGAACCTCTATCAAGAGGGGACCGCGTTCGTCTGACGGGATGACGATTTCTGACGATCGCACAGATTCGATCACGGACAGCCCTTCAGGAAGTGAGAATCCGTCCGTTGTCATTCGCATCGCATGGGTGTCGTGCTCATGCAGAGCGGTGAGGAAATAGCCGACGAGCTCTTCAGGAGACGCCCCTTTTATTGTAGTCGCAAGCGCTCCGGAGGCCTTGAGAATCATCATGCTGTGACTGGGATCGGGCTCTGTGCGTCGATGGGTAGAACTGCCGAAAAAGTGGATGCAAAAATGCCCCGGGAATTCATTTCCTTTAATCGCACCAGCGCCATGTGGCATTCCGTGCATGGATGCTGCAAAATAAGTACCGTCTACCTCTACCAGAATGGCTCTGCGCTTCCACGACCATTTCCCCTGGTAAATGTTCTTCATGATCTGTGTATCCTTGCGTGTCAACGGTTGGACATCGGCATGGCGACTGCCTGCTCTGCGCTGGACATCAAAACGATGACCTGTCTCTAAATCAATCACGGTACCGAACTCCATCCGTTTCAACGTTTTTTTCACCTGTTCCCAAGGAATGGCTTGCGCAAAATGGACGGCCTCTACGGACTTGACCATTTCTTCGATCCTTTGGCGAACATCGTTTGCCAATACATAACGACGAGGCATTTCTGTTTCATAAAGCTGGCCATCATGATCATATATATACGTTCGTTTTTTTACGGTCAATGTAGCACGTACCCAGTGCGGGTTATAGGAGGCGACTTCGGTAGTAGAGCCCAATAGCCGCTTCGTAAATTGCTTTTGATCACGGAAGGACATAGTCGTTTGGAAGGAGGACTCTGGGGACACCGAAACGGTGACCGTGATGTCATTCTTGACCTTGGCAAACACAGAGTGCGGCATTGACAGTGCGATTACGAAGAGGCATATACAAAAAATAAGGACTTTGCTTCGCAACAACCAACACCTCCACTGCTTATCGTTTCAATAAGATGTCTGGTTCATGTGGCGTAAATCTTGGTATCATAACACCATTGCGCTTACGCCATACTGATTTCATACGGTGATCGAAGGAGGAGTCTTTAGACCATGTCTACCATGCCAAGAGGTAGCTACAAAGACCAGTTCCATCAGCGTTTGTACGTTCAGTTGAACCAGGGGCACAACAAGCTCAATTACCAACAGATCAACAAGATCAAAGAGCACATGCAGAGTGGCGTAGACGACTATGCCCACATGCAGCATGATGTGTCAGATTCAATCGGAATGAACAAACACTAACAGACACCGTATAACCCGCTCCTTTTACGAGGAAGCGGGTTTTTATATGGAAATACACGTTCGCTTTTTGGGTGCTTTGTGTTACAGTAGAGAGTAGAATCTTTGCTCACGGAGAGTGGACTATGCGCATTTTAGGAATTGACCCTGGCATTGCGATTGTTGGCTTCGGGGTTGTGGATAAAGAGGGCAGCCAATTGCGTCCCGTCCAATATGGGAGCATTCAGACAGAAGCAGGATTGCCAGTGCCACTTCGATTGAAACAGATTTTTGAGGCAATGCAGAGCCTTCTGGAAACATATCGTCCCGATGAAATGTCCGTCGAAAAGCTTTTCTTTAATAAAAACGTGACGACGGCCTTTACAGTTGGTCAAGCGCGAGGGGTTATTATACTTGCAGCAGAGCTGGCTGGTGTGCCGGTCTATGAATATACCCCAATGCAGGTCAAGCAAGCCGTGACTGGATACGGGGGAGCAGAGAAGAAGCAAATACAGGAAATGACGAAGCTCCTATTGCGGTTAAAAGAAGTACCAAAGCCTGACGACGTGGCGGACGCATTGGGCATTGCTATTACGCACGCACAGTTTCGCGCGTTCATTTCCATTTCGGAAGGGGTCAAGAAATGATTGATTTTGTAGAAGGTACACTTAGTTATCTCGATTCGGAATACATAGTTATCGAAACGGGCGGAATTGGTTATCGACTGTTTTGCCCAAACCCGTACCAATTCGTTCGGTATGAAGGCAGCAAAACCAAATTGTTTACCCACCACCATGTGCGGGAGGATGCCATTCTGTTGTACGGTTTCGCTACCCGTGACGAACGCGATTTATTCCGCAAGCTGCTTGATGTTAGTGGAATCGGTCCAAAGGGCGGATTGGCCATTCTGGCTGCGGCGACGCCTGAGCAGCTGGTGATGGCGGTTCAACAGGAGAATGTTACCTATTTGACGAAATTTCCGGGGATTGGGAAAAAGACTGCCCAGCGCATTATCCTCGATTTGAAGGATAAATTGGTAGGATACACACCATCTGCGATTTTGACTATTGCAGCGGGTGATTTGACAGCAGGCGAGCAAGCTGTGTCTGCGCTGAACGAAGCACTCGATGCATTGACTGCACTGGGTTACTCTGATGGTGAACTGCAAAAAATCAGAAACAAGCTGTCTGAGAAATCAAAAGAGGGCGATGGTGTAGAAAAGCTCATCAAACAAGGGCTTGCGTTGCTCATGAGGGGGTAGGATTTTGGATTCTCGGATCATCACGACGCATATGAATTGGGAAGAAGAGGCGGCGGAGCTGAGCCTCCGTCCCCGCTATTTAAACGAATACATCGGTCAACAGCACGTGAAGGAAAACCTGAAGATTTTTATTGAAGCAGCCAAAATGCGGAAAGAGTCGTTGGATCACGTGCTTCTGTACGGTCCACCTGGTCTGGGGAAGACAACCCTGTCGCAAATCATCGCAAATGAACTGGGTGTGAATATCCGCACGACGTCTGGTCCGGCAATTGAGCGTCCGGGTGATTTGGCAGCGATTTTGACGAATTTGCAAGAAGGCGACGTCCTGTTTATTGACGAGATACACAGGCTCAACCGAAGCGTCGAGGAAGTATTATATCCGGCTATGGAGGATTTTGCGCTGGATATCATTATCGGTAAAGGGCCAAGTGCTCGCAGTGTCCGTTTGGATTTGCCGCCGTTTACATTGGTCGGGGCCACGACGCGAGCTGGAATGCTGTCTGCGCCGCTTCGCGATCGCTTTGGGGTTGTAAATCGCCTGGAGTTTTATACAGTCCCGGAACTGACCTTTATCGTTTCGCGTGCAGCCGACATCCTGCAGGTCGTCATTCGAGAGGGCGGAGCAGAGGAGATTGCCAGACGTTCACGGGGAACCCCCCGGGTGGCAAACCGTTTGCTGAAGCGGGTTCGCGATTTTGCTCAAGTAAAAGGCGAAGGCGTCATTACGACAGAGATTGCCAAAGAAGCGCTGGAAAGATTGCAAGTGGATGCTTGCGGTCTGGATCATATCGACCATAAACTATTGCTAGCGATTATTGATCGCTTTGACGGCGGACCGGTTGGACTGGATACGATCGCAGCAACAATCGGAGAAGAGTCGCAAACGGTGGAAGATGTTTGCGAACCATACCTCATGCAGATTGGCTTCATGCAGCGGACGCCGCGGGGGCGTGTTCTCACCCCGAGTGCGTACCAACACTTTGGGCGGGAGATGAAATCGTGAATCCTGTAGCCAAGCTACTGATTATTGGTGGTGCTGCTTTAATCGTAATCGGTCTTTTGTGGCAGGTAGGAGGCAGATTTTTGCCGCTGGGGCGTTTGCCGGGAGATATCGTGGTAGAAAAGGAAAACGTAAAGTTCTACTTTCCGATTGTGACTTGTATTGTGATTAGCATCGTCTTGTCTCTTGGCATGTATTTATTCCGGCTGTTTAAATAGGCAAGTGTGAAGGCCATCGGAGCTCATCGTTCCGGTGGTTTTTTTGCGTGCGGGCGTTTGGTCTCATTTTACGAAAAAGGCAGGAGATCAGCCTGCGATTGTCGAAAAACATGGGAAGACATGCCAATTTTTGTTGAAAATCAGGTGGAGAAAGGACAATGGACGACATGAGAAAGAAATGGATGGGGAAAGTCCTTTCGGTGGGCCTGCTAACAGTAGTTCTCGTAGGAGGACAAGTACCAGCGCAGGCAGCCGGCGACAATATCAGAGTTGCGCTATTTGTGGATATGGGACAAGGCTATCGGGGAGTAGTTCCTTCCGTGACGCTAACTGCTGAAAATGGAATGGAAGTCGTACTCAATGGACCCGAAGGCAAGACAGATTTACCCGAATTAAAGGGAGATGCAGCTCGTTACCGAGTTGATGAATATCATCTGATCGTTGCCGAAACGGGTGACTGGAATCGTGCACAGCAGATTGCACAGCAAATGAGCCAACGCAAATACGAGGGCTCAATCCAGGTGGCAAAGCGCAACGGTCAGACCGTCTATCAGGTTGTAAGTGGAACGTATGACACGTATCAGGCTGCTGCCAATCAGGCAAAAACAGTTGCCCAGGCAATCGGGCAGAATCCGCTGGTAAAAGGTCCACATCGACTTGAAGCGGGTAAATTCAAAAGCTTAAAGGAAGCACAAGAATGGCAAGCGTCATTTGAAGTAGCAGGCATTCCTGCTTATCCCGTGATGCTATCAGATGGGGATAAAGTCAAATATGCGGTATGGATCGGTGACGAGGTTAGTCCTGATGCTGTGAAAGAATTGAAACGAAGAGCAAACGCCGCATTTCCTTCTTTCTCCTATCAGGAGTCAGACAGCCAATCTTATGTTATATTGAAGCAGGATGTATACGGATCACCGGATGAAGTGATTTGGAAGTATGTATTCTCCCCTCAAGTAAAGCTGACTGTCGAAGCGAATAAAGCAGGCGATGAATCGGTGATTGGCGTTGTGGAACGAGAGCAGCGCACATATCGCGGTGAGATGGAGCTATCGGAATACAATGGTCACTTGACGCTAGTAAATGAGCTGCCAATGGAAGAGTATCTGTATGGAGTCGTTGGCTCTGAAATGGCTCCAGGCTGGCCGATGGAAGCATTGAAAACACAAGCAGTTCTGTCGAGAACTCGTGCTGTGTGGCAAGGTAATAAGTATGGAGTTGCCAATGTATCCGACACGGTTTTCGAACAGGCGTATTATGGCTATACAAAAGAGTCTGATGATGTACGTGAGGCCGTCGACGATACAGAAGGTGATATCATTTACTACCAAGGCAAGCCAGCGGAGTCACTCTTTTACTCCAATGCAGGCGGTATGACGGCGGACGGCACAGAAGTATGGGGCAATCCGGTTCCTTATTTGCGATCTGTCGAGAGTAAAGACACATATCCAATGGACAATGCGAGCGTATGGTACCGCGTGGCTGTAGCAGATGGAACGCTCGGCTATGTAAGAAATGATCTGGTAACGGAAACAGGCCAGAGCAATTCAGAAGGAAAAAGAATGGCGGTCATTTCGACCGAGAATACCAATTTGCGCTCAGGCCCAAGTACAACGACTCATCGTGTGTTGTCCGTACTCCCTACTGGCGCAGAAGTAACGATCCTCTCAGAAGTAAAAGAAGAAAATGCGTATTCGTGGACGCGTGGTCCGTTTACCGCTACAGAGGTTGCAGCCATGATCAATGCCGCGCATGACAAGAACAAAGCTCCACGCATTTCAGGAAACGTAACGAGCCTGAAAGTGACAGAACGTGGTCCATCTGGACGTGTGATCGCGATGGAAGCAAACGGCACGCCGATCGTCGTTTCTTCACCCGATGCTTTCCGTTCTGTTTTTCAACAAGGTGGCTCCCCTCTGCGCAGCACGAAGTTTGAAGTAGAAATGGTCAATGGCTCGCAATTCATCTTCCGAGGTACTGGCTTTGGGCACGGACTTGGTGTTTCCCAATACGGAGCTCGTGCGATGGCAGAGGAAGGGTATGACTACAAAGATATCTTGCAACACTACTACCAGGATGTGACAATCGAAAAGTAAGTCGTTTGCCACAAGATCTACCGCAAAAAGGAGTAACGATTTCGTGGACGTGCAACAATTTGATTTTGATTTGCCGGAGCATTTGATTGCCCAGCACCCGCTAGAAGACCGAACATCATCGAGATTGCTCATGCTAGAGAAACAAACAGGTAATATCGTTCATCAGCAATTTACCAATTTAATCGATCACCTCAAAGCAGGGGATGTACTCGTCATGAATGACAGCCGCGTTTTACCTGCCAGATTGATTGGAGAAAAGGCTGAGACTGGTGCAAAAATAGAAATCCTTTTGTTGAAGTCACTTGGTGACGATCGCTGGGAGACGCTGGTGAAGCCCGGGAAGCGGATGAAGCAGGGGACAGAAGTGGTTTTTGGAAACGGTCTATTGCGTTGTGTTTGTGAAGACGTGACAGAGATGGGTGGACGAATCGTGCGCTTTTTGTACGAGGGAATTTTTTATGAGATTCTCGACCAATTAGGCTCGATGCCTTTGCCCCCGTATATTCACGCACAACTGGAGGACAGTGAGCGTTACCAGACAGTCTATGCGAAGGAGCGCGGCTCAGCAGCAGCTCCGACAGCCGGCCTCCATTTCACGAAGCCGTACTTGGAGCAAATCGCTGCCAAAGGTGTACAGCTGGCTTACGTAACTCTGCATGTGGGACTGGGGACTTTTCGCCCTGTTTCAGCGGATTCCGTGGAAGAGCATGTCATGCACGCGGAGTACTATGAGATTCCCGAGGAAACAGTAGAGCTGGTGAACCGGGCAAAAGCAGAAGGTAGAAGAGTAATCGCTGTCGGGACGACATCATGCCGCACATTGGAGACAGTAGGGCGCGCGAATGGAGGAAAGCTGGTCGCAACCTCTGGTTGGACGGATATTTTCATTTATCCGGGCTACACGTTTTCTATCCTAGACGGGCTCCTGACAAACTTCCACTTGCCGAAGTCTACGCTCGTCATGCTCGTGAGTGCTCTGGCTGGAAAAGAGAATGTGATGCGTGCCTACAAAACGGCTGTGGAAGAGGAGTATCGCTTCTTCAGTTTTGGCGATGCGATGTTCATTTTATAAAAATGTGAACAACCCACCTGTATAAGTGTATACTTATTAGTCAGGTGGGTTTACTTCATCCAGAAGTTTTTCTATAATAGGTAAGACTTACATACATAGCTTGAGGAGTGCAAAGATTTGGCTGTACGCTACGAGTTAATCAAAACATGCAAACAAACTGGTGCACGTCTCGGTAAGTTACATACCCCTCATGGGACGATTGACACCCCTGTCTTTATGCCTGTCGGTACACAAGCGACAGTAAAGACGATGAGCCCGGAGGAGTTAAAAGCGTTAGGCGCGGGCATCATCCTCAGTAATACGTACCATTTGTTTCTACGTCCAGGGCATGAAATTGTTCGTGAGGCAGGTGGACTGCACGGCTTTATGAATTGGGACCGTGCGATTCTGACTGATTCCGGCGGTTTTCAAGTATTTAGCCTTAGTAACCTCCGCAAGATCACGGAGGAAGGAGTATCCTTCCGTTCCCACCTAAACGGCGAAAAGCTGTTTATTGGTCCTGAAGAGGCTACACAGATTCAAAACGCGTTGGGTGCCGATATTTTCATGGCATTCGATGAATGTGCTCCTTATCCTGCGGAGTACGATTACGTAAAAAAATCAATGGAGCGAACAACCCGCTGGGCAGAGCGTTGCCTGAAGGCGCATACTCGTCCAAACGAACAAGCGTTGTTTGGAATCGTTCAGGGTGGCATGTTCAACGATTTGCGCGCACAAAGTGCACGCGATCTCGTTTCCATGGATTTCCCAGGATACGCGATCGGTGGTTTGAGCGTGGGAGAACCGTTTCCTTTGATGTATGAAGTGCTGGAGCATACCGTTCCATTGCTTCCGACAAGCAAAGCCCGCTATTTGATGGGGGTTGGTTCACCTGATGCTCTTATCGAGGGAGCGATCCGCGGCATCGACATGTTTGATTGTGTGTTGCCGACAAGAATTGCCCGCAATGGGACATGCATGACAAGCCAGGGAAGACTGGTCATCCGCAATGCAAAATACGCGCGCGACTTTACCCCGCTTGATCCAAATTGCGATTGCTACACCTGCAAAAATTACACACGTGCTTACATCCGACATCTGGTCAAGTCGGAGGAAACTTTTGGTATCCGATTAACTACCTACCATAACCTGCACTTCTTGGTGAAGTTAATGGAACAGGTGCGTCAGGCGATTGCCGAAGACCGCTTGCAAGATTTCCGCGACCAGTTTTTCGCTCAATATGGTTTGGGTGAAGATAGATCTTTTTAATCGAGGGGGATTTTTTTCATGGATGGCTTAACTCAGTTTTTACCGATTATCATCATGTTTGCGATTTTTTACTTCTTGCTGATTCGTCCGCAACAAAAGAAGGCAAAACAACGCAACGCTATGCTTGCAGCTATTAAAAAAGGCGACAAGATCGTAACAATCGGTGGAGTGCATGGAACGATCCAAGACCTGTCTGATGATACTATCACTTTGCGTATTGCTCACAACGTAAACGTTACGTTCGATCGTGGTGCGATCAACAGCGTGGTTTCTTCCAGCAACGAACCAGCAAAGAGTGAACCAGCGAAGAGCGAAGAAACAAAAGAAGAATCCAAATAATACATGCGAAAAGCAGGTGGGTCATCCACCTGCTTTTTTTCTGTCTTGCTTTAGCGGCGAGGCTTGATAACTTTAGGTTTACCGCCTTTATGCTTGTTGTTGGAATTGGCCGAATTCACGCCGAGAATCCCACCTAAGGCAGCCACTCCAAAAGCGCCGAACAAGAACAGGAAGGCCCCCCATTGCATCGGGGCGTTAAAGCCGAGGAAGCCGATTAAGAGGATGAAAAGGAAGTAAGTGAGTCCGGTAAGTCCGCCGTAGTACCAGCCCCTGCCGCCGCACCGACGTCCAGTAACGAATCCCCCGATCAAGAGGGCGATGGCATTGATCACGTACGTAAAATAGGGCAGTGTGCCTTCCCGTATCGAGGTGAAGCTAAGGAGCAAGGTCGCGAGCAAAGCTCCAATTAAAACGAGACATGTCGTATACAATAGACCTGTCAGTACTGAGGTAGATGCACTTCGCACGGTATGTACCCCCTTATTGGAAGTGTTTGTACATCTATATGAGAGGCTTGGCTCACGTATTCATCTTCGCGTTGAACATTGATAGGAATTTTCGTATGATGGATGGGGAACGAGACGGGGGTGAGGAAGATTGATCAAAACGTACTTTTATAACCACTCTGAACAGAAGATGTTTCACGATGTTGATCTGGCAACGAAGGATCAATGGCTGAAATCACCAGAGGATCTACTCTGGATCGATCTGTATGATGTGGGAAACAATGAACTGCCCTATATTGCCAAGATTTTCGACTTTCACCCGCTGGCAATTGAGGACTGCCTGCACGTCAGTCCACGTGCCAAGGTAGACAAGTACGATGACTACTATTTCTTCGTTTTTCACGCCCTGCGTTACAATGAAGAAAGCGATGACGAGATCACAACGGTAGAACTGAACGTTTTTCTCGGTCCTAACTACATCGTGACGATCCACAAGTCTCCGATGAATACCATCGGTCGGATCGCTGCCATGTGTCACCGCAACATTTCTTACTTGAACAGAGGTCCTGACTATTTGCTGTATGCCATTGTAGACGGGATTACCGATGAATATTTTCCCATTATTGATCGGATTAGTGTGCGGATTGACGAGTTGGAGGACGAGATTTATGAACATCAGATGGAGGAAATTACCGAAGAGTTCCTGGCGTTGAAGCGAACGATTATTTTAATCAGGCGTGTGATCATGCCACAAAAAAGAATTTTCGCGAACGTCAACGGCCGTTACTCCTTCGATATTTCCGAGGAAAACGTTCCGTTCTACACCGACCTAACAGACCACTTGGAGCGGATTTCGGATTCAACGGAAACCTTCCGTGATCTGGTTAACGGTGCGTTGGATACGTACTACACCATCATTAGCGCCAAAACAACGGAGACGATGCGGGTTCTTACGATCATCTCTACGATCATCCTTCCGTTGACATTTATCACCGGACTATTCGGGATGAATACTTTTGCATGGCTGGGTGAAGAAGCCGAACCGTATATGCTGATCGTGGCACTCGTGATTATGCTAGCCATGACGTTTACTATGCTTCACATTTTCCGCAAGCGAAAGTGGCTGTAATTGGTGCTAATACTTTCCCTGCCCCCTGTTGAACACTAGTATCAAATGTTCTTTGGGGGGCAGCGTAAGTGGATAATCTTACAATGGTGTTACTTCGCACCCTTTTCTCGTATTTTTTCCTCCTGATCTTAGTACGGTTGATGGGAAAGCGGGAATTGGGAAAGCTGTCCGTTTTTGATGTAGTCATCTCGATCATGCTTGCAGAAATGGCTGCATTAGCGATTGAGGATGTCGATAAGCCTGCTCTTCGATTTTATTTGCCGATGCTGTTAATTGCCTTATTGGAAGTCGCCTTCGCTTATCTGTCATTAAAGAGCAAGAAATTCCGCGATACAGTGGACGGCTCTGCCGATTTGATTATAGAAAATGGGCAAATCAGGGAGCAGGCGATGCGTCGCAATCGCTTGAACATGGATGATTTGATGGTACATCTACGGCAAAAAGACGTAAAAAACATTGCCGATGTTGAATTTGCGTTGTTGGAGCCAACCGGACAGATGAGTGTGTTTTTAAAGGAGCAAAAAGAAAAGGTTACGAGGGAAGATTTATCGTTGATGAAGAAGCCACAAGTCGGTCCTGTCTCGTACAAAGGTCTGCCCATCCCTCTGATTCTCGATGGCAAAGTGAGAACGGAGGCACTGAACAAGATCGGACAAAACCAGCTTTGGCTGAAACGAGAAATCCGCAAATACGGAATCAAAGACATTCGAGAAGTTTCTTTTTGCAGCATTGACGAACGTGGCATCATGTATTTGGACAAAAAAGACAAGCCGCTGCAATAAGCGCTAGCGGCGAGGGAAGAACACGGCGAGTTGTTCGCCAATCCACGGAATGCGACGCACGTCTTGCTTGCCCAAAACGCGCATGGCGACGAGTAGGACAAAGTACAGCAAGGTGCTAATGAAGGTGCTTGCAGTCAATAGCTGTCCAATCGATACGTCCATAAACCAATGCTTGGCAATGTAGGAACCGGAATAACCCATGAGTAGCATGGCGATCGCGATTTTGCTGAATTCCCGAAGGTCGACCGTAAAACCAATTTTTTTGATCAGGCTAGCAAAATGCAATAATGTTCCAAGTGTAATGCCGATATTAAGAGCAATGACAGCGCCATGAATGCCGAATGCTGGATGTGCCGTGAAAAAAAACATGGCGACAGTTTTGATGATGGCACTGATCAACGTATTTCGAAAGACGACCTGGGCGTAATCGAGGCCTTGCAAGGCGGCTGCAAGCGGTGCTTGGAAAAACAGGAAGACGGAGAACGGTGCCAGCTCTTTTAGCAGCACGCCAACCTCCCGATACTCATTGCCGTAGAGCAGGACACATAAAGGTTCTGCAAAAATGGTGAGCAAGACGGTACAAGGTGCTCCGATGACGAGTGTAATCCGCATGGCTTGATAAATGCGGCGATGCACGAGTGGAGCATTTTTTTGATAGGCCGCTTCCGCCACGGCAGGAACGAGGGAAACGGACAAGGAATACGTTAAAAAAGTGGGAAAAAGCAACAAAGGAACGGCCATCCCGGCAAATTGTCCGTACAAACCAGTAGCCGTCGAGGTGGTAAAACCAGCAATGACGAGCGCGTACGGTACGAGCATAGGCTCTAGCACGTAAGCAATGGAGCCGATGATGCGACTTAGCGTTACAGGGAGTGCGACGTGGATGAGTTGCGACAAGCTCTTTTTGCTAGCTGAAACCGTCATGAGCAGGGGCTTATCCAGAAGCTGAGCTGCTGCTTTTTTGCTGCCTTTGCGATACTGCCAGAGAATGTACAAGAGTCCGGCGGCTTCTCCAAAAATAATGCTGGCGACAGCACCTGCTGTGGCGTACTCAATGCCTGCCGAAAGAAATGACATCGTCATGACAACGACCAGTGCCATGCGGACGACTTGCTCCACAAGCTGAGAGACCGCAGTAGGGATCATGTTTTGCTTGCCTTGGAAGTATCCTCGCAGGACAAGAGAAATACCGGAAATCGGGATGACCGGTATGGCCGCAAGCAGTACAATGTGTGCACGAGGGTCCGCGAATAGCATTCCTGCAATCCATTGGGAGAACAAGAGGAGCAGGACACAGATGACGAGGCTAATCCCGCCTGTGACCGACAAGGCTACTAACAGAAACCGGCGAGTCAGTCGCGGATTATTAGCCGCTTCCGTCTCTGCCACTTTCTTTGCAATGGCAACCGGAAGTCCGAATGTCGTCACAGTAATCAGAAAGTATAAAAGGGGCACAACCATCTGATAAAGCCCCATTCCTTCCGCTCCGATAATGCGCGACAACACGATCCTGTGAGCAAAGCCAAACACTTTGGTAATGCCACCAGCAATAATGAGGATGACCGTTCCGTAAAAGAAGGATTGTTTCATGGAAGGCTCCTTTGCAAGGATAAATTCACTCAGTAAAGAATATGGACGTGCCGCTGTCGGCATGACTACTTTGAGGGGGAAATTGGGATGGACCAAGCGCAAAAACAGGAATGGTATGGGCAAGTCGCAAGTCTTTGTGTAAGCAAGGCAGAGGAATTTGCTCTTTTGGGGTACGACAATGTGGCAGCTGAGGACGTTTGGGAATGTGTCACGAACGGCTACAAAGAAATGCCGCCGATACACCAGCTTGTCAACGACATTTTGTCATTGAAGCCAAACAAGTATATGAATTACCTCATGATTCAAATGTACAAAAATTCTTAGTGAAACTTCTTCTTATCTAAATCGTATAGGTAAAAATGCGGATTGCAGATAAGGGGTTGGTTACCATGGTTCGCTTTTCCAGCATGAATTGACACGTTTTTTCTTACTTCGCTATAATGGGCATATTGGTTTTCGTGTCGACGACGAGGCACGGCTAGGAAAGAGGGGTATTACATGATTAAATGGAGCAGGCTTGTATTGTTCCTGGTTGTGGTGGGCTTGTTGGGCGGTCTGTTTACCACGACTGGACAAGTAGCAAGCAATATCACACTAGGATTGGATTTGAAGGGCGGCTTTGAAATTTTGTACCAGGTAGAGCCCTTGAATGAAGGACAAAAGGTCGATACAACATTATTGGCTGCAACAGCGCAAATGGTTGAAAAACGGGTGAATATCGGTGGCGTTACTGAACCAGAGGTAAACGTCGAGCTGCCGGACCGAATCCGTGTGAGGATTGCCTCCCATGATGCTGATCAGGAAAAGCTTCGCGAGTTGATCGGCAAGCCAGCCGTACTTACGTTCCGTGACGTAGAAGGCAAGGTAATGATGAAAGGTAGCGATTTGGCTCCGGGTGGAGCAGCAGTCGGTTACGACGAACTGAAAAGACCGTTGGTTACCGTCAAATTTAAAGAACCGAAACTTCTAGAAGACGTGACTCGTGCAAATCTTGGTAAGCCAATGGGAATCTTCCTAGATGAAACCATGCAGACCAGTCCGACGATTCAGTCTGTCATTTCCGGTGGTAGTGCACAAATTACCGGTGACTATACGCAAGAATCGGCTCAAGAATTGGCTGACTTACTTAACTCCGGTGCGATGCCGGCGAAACTGATTGAGAAACAGGTAACATCTGTAGGCGCTACACTTGGTGCGATGTCCTTGGAGAAAACCTTGTATGCAGGATATATAGGTGGAGCATTTATCCTTATATTCATGTTGGTGGTTTATCGTTTGCCAGGGCTGGTCGCCAATATTACACTGGTAGCTTTCATCTATCTCTCCTTGCTATTCCTTGATTGGATGGATGCGACGCTTACACTGCCAGGGATTGCCGGTTTCATTTTGGGAATCGGGATGGCCGTGGACGCGAATATTATTACCTACGAACGTATTCAGGAAGAGATTCGTTCCGGTAAGACGATTCTATCTGCATTCCGTGCAGGTGAACGACGTTCCTTGGTCACCATTTTGGATGCACAGGTTACGGCTATGATCGCAGCTGTGGTATTGTATTTCTTCGGGACTAGCTCTATCCAGGGCTTTGCGATTATCTCGATGCTGACAACGATCGTAAGTATTTTTACAAACGTTTTTGCCTCTCGTTTCCTCCTCGGCTTGTTGATCCGTACGAACCTATTCAAGAAGCCGTCTTGGTTCGGGGTAAAGGAGAGTGAAATTGGTGAGTTATAGAGCACTAGAGTACGCTGATAAGTACAACATTGTAAAAAACCGTAAGAAGTTTTTTGTGATTTCATGGATTATTCTTGCGTTGGGCCTGTTGTCCATGTTCACTCTTGGGTTGAATCTCGGGGTTGATTTTAAAGCAGGTACACGTCTGGATATGTATATCGGGAAAGAGTTCTCGACGACTGATATTGATGCGATCGTCCGGGAAAAGCTACCAGAGACATCTTTTTCTGATGTGACAGCATATGGGGAAAAACAGGCTTTTACACGCTTTGAAGAAACCATTCCACCGGAAAAGCTGGCGGAGATTGAACAGGCATTGATAGCCAAGTATGGTGATCAGGTAACCAAGCAAGAGTCTACAGTTGATCCGATTATTGCACAAGAATTGGTACGCAATGCGGGTTTTGCAATTTTGTTCGCTGCACTTGGGATTGCCATCTACGTAGCGTTCCGCTTCCAGTTCTTGATCGGGGTCGCGTGTGCGATTGCTCTCCTGCATGACGTATTTATCCCGATTGCGTTGTTTTCCGTGTTTCGACTCGAGGTTGACTTGACCTTTATCGCAGCGATCTTGACGATTGTTGGTTATTCGTTGAACGATACGATTGTTATTTTTGACCGTATCCGTGAAAATGAACGCGTGATGAAGACCAAGACAATTGAAGACCTGGAACACCTGGTAAACGTGAGCTTGTGGCAGACAATGCGCCGCTCTGTCTTTACCGTGGTAACCGTTTTGGCGACAGCCGTTGCGATTGTGTTCTTGGGAAGCGAAGGGATTCGCAACTTCTCCCTCGTACTGATTTTCGGATTGCTCAGTGGTTCCTACTCTTCGATCTTTATCGCTGCGCAAATCTGGGTCTCTTTGAAAAAGAGAGAAATGAACAAGAAGCGCTTTTCAACAGCTCCAAACGAAAGCTAATCCGAAAGCCGTGGGGATATTCCCGCGGTTTTCTCCTTTTTTTACCGGAGAAAGCCTCACTATTGTCAGGCTTGTGCTCCATCCACTATAATGAATGAGGATTGGAGGAAAGCCCATGCTGAAAGCGAAAACACGCTGGAAACTGGCCACCTATGATGAGCAGCTTGCTGCTACTATTGCCGCAGATTGCCAGCTTACTCCGCTCGTATCCAAGCTATTGGTGATACGTGGCATTGACACATCACAAAAGGCTCGTGATTTTTTGCAAGCTGGTCCAGAATTGTTTCATGACCCTTTCTTGCTGGATGGAATGGAACAAAGCGTGCATCGCATTCAACAAGCCATTCAAAAGCAAGAACCGATTTGCATATACGGCGATTACGACGCCGATGGGGTTAGCTCCACATCGCTAATGGTACATCTACTGCGCCAACTCGGCGCTGTTTTTGACTACTACATTCCCAACCGTTTTACAGAAGGGTATGGGTTACATAAAGACGCATTGGCGCATCTGCATCATAGCGGCTATAAGCTGATTATCACTGTCGATACAGGGATTAGTGCAGTGGAGCAGGTAGCGTACGCGAACCAGTTAGGTCTTGACGTCATTGTAACCGACCATCACGAACCTCCGGCAATCATCCCGGAGGCATTTGCTGTGATTAACCCCAAGAAGCCCGGCTGTTCGTACCCGTTTGATATGTTGGCGGGAGTGGGGGTCGCCTTTAAAGTGGGGCATGCCTTGCTGAAAGAACCGCCACTGCATTTGGCTGATTTGGCTGCATTGGGGACGATAGCGGATCTGGTGCCGTTGGTAGATGAAAATCGCATTCTTGCTCGAGCAGGATTAAAGCGCTTAAATCATACAAGGAACCTTGGTCTGCAAGCCTTAATCCGAGTTTGTGGGTTGGCCGATACCGAGCTGTCTGCGGGACATGTAGGCTTTGCGCTAGGACCGCGTCTGAATGCGAGTGGAAGGCTGGAGACGGCTGAATCCGCTGTGAAATTGCTGACGACTTCGGATGTGGACGAAGCAGAGAAATGTGCCCAGGCGCTGGACGACTTAAACCGCGAACGTCAGGAAATTGTCGCAGCGATGACTGAGGAAGCTGTACAGATGGTGAATGAGCTGTATCCGCCTGACCAGAACAATGTTCTCGTTCTGGCTAAAGAAGGCTGGAACGTGGGCGTGGTAGGGATCGTAGCTTCCCGTTTGGTCGAGCTTTTTTACCGTCCAACGATTGTGCTTGGCATTGATCCGGAAAAAGGAACGGCAAAAGGTTCGGCAAGAAGCATTGCAGGTTTTGATATGTATGAAGGTCTGACTGCTTGCAAGGAATGGCTACCGCACTATGGCGGTCATACAATGGCAGCGGGAATGACCTTGCCTGTAGAAAATCTCGATCTATTACGCCAAAAACTAAACGAGCTCGCTGGGGAGTGGTTGTCCACTGAAGACTTCACGCCGATGACCAAAGTGGACGTTGCGATGAGCATGGAAGAGATCAGTTTGACCGCGGCGGAGCAACTCGAACAGCTTGCCCCATATGGAATGGGGAATCCAACACCGCTCGTTTTGTTAGAAGAAGTAGAAACACAAGGTATGCGCACTATTGGGCGCGATGACAATCATTTGAAGTGTACGTTGAACAAAGCGGGCACCTCTTTGGATGCAATTGGCTTCAACTGGGCACATGTAACAAAGAGAGTAACGCCAAAGGCACGTTTTCACGTATTGGGTGAAGTGTCTGTAAACGAATGGAACGGAAATCGAAAGCCTCAGCTGACGATTCGTGATTTGTCTGTTGGACACCAGCAAGTGTTTGACTGGCGTGGCAGTCGTGACAAGATAGAGAAATGGCAGCAAGTGATGGCGGAGTCAAATTCGGTGACCATCCTGTTTCGCGAGGAAAGCTACGAGCCACTGGCAGCGAAAGCGTTTAGCGATCAGGTGAATTCTTTGTTCGTGGTTGGTCGAGAGGGGACGAACATCACAGCCTCTTCCAACGTGATTTTGTATGACTTGCCGAAGCGTCGTTCCGAATTGGAAGTGGTTCGTGTCTTGCTCAAACAAGCGGAGCGTATATACTGTTTGTTTGGTGATCCGGATTTAGGAATGGAGCGGCTTTCCTGTCCGGGCCGCGATCATTTTAAACAGTTGTACCAGTTTTTCGTCCAGGTGCCAACTGTTAAAAAAATCCACTTGGATGCATTGGCCAAAAAGCTGCAATGGAAAAGAAATCTATTGGACGGCATGATCGCCATCTTTATGGAGCTGGAGTTTTTAGTAGAAGAGGCCGAGCAGTACACGCTCCAGGCCAACTCTGCGAAAAGGCCACTCGAGAGCTCTGTGCTCTACGCGAATTGGAAGGAAGAGACACAGCTTGCAACGGATTTATTGCTCTCTTCTTCTGATGCAATGATTCAAGCGCTTCATCAATTGGTGGAACCACCCACCGTTTAGGAGGAATTTTTCATGGATTTTAAACAATACATTCGTGTTATCCCAGATTTCCCACAACCAGGTATTCGCTTTAAGGACATCACCACTTTGTTGAAGGATGGCCCTGCTTACAAAGCAGCGATTCAAGACTTGGCTGTCTTCGCTCGTGAAGTACAAGCAGACGTGATTGCGGGTCCAGAAGCACGTGGATTCGTAGTCGGTGCTCCATTGTCGTACGAAATGGGAATTGGCTTTGTACCGATCCGCAAGTCTGGCAAGCTGCCATATGAATCCATCAAGGCCGATTACGACCTGGAGTATGGAAAAGATGCACTGGCTGTACACGTAGATGCTATCCAACCAGGTCAGCGTGTTCTGATTGCAGACGATTTGCTGGCGACAGGTGGAACCATTGAGACAACAATCAATTTGATTGAGCAACTCGGAGGTAAAGTAGTAGGAGCAGCCTTCTTCATCGAACTGTCCTACTTGGATGGACGTAGCAAAATAGGTGAAATTCCTATCAAATCGCTGGTTCAATATTAATTGATGCAACAAGGAAAAACGGGTGAAATGCCCGTTTTTTTCTTTTTTCTGGGGCTGTACATACTTTACAGGGGAATTCAGCTTTACAAGACGAACGACATACAAGATAATAGGATGAAATAGACAGACATGATACGTGCAAGTAAGCCTTCGCCTGCGCCAAAATGCTTGGCAAAGCCCAAGTTTTCTAGACGTATAGGAAAGTTCAAGTGCTTCACAGTGCGAAATGCGTCCAGGCTTAAACTTTCCGGAGCGCATCACGAAGTGCCTCAGCGTCTGCTTCCGGCAATACTTCGGTGAAACTTTCCGCTATAATGCGGTCGCTCCTCCGTGAGAAGGCCTCGAACGAGGTTATTTTACTGAGAGGATAAGGGAAGGGAACTATGATTACCGGCATTGATGAGATAGTAAAAAAAGCAAGCACCTATTTATCACAATCGGATATGGACCTGATTACACGTGCCTATCAGCTTGCCGAAAAAGCGCATGAAGGGCAAATACGCAAATCAGGCGTTCCTTACATTATGCACCCAATCGCTGTGGCGGGGATTCTTGCAAACCTGCACATGGATGCCGTTACGATTGCGGCTGGATTTTTGCATGATGTCGTGGAAGATACTGAGATTACGCTTGACCATCTCCGTGAACAGTTTGGACCGGATGTAGCTCTCCTGGTAGATGGAGTGACCAAGCTGGAAAAAATTAAATACAAGTCCAAGGAAGAGCAGCTCGCCGAAAACCACCGCAAGATGCTGGTTGCCATGGCACAGGACATCCGCGTCATCATGATCAAGCTGGCAGACCGTCTGCACAACATGAGGACGCTTCGGCACATGTCCGAGGAGAAGCAACGCGAGATTTCCGATGAAACGCTTGAAATCTTTGCGCCACTTGCTCATCGCTTGGGGATCGCTTCCGTCAAATGGGAACTGGAAGATACGGCGCTTCGCTATTTGAATCCGCAACAGTATTATCGGATTGTGAATTTGATGCAAAAGAAACGGGTGGAGCGCGAAGCCTACCTGAATGAAGCATCGGATACGATCAGAGAAAAGCTGGGCGAGTTAAACATCGAGGCAGAAATTTCGGGACGTCCGAAGCATATCTACAGCATCTTTAAAAAGATGACGAGACAAAATAAGCAGTTCAACGAGATTTATGACCTGCTTGCGTTGCGGATCATCGTGAATGACATCCGCGACTGTTATGCCGTTCTCGGTATCGTGCACACACTGTGGAAGCCCATGCCAGGCAGATTCAAAGATTACATTGCCATGCCAAAGACGAACATGTACCAATCTCTTCATACTACAGTGATTGGGCCAAAAGGTGAGCCATTGGAAGTGCAAATCCGCACGTGGGATATGCACCAGACAGCTGAGATCGGGATCGCGGCTCACTGGGCGTACAAGGAAGGCAAAAGCATCGTGCAAGGTTCGTTTGCAGAGAAGCTGGGTAGTCTGCGGGAGATTATCGAAGGTGGATCGGAAGAAGCTCCGAACGCGCAAGAGTTCATGGAGAGTCTCAAGCAGGATCTTTTCTCCGATACGGTTTTCGTCTTCACGCCAAAAGGCGATGTAGTCGAGCTGCCAAAAGGCTCTGTACCGCTGGACTTCTCCTATCGGATTCACTCTGCGGTAGGAAACAGAACGATTGGCGCCAAAGTGAACGGCAAGATTGTCCCGCTCGACTATGCGATGAAAACAGGCGATATCGTCGAAATCCTGACCTCTAAGCATTCGTACGGGCCTAGTCAGGACTGGCTTAAGATGGCCAAATCCGCGCATGCTCGCAATAAAATTAAACAGTGGTTTAAAAAAGAGAAGCGGGAAGAGAACGTCGCCAAAGGTCAGCAGATGGTGGAAGCGGAGATCAAGTCGCGCAGCTTTGATGTAAAAGAAGCGATGACGGAAACGAACCTGAAGGAAGCGGCAGCCCGGTTTAATTTCCAAGGGGCAGAAGACATGTTTGCCGCAGTCGGCTATGGCGGCATTACGGCTTCGCAAATTGCGACTCGTCTCCTAGACAAACTCCGTCGGGAGCGCGAAGAACAAAACCCGACCATTCCTGAGGTCAAACCGAATCCAGCAAATCATTCTGCCAAGAGTGAGTCTGGCGTCAAAGTCCGTGGCTTGGATAATTTGCTCGTCCGTATTTCGCGTTGTTGTACACCTGTCCCAGGCGACCAGATTATCGGTTTCATTACTAGAGGTCGTGGGGTATCGGTGCATCGACTGGACTGTCCGAACGTACTAACAGACGAATGTACAGAGCGTCTAATTGATGTCGAATGGGATACCGATTTCAAACATAATTTCCATGTAGAGATCGAGATCACGGGCAATGATCGGAGCGGACTGTTAAACGATGTACTGCAGGTTGTGGCAGAGACAAAGACGAACATTGCGGCTGTCAGTGGCAAGTCCGATAAAAACCGAGTGGCAACGATTCATATGACCATTTCGATTAGCAATGTGGATCATTTGTTGAAAGTAGTAGAGCGCATCAAGCGCATCAAAGATATTTATTCGGTTCGCCGGATACTGAGCACCTAATCCCTCGTGGATTGGGTGTTCTTGTTTAGCTAACAGGAAGGATGAGTCAGTGTGAGGGTTGTCGTACAAAGAACGAGAGAAGCGAGTGTTACCGTGGCAGGAGAGATCGTCGGACAAATTGATCAGGGCTTAATGCTGCTGGTAGGGATTACGCATGAAGACACAGAAAAAGAAGTAGAATTTGTCGCAGACAAAATTGCGAACTTGCGTATTTTTGAAGACGAGGAAGGCAAAATGAACTTCTCTGTTTTAGATAAGGGTGGTCAAATTTTGTCCGTATCACAATTTACGCTGTATGGCGATTGCAGAAAGGGCAGAAGGCCGAACTTCATGGCTGCCGCACGACCAGAGCAGGCTGAACCGCTGTACGAGCTGTTTAACGCCAAACTGCGTGAAAAAGGGCTCCAGGTGGAAACAGGACGCTTTGGCGCAATGATGGACGTACGTCTGTTAAATGATGGCCCTGTCACACTGATTGTGGAATCGTAGACACAGCCATGGGGGGATGAAAACATGGCCAAAGAAGCATTGGTGATCGGTGCGAGTGGCATGCTTATAGAGGTCTCCCGCTGGCTGGCTCGCCAAGGTTATCAAGTAACCGTGCTTGGCCGTGATCCAGTCAAATTAAGAAGTGTCAGAGACGGTTCAACTCATCCAGAGTCGTTTCATATGCTGCCACAAGACTATCACCAGACAGAAAGCTTGCGGGAGGCTATGGCCGAGCTCGTAGAGAAGAGAGGGCCGATGGATGTGGTTGTCGCGTGGATTCATTCGACTGCACCGCATGCACTCTATGTGATTGTGGAAGAACTGTCGTGTCCTGAGAAGCACTGGCAATTGCTGCATGTGTGTGGGAGCGGTGCTTGGAGGAATCCACCAATAGAACCTACATCAGAAGTTTGTATATATCGGCGGGTCGTCCTCGGGTTTACATGTACAGGTGAGCATTCCCGCTGGCTGACGAATGATGAAATTGCGGTTGGGGTGATTGACGCTCTGCAAGCAACTGAACGGCAAATAATCGTCGGTCAGGTCGAGCCGTGGGAAAAACGCCCGACGTATTAATCCAGATAGCGAAGACAAAAACAAAAACGATTGCATCCGGCAATCGTTTTTTGTCGTTTCAGTACTAAATTGGGTCAGTGAATGAAATTGGTTGCAGGGAGGATCAGATTTTTGCCGATCAGATTTGCGGAAATCGGCTTTTTCCCGACTTCTCGTGCCCATATCGATAGCTGCCCGACATGGTGGATTTCATGAGCGATCATGTGCCGCATAATTTCACCCCATGTGTACGTAGCGATACTGCCGTCTGGCTTCGTGTCCTGAAAGGCTCTTGTTTCCATACTTTCATCCCAATTGCGCAAAAATTGAAGCACATCCGGGCGAAAAGTCGCCTCCAGGTCACGAACCTTTTCCAACCGGTTGTGAAGGTCGAAGCTTTCTTGAAAATCAGGCCTTCCCAGCATGACTTGAATCCAGCTCCATTCTACATCAATAACATGGAACAGTGTGTGCAAAATACACCCGACACCACCGATGCGCGCACGTAGCAATTCTTCCATTGGGACATCCTCGCACCACTTCAGCCATTCTTCACGAACCATCCAATTGTACTCAAACATCGTTTTAATAGAAATCACTCCATTTTCAAAGGTTAACTTGTGATCACCTGCGTCCATACCGTGCGTTTGTTGATGTTGTGATTGATTTTCATCCGTCATCACTCCTTTCGATGCCTTATGATATTCGCAAATCCTCTTGGAATTCCTGCCTGACTTGCCTTGATGCGATCGGGTGCGCCATAAAAGAAATCCCCATATGAGAGAGCTTAAGCCAGCTTCTTTCGCATGGGGGTTTTTTATAAGAGAGGGATCAGCCTCCCTGATTGCTTTGTGTATTAAAGTACTGGACAATCCCTTTGAATAGACCTTCCGCTGCAAGATCCTGTTGTTTCTCGGAACGTGCGCGAATCTCATCGTTGTAGTTGGATAAGAAGGAGATCTCGGCCAAAATGGATGGCACCGGGTTTTCGCGTAGAACGAAATAGTTTCCGTAACGATAGTTCATATCCTTGTAGCTAGTCGCTTTCACCAGTTCCGTTTGAACCAGGGAGGCGAGCTTGCTAGAGTTACCTTGGCTGTAGTAGAAAATAATCGAGCCATTCGTTGCTGAGTTTGGATGCGTATTATGATGGACGCTGACAAAAATATTAGCCTGATTTTGAATCGCGATGTCGACGCGCTGTTGCAGGGTCAGTTTGCGATCATCAGCCCGTGTCATGATGACCTTGGCACCTGCGGCTTCCAGCTTGTTTCGCAGGAGCATAGATACTTGCAGATTGACCGTTTTCTCTAAAGTAGAGAAGCTAGACCCAGTCGAACCACCATCTGTACCACCATGACCAGCATCGACGACGATGACTTTGCCGACAAGTTCATTACTGCGTACCACAGCTGGCGCACCATTAGCAGAAACGAGCCAGCCAGCAATGTAGCCTGTGGAGCCGTCAGGGAAGTTTACTTGGAACCACTCGCCTGATTTATTGGCAATCCCGTATTTCTCGCCAGGCTGTACCTGTTTGATAACATTGTGATCGGTACTCGGACCAGAACGAACATTGGTATCTGGATTCATGATCGTCACGTATGGGCCACTCGGAGTAGGCATGCTTGGTTGGTTCACCGTAATGTGCCAGCCTGCCACCCAGCCAGTTATTCCGGCCGCCGTGTTGATGCGGTACCAGTCTCCTTGTTTTTCCAAAACAGTTAGCTTGCTTCCGACTGGAAGTGTAGCTTGAATGGCACTGGTTGTGTTCGGTTCACTGCGCAGATTCAATCCGTCCGTTTTTACTGTGGCGGTTTGACTTGAAGAAGATGGTTGCCCAGTCTGAGGTTGCGTGCTTCCATTTCCATTTTCGGGCAGAGTCGGTTGACCTGTGTCAGGGTTGGTTTGATCGGTGGAGAGCCAAGCGTTGACTCCGTCGTATGGAAATTGAATCCAACCATTTTGTCTGTTCAAGACCGTGATTTTCTCGCCCGCATGTAGTTGACCGATAGCAGGTGTACTGGCATCTGGCGTGGCGTATACGTACGGAGCGAAATCCAAGGTTAGGCTGGCTCCTTGTACGGCAGGAGGCTTCGGTTGTGATCCTGTGCCCGCAGGATTGGTTGTTGGGGGTGTGCTACCAGTAGAGGGAGGAGAAACTGCTTGTCCCGCACCTACTTCTTTTACAAGCCAGTTTGCTACCCAGCCTTTTGTTCCTGCGTTGAGTTGAATTTGGAACCATTCGCCACTCTGTTGCACGATGGGGTAGCGCGTACCTGGATTGATTGTTTGTACGACTGCATAAGTCTGACCGGGTCCAGAACGAACATTGAGATTCGTTGTGGTGCTCTCCACGTGCTTGGCAGATGCAGTTGCTGGTTGCTGTTGCTGTTGCTGTGTGCTGACGAGCCAGTTCGCTACCCAACCGTTTTGACCGTTCGGAAGCTTTACCTGAATCCAGTCATTTTTGGTGGAGATGACGGGCAGCACGGTTTTGTTCGGCAGTGTAGTGACGATAGCGTCTTGGAGGCTAGGACCTGAACGGACGTTGAGCTTGTCCACGGTGACCTGAACAGAACCGGCGGCCCAAGCTGCAGAAACGGGGAGGGAAATGGCACAGACGACAGTCAGGAGACTCCTCAGGATCTTTTGACGAACAAACACGATAGACATCCTTTCCGAAATACGTAGCTTTTTGAATTCATTGCTCTCTTGCATGTTTTTACCAAAATAATCACTTCGCTATTTCTCCTGCTTTTTCCTGCAAAATACGACAAAGTTCTGCATGAATTCCCTGATTGCTTTTCATCAGGGAAGGCAATACTAGATTTTACTAGATGCTAGCGCACGCAGCTTTTCAGGAGGAATTCATCGTGAGACAGTCAAAGAAGGAAACATTCGCGCAAGGATTGAATCGGCAGTTTTTGTCTGTTGATTTTCAAGACGATTTGGAGAAAGAAATGTCACTACAAAATGTAGAAATGGCCCAAGATTTTCATCCAGGCCTGCGGGATATCCAACACCCTCGGCAAAAACGAAAGTGACCTTGCACACGATGCCACAACTTGTCTAGTTGACCCGAGTAATTCTCGTCGGCTATGATGAGGAGTGGCATTTTTGAAAAAAGCAGGTGAACTCCATGATACAGATCATATGTGAGGGACACGCATTCGAGCGGGAACTCTCCTTAATTCTCGCGTTATTTTATGAAGACCCAGCGCTCACTTTTGTGCCCGAGTGGACAGGTGAGGCTGATTTGAAAATCAAGCTGGCATTGACTGTGCACGAAAATGGAGTCGTAGCTTCAGGAGAGCTATACGATGGCAAACGAAGCATTTCCCATCAGGTGGAGCGTGACTACGTAGCACGTGATGAAAAAGCGATGAAAAAGACGGCCAAGCAAGCTCTTTGTTATGCGCTGTTATTGATGCTGGAAGAATACACGGGCATGGAGCAAGGCTGGGGTATTTTGACCGGGATACGCCCGACGAAACTGCTGCATCAGTTGAACGCCGCTGGTGTAGACAGACAGGAAGCACACAAGAGATTGCAGCAGGATGTGATTTTGCGTCCATACAAGCTAAAGCTTTTGCAAGAAATCGTAGACAAGCAGCTCTACGTCGTGCCTGATTTGTATCAAATTGATCGCGAATTGTCTGTGTATATCGGCATCCCCTTCTGTCCGACGAAGTGTGCGTACTGTACGTTTCCTGCTTACGCGATTCGCAGTCATACGGCTTCGGTTAATCCGTTTCTCGAAGGTCTCCATTATGAGATGGAGCGGATGGGAGAGTGGCTTCGCGTGAATGACCAGCGGATCACGTCCATTTATTTCGGTGGCGGAACTCCTACGAGTATTACCGCGGATGACATGAACCAGCTGTTTGAGACGATGCATCGCTCATTTCCACACATGGGAGATGTGCGCGAGCTGACGGTTGAGGCGGGAAGACCCGACACGATCACTCGCGAAAAGCTTGATGTGATGAAGCAGTGGGAAGTGGATCGGATCAGCATTAATCCACAGTCGTTCACGCAGGAGACGCTCCAGGCAATCGGACGTCATCACACCGTCGAAGAGACGATTGAGAAATACCATCTGGCTATGGAGATGGGCTTGACTAATATTAATATGGACCTGATCATCGGGCTACCAAACGAAGGCGTAGCCGAGCTGGCGTACAGCCTTCAAGAGGTAGAAAAGCTAATGCCTGCCTCGCTGACGGTTCATACGCTGTCTTTTAAAAGAGCATCAGAAATGACGCAGAACAAAGACCGCTACAAGGTCGCCAGTCGGGATGAGATCAGCAAAATGATGGAGATGGCCTCCGAGTGGACAGCGGCGAACGGCTATGACCCATACTATTTGTATCGGCAGAAAAACATTTTGGGAAATCTGGAGAATGTCGGATATGCCAAGCCAGGGCAGGACAGCATCTACAACATCATGATCATGGAAGAGGTACAAACCATCCTTGGTCTCGGATGTGGTGCAGTATCCAAGCTGATGGCCCCAGGAAGCGGAAAGCTGACGCGCTTTCCGAATCCGAAGGACCCGAAAACGTACAATGACACGTACAAGGTTCTGGTTGAAAACAAGCTCCGTGATTTGGATGAAATCTATTCGGGTGCGAGAACGGCTGGACAGGTATCTGGCAAGTAAGTGATGGATATACTTGTTATTAATAAAAAAAGTTTTATTTGAGCGCCTGTTGACGGCTGTTGGCGGGTTTGCTATGATTCACATTAAGCTTTTTTATTGAATAAGAAATGATCTGATGACGGGAACAAGTATCTAGGAACCGGATACCCAGAGAGAAAGCGCCGTGGCTGAGAGTGCTTTCGTATAACGGCTTGGTGAATGACATCCCTGAAGACCGCAGTGAACGGCTGAAAGAAATCTCTTTCCCCAGTAACTGGCAGGCGTGTGCCGGCGTTAACGGCTAATAAGTGGGATAGCCTTTTTATGATGGAGGGCTATTCAAACAGGGTGGCACCACGGGAGTATAACCAGTCTCTCGTCCCTGACATGCGGCGATTTGCTAAATGTCAGGAGACGAGGGACTTTTTTATTTGGTCATAAAGGTTCCTTGATCCTGAAGGTTTGGCTTTAGCCCGAGTTTTTGAAAAGACATGGAGGTTCGAGAGGAATGACAAGAATCCAGATCCCACGCGGTACGCAGGATATCATGCCTGGTACTGTAGAGCTGTGGCACTACGTGGAGGCCAAGGCCCGCGATCTGTGTCGCCGCTCCAATTACGCGGAAATTCGCACGCCGCTGTTTGAGAGCACAGAGTTGTTCCAACGGGGTGTTGGCGAGACGACTGACATCGTGGAAAAAGAAATGTACAGTGTAGCCAATCCGCGCAGTACGGATGCTCTCACGCTGCGTCCAGAAGGGACAGCGGGTGTTGTTCGCTCCTACGTGGAAAACAAGCTGTACGGTGTGCCTAATCAGCCTACCAAGCTGTACTACCTGGGACCGATGTTCCGTCACGAGCGTCCGCAAGCAGGCCGCTATCGCCAATTCGTCCAATTCGGTGCAGAAGCGATCGGTTCAAGCGATCCAGCGATCGATGCAGAAGTCATTGGCCTTGCGATTCGTCTGTATCAGGAGCTCGGATTGACTGGACTTTCTGTGGAATTGAACAGCGTAGGTACGGTAGAAGACCGGGCGCATCACCGTGAGCATTTGCTCGCACATTTGAACGGTGTTCGCTCCGAGCTGTGCGAGGATTGCCAATCTCGTATCGATCGCAATCCGCTGCGCGTGCTCGATTGCAAAAATGAAAAATGCAAAACACTGACGATGGACGCTCCGTCCATTTTGGACTACTTGAGCGAAGAATCCGCGGCTCACTTCGAAGCCGTACAAAACTACTTGACCGCGCTGGATATTCCGTTTCATGTGAATCCGCGTCTGGTTCGCGGCTTGGACTACTACACACTGACCGCATTTGAAATCAAAATGGCGGAGATCGGTGCGGTAGAAACGCTTTGTGGCGGCGGGCGCTACAACGGACTGGTTGCAGAGCTGGGCGGCGACGATATGCCAGGCATCGGCTTCGCACTCAGTATCGAGCGTCTGCTGTTGGCTCTGGAAAAGCAAGGTGTTCAACTGCCGATCTCGGGTGGCATCGATTGCTTCGTAGTGGTGCAGACACCAGAAGCGAAAACAACAGCTTTCGTACTCGTCGACCAATTGCGCCAAGCAGGGATTGCGGCTGAGCTGGATTATCTGGATCGGAAAATGAAAGCACAGCTGAAGCAAGCAGATCGTTTACAGGCTCGTTTTACGGCGATCATCGGTGAGTCTGAATTAGCAAATGGCACGGTTGTTCTAAAGGAAATGGCAACAGGCGAGCAACAAGAAGTGAAACGCGAGGAACTCGTTTCGGTACTCGCTGCAAAAGTAAATCCATAAAACAAATTGTTGGGGGAAATGATCATGTCTTGGCAATATCGCACCGTACATGGTGGAGAAGTAACAACAGCACACGTTGGGCAAGAAGTCGTACTGAACGGATGGGTACAAAAGCGTCGCGACCTCGGAGGCGTCATCTTCATTGACTTCCGTGACCGCACTGGCATCGTCCAAATCGTATTCAACCCAGAGTACAACAAAGAAGCTTGGGAAGCGGCTGACAAGGTTCGCAGCGAATACGTACTGGTTGTAAAAGGGAAAGTTGTAAACCGTGCACCAGAAGCAATCAATCCGAAGCTGAAAACCGGCGAAGTAGAAGTGCACATCTCTGAAATCGAAATCTTGAACGATGCAAAAACGCCTCCGTTCCTGATTGAAGACGAGATTGAAGTAGATGAACAAGTTCGTCTGAAATACCGCTACTTGGACTTGCGCCGTCCTGAAATGCAGCGCTCCCTGATTTTGCGCAGCAAAGCAGCGAAAGCGTTCCGTGACTACTTGGATGAGAACAACTTCGTGGAAGTAGAAACACCAATTCTCCAGAAGAGCACTCCTGAGGGCGCACGTGACTACCTCGTGCCTTCCCGTGTACATCCAGGCGAATTCTACGCACTGCCGCAATCGCCACAGCTGTTCAAACAGCTTCTGATGGTATCTGGTTTGGAGCGCTATTACCAAATCGCTCGTTGCTTCCGTGACGAAGACCTGCGTGCTGACCGTCAGCCTGAATTTACCCAAGTGGACATTGAAACCTCTTTCCTGTCTATGGAAGAAATCCTGCCGATGATGGAAAAGATGGTCGCTCACGTATTCAAGCAAACGGTTGGCGTAGACGTACCGACTCCATTCCCTCGTCTCACGTATGCGGATGCAATGGCGCGCTACGGTTCTGACAAACCAGACGTACGCTTCGGCATGGAGCTGACAGACGTATCTGATCTGGTTGCGACAAGTGACTTCAAGGTGTTTGCAGCAGCTGTAGCTGGCGGCGGACAAGTAAAAGCGATCAACGCAAAAGGTTGCGGACACTACTCCCGTAAAGAAGCAGACGACCTGGGTAAATTCGCTTCCCGTTATGGCGCGAAAGGCTTGGCTTGGATCGGCTTCAAAGACGGCGAAGTCAAAGGACCAATTGCGAAGTTCTTTAAAGAAGAAGAACTTAACGAGATGAAAGCACGCTTGGCGGTAGAAGAAGGCGACTTGCTCCTGTTCGTTGCTGACAAACCAAAAGTAGTAGCAGATGCACTGGGTGCTCTTCGCTCCAAGCTGGGTGCTGAACTCGGTCTGATTGACCAAAGCCAGTTTGCATTCCTTTGGGTAGTAGACTTCCCACTGGTTGAGTGGGATGAGGATGCAAAACGCTACGTTGCCCTGCACCATCCGTTCACACGTCCAAAAGACGAAGACCTGCACCTGTTCGACACCGATCCAGGTCAAATGCGCGCACAAGCATACGATATGGTTCTCAACGGATACGAGCTCGGCGGAGGTTCCATGCGGATCTTCAAGCGCGACGTGCAAGAAAAAATGTTTACGACACTTGGCTTTACACTAGAAGAGGCGCGTAAACAATTCGGCTTCCTCATGGATGCATTCGAATACGGTACACCTCCACACGGTGGAATCGCTCTTGGCTTGGACCGTTTGATCATGCTTTTGGCTGGCCGCACTAACCTGCGTGAAGTCATCGCATTCCCGAAAACAGCAAGCGCGAGCGACCTGATGGTAAATGCTCCAGATGTAGTAGACGAAAAACAATTGAAAGAGCTGTCCATTGCAACAATTGTCACAGAAGAAGAAAAGGTGGAAGCGTAATCGACTTGCGCAACTGCATTGCTCTTTGATACATTGGTAATACTATGATGAAAGCCCTGCGATGCTCGTGACATCCGATAGTTTTGAGCCACAAAGTTTGTTTAGGGAGTTTTTCGTCCGTGATTGTAAAGGCATGCCTCCTTAGAGTGGACGTCTGTAACAGTTCGGCAAGACACCCACCTGCGATGAGCAGGTTCAAAACTAAGGAGTAACACGACATAATGGGGCTCCTTTTTTCTATTTCAATCCTACTTTTCCGATTGACTATAAGTAAGTGTTAAACTACCCCAATAATCTCGCTTGCGAATGAAAGGTGACACGAAATATGCTTCATCAATTTTCTCGTTGTGAATTGGCCTTCGGTCCCGAAGGTTTAGAAAAAATGAAAAATAGCCGCGTTGCTGTATTAGGAATTGGTGGAGTCGGTTCCTTTACAGTAGAAGCACTCGCGCGTACTGGTGTAGGCAAGCTCATTTTGGTAGATAAGGATGTAGTAGACATTACGAACATCAACCGCCAAATTCATGCGACGCTGAACACAGTCGGTCAAAAAAAGGCTGAGCTCATGAAGGAGCGTATTGCGACGATCAATCCAGAGTGCGAGGTCGTAACACTCAATATGTTCTACAATGAAGAAACAGCGCATGAGCTATTTGAGCATGAACTGGATTATATCGTGGATGCCATGGATACCATGTCCGCCAAGCTCCATGTAATTAAAGAAGCGAAGCGTCGCAATATCCCTATTATTTCTAGCATGGGTGCGGCCAACAAAATGGACCCGACCCGTTTTGAGGTTGCCGATATTTCCCAAACGAGTTATGATCCGATTGCAAAGGTCATTCGTCGTGAGCTGCGGAAAAGCGGTATCTACAAAGGGGTTAAAGTTGTATATTCCCGTGAGATTCCCGTAACCGTACGTGTAGATGTACGCGAACAGATCGTTTCCAACCCGAATTCACCGATTAGCAAAGTGCGGATGCCTCCAGCAAGTAATGCTTTCGTGCCTTCTGTGGCTGGTTTAATTTTGGCCAGTGTAGTGGCAAGAGATATTTTGGAGTGGCAGCCTGTAAAAGGATAGTGGAACATGAATGATTTATTCACGTTTGCCTACGACCAGCAGGGTGGCGGCAAACAGAAGCCATTGGCTGCACGGATGCGGCCACAATCGATTCAGGATGTAATCGGGCAATCGCATATTTTGGCTCCTGGAAAGCTCCTCCGACGAGCGATCGAAGCAGATCAAGTGTCCTCTGTCATTTTTTACGGACCTCCAGGTACAGGGAAAACAACGCTGGCAAAAGTCATTGCCCGAACCACACGCACGCATTTCTCCGAGTTAAATGCCGTTACGGCTGGTGTCGCTGACATCCGTAAAGTGGTGGATGCAGCAAAGGAGCGGCTCGTCATGGACAGTCAGCGGACAACGTTGTTCGTAGACGAGATTCACCGCTTCAACAAATCGCAACAGGACGCCCTTCTTCCTTACGTGGAGGAAGGCACGATCATTTTGATTGGCGCTACGACGGAGAATCCTTTTTTCGAGGTGAATCCGGCGCTTTTGTCGCGTTCACAAGTGTTTTCCCTTCAATCGCTTTCTCATGAGGAATTGAAGCAGGTCATGGATCGGGCACTTACTGATGAAGAAAATGGATTGGCGGAGCTATTTGTTACCGTAGAACCGGAAGCGGCAGAGCATTTGATTCAATACGCGGAAGGGGATGCCAGACGTTTGCTGAACGCATTGGAGCTGGCAGTGACAACAACACAACCAGGATCGGATGGGCGAATTACCGTGACGCTGGACGTCGCTGTAGAATCCATTCAGCGCAGGGCTGTACGTTACGATAAGAGTGGGGACAACCATTACGACACAATCTCCGCTTTTATTAAATCCATTCGTGGTTCTGATCCGGACGCAGCTCTTTACTGGCTAGCGAGAATGATCGATGCTGGAGAAGATCCGCGGTTCATTTCTCGTCGTTTGGTCATTTCGGCTTCAGAGGACATCGGAAATGCTGACCCGCAAGCGATCACAGTTGCGATTTCCTGCTTTCAGGCGGTAGAATTGGTGGGAATGCCTGAAGGGCGTATCCCTTTAGCACAAGCGACGACGTACCTGGCAACCGCCCCCAAAAGCAATGCCGCTTACAACGGAATTAATTCTGCGTTGGATCGTATCCGAACGGATGGGCACAAGCAAGTACCGATTCATCTGCGAGATTCTGCTTACAAGGGAGCTGCGAAGCTGGGACACGGTCAGGGATATCTGTATCCGCATAACTATCCCTATGGGTATGTACCTCAACAGTATCTGCCTGACGGTGTAAACTACTCGTTCTACCAGCCAAAGGACCACGGCTATGAGCGTCACATTCGCCGCTTCCAGGAAGAAAGACAGAAGATGGACGGAAGTGGATTGCCAAGGAAAAACTCCCCCGAATAATAGGGGGAGCTACCATTTACGTGCGGACACTTCCGCCTGGTTTATTGGGCAAATCACCGTTTTCATTCGGTTGTTTGCTCTGCTCACTCGCACCGTAACGGGCTTTGTGAGCAATCGTGCCTGCGGGTTGGTCGTACAAGGTGTCGGACGGGTGGTTGCGACCTCGTTCCGAGCGTTTGTTCGTCGTCATCTGCATATCACCCCCTAAGATGTTAGTGTGTCCCACGATACTGAGGACATGTAGGGGGGCCGGCGCGTATTACCGATACAAAGAGGAGAGTTGTTAACGTGAAGATTTCGACGAAAGGACGTTACGGGCTGACGATTATGATGGAATTGGCCAACCGTTGCGGAGAAGGGCCGACTTCACTGCGGAGCATCGCCCAAAAACACGATTTGTCCGAGCATTATTTGGAGCAATTGATTGCACCTCTGCGTAACGCGGGTTTGGTAAAAAGCATTCGTGGCGCATATGGCGGTTACGTTCTGGCAAAGCAGCCGGATGAGATTTCTGCTGGCGATGTGATTCGCGTGCTGGAAGGACCGATCAGCCCCGTGGAATTTGCAGAGGAAGAAGATCCGGCTAAGCGTTTTTTATGGCTGCGCATTCGGGATAGTATTTCTGCTGTTCTGGATTCGACATCCCTTCAGGACTTAATCAGCTTTGAAGACGATGGTCCTGGCGATAATTATATGTTTTATATCTAGAATATAAGTTGGTAGAAGGTGACAGCAGTGTCAGATCTAATGTATTTTGACCATGCAGCTACTACGCCTGTCCATCCGCGGGTAGTTGCTGCTATGACTCCCTATTTGACTCAAGTATACGGTAATCCATCTAGTGTCCATGGTGCAGGTCGCGAAGCGCGAAAAGCGCTGGAGCATGCGAGGGACACGATTGCCGACTTTATGGATGCTGATCCGCAAGCGCTCATCTTTACGAGTGGCGGGACAGAAGCGGACAATATGGCAATCATCGGCGCTGCAATGGCACAGCGCGAACGTGGTCGTCACGTCATTACTTCGCAAATCGAGCACCATGCAGTCTTGCATGCTTGTGAATTTTTGGAGCAGGCAGGATTTGAAGTGACATACTTGCCCGTTGACCAGACAGGCATGGTCCGCTTGGAAGACCTGAAACAAGCGGTTCGCCCGGATACGGTACTGGTGTCCATTATGTACGGGAACAACGAAGTAGGAACGATCCAGCCAATCGAGGAAATCGGTACCTTCCTGCGTGAAAAAGGGATTGTTTTTCATACGGATGCCGTACAGGCTTTTGGTGTACTTCCTATCCATGCACGGAAGCTGCCTGTTGATATGCTCTCGGTATCCGCTCATAAAATTAATGGTCCAAAAGGAGTCGGCGCTTTGTATTTAGCGCGTAAGGTTCCGTTTTCCCCGATTTTGCACGGCGGTTCACAAGAACGCAAGCGCAGAGCGGGAACGGAAAACCTGGCCGGGATTGTTGGGTTTGCCGAAGCGACAAAGGTCGCTGGCGAGGAAATGGCCGAGCGGGTTGAAAAGTATGGGCAGATGAAAGCAGAGATGATCGCAGTCTGGCAGGAAGCAGGCATTACGTTCTGCCTAAATGGACATAGCGAACAGACATTGCCGCATATTTTAAATGTGTCCTTCCCAGGTGTTCATACAGAAACCATGCTGATGAATCTGGATATCGCCAAGATTGCAGCAGCGAGTGGCTCAGCTTGTACATCCGGATCATTAGAGCTGTCACACGTTCTAATAGCGATGCATGTGGACGAGAAGATTGCTCATTCAGCCATTCGTTTCAGCTTTGGGATTACGAATACGGTGGAAGAGGCAAAGCAGGCTGCTACAGCGATTGCAGCGATTGTAAAGCGTTTGGTACGCGAATAAAGAAGGATGAAAGCCGTTTGGATGAAGCCAAGCGGTTTTTTCATTTGAGCAAAAGTGGGTTTCTTATTGGAGTTTGTGGTGAATTGTGGAAGAGGATGGTAGAATGATTCTGTAGTACTAATCCTGAAGAACTATTATAATTCGGATCATCCGATAAGGAGAGGACTTTCATGTTGGCCAGACGCTACTCTATTCGCTACAAACTGGTGTTTACGATACTCATCCTAACCATGCTTCCATTAATGGTCGTCGGCTATATCCAATTTGAAAATGCACGCAGCGCGCTATATAAGCTGGCTGTATCTGACTTGCAATACATAACGGAAATGAAGGCACGCGAGCTAGCTGTTTACGCTCAAGATGCAACGATTAGTGAGGGAAACAGACAGAAAATTAACGAACTAACACGTGAAGTGGCCGAACACTACTACAAGCCAAATGGTATGGTTGGCTACGCCTATATCTTGGATGCGAGTGGAATTGCCATCTTTCATCCAGACCCGAAAGTCGAGAATACCTCTTTGGCGAATGAAGAATTCACGCAAGTCATGCTCGCTCAAAAAAACGGTTGGATCGAATATGAATTTGGAGGCTCTACCAAAGTGGCGGCGTATAAGCAGCTGCCAAACGGGTGGATTTTAGCCATTGGCAGCTACGAGAATGATTTGCTGACGACGATTGAGAGTAGTCGTCCGATGATGTTTCTCCTCAACCTTGTGAGTGCTACCTTAGCGCTCGTCACAGGCATTTTTATTGTCAACAAACTGGTACGACCGCTAAAAGAGTTGGTATCGGCAATGAAGCGTGCAGAGACAGGAGATTTGACCTCGCATGTGACTGTACGTTCCCGGGATGAGCTCGGGGAATTATCGTCGATGTACAACGAGATGATGGGGGTATTTCGCAGCATGGTCAACGAGGTGCAGCGAGTAGCTCAACAGGTCGCGGCAGCTTCGGAAGAATTAACAGCGAGTGCGACAGAAAGTGCCCGTGCCTCCGAACAGATTTCTATGGCTTCTTCGGAAATCGCTACAGGTTCCGAACAACAAAAACAAACGGTGACGGATACAGTACGCTTTTTGTCTCGCATCGGAGAAGATATCCAACTCATTGCGGCCTCGACCTCTCAAGTAAATGCTGACGCGACAGACGCGAATCGAATGGCACAGGTTGGGGAAGGCAAGCTGAACGAGCTTGTACAAGAAATGGATCAAATCACGGATCATGCCCGTCGAACGGAGCAGGTTATCCGCGAGCTTGGCTCTCAATCCGAGCAAATCATCGGAATCATCACGATCATTCGTCAAATATCCAACCAGACGAATCTATTGGCTTTGAATGCTGCCATCGAGGCTGCACGGGCGGGGGAACAGGGACGCGGTTTTGCGGTTGTGGCCCAAGAGGTACGTAAGCTGGCTGAGCAATCGGGTGAGGCTGCAGAAGAAATCGCAAGCTTGATTCATACGATCCATACAGATATTCTCGCGGCTGTATCGGAAATGGGAACGACTGCAGTCGCTATACAGGATGGACGCGAAGGAGTGGCGCAGGCAGGAGACAGCTTCCAGCAAATATTGGTGGCCGTTCAAGACGTCAGCCAGCAAGTACATCGTATGAACGATGCAGCCCAAGCGATTCATCGCGATACAGTTCAATTGGTGAGTCACTCCGAAAAAATAGCTGGACTTGCGGAAATAGCGGCCAGAGATACGCAGGAAGTGGCAGCAGCGTCTGAAGAACAGTCAGCAACGTCTGAGGAAATGACGGCAGCATCAGAAACGCTTGCGAAAATGGCCGAGCAGTTGTCAGAACAAGTAAAACGATTTACAATTTAAGATGAGCATATGAGAAATCCACTTTCAAGAGAAGTGGATTTTTCCTTTCTGGAACGGTTTTTATGTAAGGAGGCGTTTAGATGGACGAGCAGCAGTCAATCTCGCTGTTTGCAGAAAACTTCATTAGAGGATTTGTTTCTCAAGAAATTTTTTACAAGGAAGAAACGTGGTACGGAGTTATCCGTCTTAAGATAGAAGAGACTACCGAATCGATTAAAGAATCGGAGGTCATTATTGTTGGTAATTTTCCTCGCCCGCATCCAGATGAGCTGTACACCTTTTACGGTGAATGGAAGACACACCCTCGTTTTGGGCAGCAGTACGTAGCAAATCGCTATGAACGTGAAACGCCAAAAACATTGGCCGGGGTTGAGCGTTACTTAGCCAGTGGCTTGTTTCAAGGGATTGGAAAGAAAATGGCCAAACGAATTGTCGAGCAGCTCGGGGTAGATGCGCTGTCAATTATTGCGGACTTCCCGGAGCGATTGGCTGAGGTACCAGGCATTTCTGAACAACGTGCCAAAACGATCTATGATTCAGTAGTCGAGCATCGTTCCTTGGAAAGTGCCATGGTTTTCTTGTACGACTTCGGCATTGGTGTGAACATGGCGCTGCGTATTTATCAGACCTACAAGCTGGAAACGATGACAGTGCTGAAGGAAGAGCCTTATCGGTTGATTGAGGATGTCGTAGGAATCGGCTTTAAGCGGGCAGATGACATTGCACGAGCAACTGGAATCGCTGCTTCCTCAGAAGAACGTGTGAAGGCGGCGGCCCTCTTTGTCTTACAGGAGGCTTCGTATTCAGAAGGACATGTTTATTTGCCTGTGGAGGAGCTTTGTGAAAAAACGCTAGGCCTTCTCGAAGAGTGCGGGGGGCACGTCTTTTCTGGAGACGATATTCGACTGGCCGTGGAAGCTCTGTTTGTGTCGAGCAAAATTGCCTGGGAAGATGAGCGGGTGTATTTGCCCTCGCTGTTTTTTGCCGAGCTCGGTATTGCCAAAAGACTGCGTCACTTCGCTGAGCGGGATGAATTCGGCACGTTCCCGACATCAGAATTATACCGTGCATTAGGGGCGGTTGAGGATGAGCTGGGGATTACGTATGCCCAGACACAGCGTGATGCCATTGAACAGGCGATCAAAGCAGGTCTGATGCTTTTGACAGGGGGACCTGGTACGGGGAAAACGACAGTCATTCGTGGGATCTGTCGTGTCTTTTCTCAGCTTCATGGATTGTCTCTGGACTTGAAAAAATACAGCGAAGAAAATCCGTTCCCGATCGTTCTTGTGGCTCCTACTGGACGTGCAGCAAAACGTATGACAGAGACTACGGGTTTACCAGCGATGACCATCCATCGCTTGCTCGGTTACAAAGGGGAGAGCTTCGAGCATGACGCGGAGCACCCAATCTGTGGCCGGCTATTAATTGTGGATGAAATGTCCATGGTCGATATCTGGCTCGCAAATCAATTGTTTCGTGCGGTCCCAGACGACATGCAGATCATCATGGTAGGTGACCCAGACCAGTTGCCTTCCGTAGGACCAGGCAACGTCCTGTTGGATATGATTCGATCTGGATTGCTACCGCTGGTACAGCTGACAGAAATTTATCGGCAAGCAGAAGAGTCCACCATTATTCGCTTGGCCCATGATGTACGCAAGGGGAATGTACCGGCAGATTTGCTTCACACCACCCCGGATCGGCGATTCTTCACAAGTTTGCCACAAGAAGTTCCTGAAGCAGTGAAACAAATTTGCTTCGGAGCCGTAAAAAAAGGATATACGGCAAAAGATGTTCAGGTATTAGCCCCTATCTATAAAGGTAATGCCGGTGTGAACCGGTTGAATGAAGAATTGCAGGAGCTGTTTAATCCGAAAACACCGCAAAAGCGTGAAGTTACTTTCGGAGAGACGACTTTCCGTACTGGAGACAAGGTTCTGCAATTGGTGAACAATGCTGAAGAACAGGTGTTTAACGGTGACATGGGTGAGATCGTCGCCATCTTTTTCCCGAATGAAAATGCGGAGAACCAGGAGATGCTGGTCGCTGCTTTTGATAACAGGGAAGTGGTGTACAAGCGTTCGGATTATCATCAGCTGACGCTTGCCTACTGCTGCTCGGTTCATAAGTCTCAAGGCAGCGAATTTCCGATTGTGATCATGCCGTTTGTCAAAAGCTACTACCGTATGCTCAGACGCAAGCTGGTCTATACCGGGATTACCCGGAGCAAATCATTCCTCATCATGTGTGGAGAGCCGGATGCGTTCCGCGCTGCTGTAGAGTCTGATGAGGAGGGGGTACGGTACAGTTACCTAGAGGAACGGCTAAAGCAAGAGTGAAGTTGGAACCATTTGCGCCGAATGGACGTGTCCATTTCGCCTGATACTAACAAGGCGGAAGGGGGATGTCCCACATGCGCAAGGCAATGGATGCAGTCGGATTGCCAGTTGTTTGCCTACAAACAGGGGAGACGATTGGAACCGTGCGTGACATTCTTTGCGACTCCACTTGGCATGTACGAGGAGTCTTGCTGAGCGAACAGGGCTGGTTCCAATCAGGTACCTATATTCCTACCGAACATATTCATGCGGTCGGGGAGTCCTGCCTTACCGTATCGGGAAAAGACGCGATCACGCCCTTACCTAATCTCGCCGGACTTGAGCCTGTCGGCATTGTGACGGGAAAGATGAAGTTAAAAGGAAAAGCGGTGATAACCGCATCCGGAGAGTGTTTGGGGAGGCTGGAAGACGTTTACTTTTCAGCCAACTGGGAGAAACTTGTAGGGTACGAACTATCGAATGGCTGGCTTGCAGATATTACGGAAGGACGAAAGCGCCTCCCTGCACCAGCATCCGTTATCATCGGGGAAGAAAACCTGATCGTGCCGGACTAGTTCGTGGCCAGGCGTGAAAGGGAGGAAAAGCGTGATGCGTGTCATATGCCCGAATTGCAGTTCCAAAGACGTAGGAAAGATTGGAACCAATCAATACTATTGCTGGAACTGCTTTATAGAAATGAGCGTTTCCAATGAGCAGATCGCTTCTGTCTACCAAGTTGAGGAAGATGGATCTTTGCATTCGCTCAACGATCTGTTTATTGAGGATCAGACAGTAACCGCTCACTTGAATATGTAGTGGATTTGAGCGGCAAAACCAATGGAGGTGGCACGCTTGTTCATTCGAGGCCTGTTGCGGGTTCTAGCCACAAGCGGAATTGTGGCGATCATTGGCTATTGGATGGCTCCGCGACGTCGCAGTCGGTTTTCATTGAATTGGAATCAGTTGCCCTTCTCCATGCGTGATGTAACGCGTATGTGGAAATCAGGTCGCAAGCTGATGCGTGCCGTTACTCGTTAACAAAAAATGTGAAGTGGAACATAAATAAACACCCGAACATACACTGTGTTCGGGTGCTTTTTTTTCGACATACATGAAAAAGCTCCGTCGCGGAAACGACGGAGCCTTGCTTTGCATTAAGATTGTTCTGCCAAACGTTTTTGCTGTTGGCTTTTCATGCGTCCGATCAACAAGACACCAACCACAACAGCTACGATGAATACCCATTTGACCCAAGGGTAAGCGGCAAAGAATGGTGTGAGGAACTTCTCACTTGTTACCATGCTCGCAGCGGTATACGCCAATACGGCAGAACCGATATAGATAACAATCGGATATTTCTCGATCAGCTTCAAGATCAATGTGCTACCCCATACCATGATCGGAACACTGATGATCAAACCGATAACTACCAGAAGGAAATCACCATGTGCTGCACCAGCAACCGCGATAACGTTATCCAAGCCCATTACTGTGTCGGCTACGATAATCGTCCAAATCGCTGCTCCAAGTGATCCACTTGCCTTCATATTCTCATGACCATTATCTTGAATCAACAACTTGAGGGCGATCCAAATGAGAATCAAACCACCTACAAGCAGCAGACCAGGAATTTTCAGTAACCAAACGACAGCGAGTGTCGCCAATGCACGAATGACAATGGCACCAACCGTTCCCCAGATGATAGCTTTCTTTTGCTGATGAGCAGGCAGGTTACGAGCCGCCATCCCGATGACGAGGGCATTGTCCCCGGCCAGCACCAGGTCGATGATAACGATAGAAAGTAATGCGGTCCAAAACTCAGGGCTTAACAATAAATCCATTTCTCTTCCTCCTCCTAATCCATTTTGGAAGCGAATAATCCGCTGGCCGTTTTCTTGATACCTCCTATAGTGTGTGTAAAGGGGCGAAAAAGAAAACGACCTTTCCCGGGACAGGAAAAGGTCATTGAAAAAACAAAAATAGACCTATTACCTGGTCGGCAAAGGTCTTGCTTACAACATTTACGAAAATGTTGCCAACATAGCCGGGGAAAAATCCCGTAATGACGACTATGTTGCGAAAAAGCTACTCCCCTTTGGAGATATCCTCTTGTAATTACATACTACTGAACACGAAATTGTGTGTCAATAGGTTACATGAAATTAATGTGAATGAGACAAGCTAAAAAAGATGTATGCAAATAGGGAGGAGTTGGGGAACGTGGATGAACTTCGGCGAAGTCGTCTATTTGCTGCTGCTGTTTGGCTCATCGCACTATTGGTCATTGGCAATCTACTTTGGCTGCTCCGACCAGTCCTGTCACAGTTGTTTTCGCTCATAAAAGAAGTACTCGTTCCCGTCATATTGGGACTCGTCATCGCTTACTTGCTCCATCCGGTCGTGCAATTGCTAGAACAAAGAAGAGTTCCGCGCTTAATGGCAGTCCTGCTCATTTATGGCTCATTTGTACTGGTGATTACTATTGCGATCATTAACGCCATCCCTGTTTTTACGAAACAATTGGTGGAGCTGTCAGACGATATTCCCCGCCTGATGGATTGGTACTATACATGGATGAGTGAGTGGGAGGCACGAAAGTATTTCTTGCCGGATAGCATCTCGAAGGGTGTGGACCGGGTGATCATCCAGTCGAATGAGGGAATGTCTCATTCTGTATCGAAAATCGTGGATAATGCTCGGCATTCGATGGGAAAACTGTTCGCTTTTGCTATTGTGCCGTTTATCGCTTTTTACTTTTTGAAGGATATGAAGCAATTGCATGAGACGGGGATGTCGATTGTTCCAAAGGCTTATCGGAAGCAAGTGCTGATCGTCCTGCGTGATATTAATGAATCCTTGGGGAAATACATACATGGACAAATGATTGTCGCCCTGATCGTAGGCGTTTTCGCATACTTGGGCTACTGGTGGATCGGCATGCCGTATCCTTTTGTATTGGCTGCATTCGTATGTCTCACCAACATCATTCCGTACATCGGACCATTGATTGGGGCGGCACCGGCAGTTGTGATCGCGATTACGATTTCCACCAAGACACTATTACTCGTTCTCGTTGTCAATCTCATCATTCAAATCGTGGAAGGGAACATTTTGTCCCCAAACATCGTTGGTCGTTCTTTGCATTTGCACCCGCTTCTCATCATCTTGGCACTGCTGGTAGGGGAGACTGTAGGGGGGATCATCGGGCTTATCGTTGCTGTCCCGATTCTTGCCGTTTGCAAAGTGATCGTCAGCCGAATCGCTGTCATGATGCATGAAAGTTGACAGTGATCAGGTAAAATATTTATAATATGGACAAAGTGATTTATGTGAAATCAATGAGGGAACGAGTATGTTGCAGACCTTTTACAGAGAGGACGCTCCATGGTTGAGAGGGCGACCAAAAGAAGAGCAGCAGAAGGCTACTCCTAAGACCGGGCAAAACCCGGCGGCTTGGCACCGTTAGACGCCACTTAAGCGACAGGCCTTGGCTCAGATACGTGTAGCGAGCCTGTAAGCAGGGTGGTACCGCGAGAAAATCAGTTCTCGTCCCTGAGGGGATGGGGACTTTTTTTATTTTTAGATGAGGAGAATGTAGATGAAGAAACTGACAGGCAATCAAATCCGCCAGATGTTCCTCGACTTTTTTGTAGAAAAAGGACATCGCATTGAGCCTAGCGCTCCATTGGTTCCAATCGACGATCCTTCCCTTCTGTGGATCAACAGTGGTGTGGCGACTCTCAAGAAATATTTTGACGGCCGAATCATCCCGGACAACCCGCGCATCACGAACTCACAAAAGTCTATTCGTACGAACGATATTGAAAATGTGGGACGTACTGCTCGCCATCATACCTTTTTTGAAATGTTGGGTAACTTCTCTATCGGTGAGTACTTCAAGGAAGAAGCGATTGAATGGGCATGGGAGTTTTTGACGAGCCCAAAATGGATGGGCTTTGATCCAGAATTGCTTTCCGTTACCATTCACCCAGAGGACGAAGAGGCATTTGAGCTGTGGAGCAAGAAAATCGGTGTTCCAGAAGAGCGAATCATCCGACTGGAGGGCAACTTCTGGGATATCGGAGAAGGCCCGAGCGGACCGAACACGGAGATTTTCTATGACCGTGGAGAAGCGTTCGGAAACGACCCGAGCGACCCTGAGCTGTACCCAGGTGGGGAGAACGAGCGTTACCTGGAAGTATGGAACCTGGTATTCTCCCAGTTCAACCACAATCCAGACGGTACCTACACGCCGCTGCCTAAGAAGAACATTGATACGGGGATGGGTCTTGAGCGCATGGCGTCTGTCATCCAAGGCGTAGACAACAACTTTGAGACAGACTTGCTGTTCCCGCTGATCGAAAAGACCACAGAAATCTCCGGAGTGAAGTATAAAACAAGCCCTGAGATGGATGTAGCATTGAAGGTTATCGCTGACCATGCACGTACGGTTGTGTTTGCGATCGGTGACGGTGCGCTTCCATCCAATGAAGGACGTGGCTATGTCATTCGCCGTCTGCTTCGCCGTGCCGTACGTATGGGGAAAAAGCTGGGCGTGGAGAAGCCATTCTTGTACAGCTTGACTGAGACAGTAGGCACGATGATGGGCGAATTCTACCCAGAGGTTGTCCAAAAGCGTGCGTTTATCGAAAAAGTTATTCGTGCCGAGGAAGAGCGTTTCCACGAGACACTGAACGACGGTCTGGCGATCCTGTCTGACATGGTAAAGGCAGCAAAAGAAAGCGGAAAGACACAACTGTCTGGTCAAGATGTCTTCAAAATGTACGATACGTACGGATTCCCTGTTGACTTGACAGAAGACTTCGCAGACGAGCAAGGGCTGACGGTCGATCGCGATGGCTTTGATCAAGCGATGGAAGAACAGCGTGAGCGCGCACGTGCAGCACGTCAAGATGTAGACAGCATGCAAATCCAAGGTGGTCCATTGTCTGATTTGACGGTTACGAGCCAATTTGTTGGTTATACTGAATTGGTAGCAACAGGTAAAGTTGAAGCGATTATTTTGGACAACCAGCTGGTAGAAGAAGCAGAAGAAGGTCAAACTGTACAAATCGTTCTGAGCCAAACTCCTTTCTATGCAGAAAGCGGCGGTCAGATCAATGACGAAGGTTTCCTGATTTCTGATATCGTGAAAGCACGTGTGACAGATGTACAAAAAGGACCAATGGGTCAAAATGTACATTCCGTCATCGTCGAAGCAGGTACCCTGCGCAAAGGCGATGAGGTTCGCGCGGAAGTGAACCGTGAAGCACGTCTGGCTATCACCCAAAACCATACAGCGACTCACTTGCTGCATCAAGCACTCAAGGATGTCCTGGGAACGCATGTCAATCAGGCAGGTTCCTTGGTAGCACCGGAGCGTCTCCGCTTTGACTTCACTCACATTAGCTCCATTACTCCAGAAGAGCTGGAGCGTATCGAAGCCATCGTGAATGAAAAAGTGTGGGCAAACCTGAGTGTCGAGATTTCCAACAAAGCATTGGCTGAAGCAAAAGCGATGGGCGCGATGGCGTTGTTCGGTGAAAAATACGGCGACGTTGTACGCGTTGTAAAAGTGGGCGAGTACAGCCTGGAGCTGTGCGGCGGATGCCATGTGAACAATACCGCTGAAATCGGTCTGTTCAAGCTGGTTAGCGAGAGCGGTATCGGTGCAGGTACACGCCGGATCGAAGCAGTAACAGGACGCGGCGCTTACCAGTTCTTGAACCAGCAGTTCACTACGCTCAAAGAAGTGGCGCAAGCACTCAAAGCACCGGTACTGGCAGAAGCACCTGCACGTGTAGAAGGTCTGCAACAACAATTGAAAGAAGTACAGCGCGAAAACGAGTCCCTGCGTGCAAAACTGGGGAACATCGAGGCAGCGTCGTTGACGGATAAACTCCAACAAGTAGACGGCATGAATGTACTCGCTGCACGTGTTTCCGCTGTCGATATGGACAACCTGCGCGGCATGGTAGATGAGCTGAAAAACAAACTCGGCTCCGCTGTCATTGTGTTGGGTGCGGTCGATGGCGACAAGGTGAACCTCGTTGCAGGTGTAACCAAAGATCTCATGGATCAAGGCATTCACGCTGGCAAGATCATCAAAGAAGTCGCAACTCGTTGCGGTGGCGGCGGTGGTGGACGTCCTGATATGGCACAAGCCGGTGGTAAGGATCCATCCAAGCTGCAAGAAGCACTGGATGCAGTGGTTGACTTCGTGAAGAGTCAAGCAGTAGCGAAATAGTGCGATTGCACGAGAAATTTGTATAATCGACAGGAGTAAACGAAATCCGAGTCGAATACAAAAAAGAGTAGGTAATCAAAAGAGTCTCAAAGGAAATCGAGGTGTTGATTGTGAGTTCGTTGGATAATACCATGAAATTCACGGTGCCCAAGGAAGCGAATGCGGCGGATGTGCAAGAAACATTGACAGAGGTGTACAAAGCCCTGCAGGAAAAAGGATACAACCCGATCACCCAGATCGTAGGTTACTTGCTTTCTGGCGACCCGGCGTTTATCCCACGCCACAACAACGCGCGGAGCCTGATCGGCAAATTGGAACGGGACAAAATCATAGAAGAGTTGGTGACCGTTTACTTGTCAGAGCGCAAGTAGACCTTAACGATGACACGATTGATGGGGTTGGATGTAGGCGACAAGACGATTGGAGTGGCTGTCAGCGATGAGCTGGGATGGACTGCGCAAGGAGTAGAGACCATCAAGCGACAATCCAAGGAAAAGGATTTTGCCCGCCTGAGCGAATTAGTTTCGCAGTATCAAATTGGGGCTTTCGTCGTTGGTTTGCCCAAAAACATGAACGGAACTATAGGCCCGCGTGCTGAAATGTGCCAAGCATTTGGCAAGCTTTTGGAGGAACGCACGTCTCTTCCTGTCCACATGTGGGACGAACGCTTGACGACGATGGCGGCAGAGCGTATGCTGATCTCTGCTGATGTCAGCCGTCAAAAGCGAAAGACAGTGATAGATAAAATGGCGGCCACTTTAATCCTCCAAGGATATATGGACGCGAAATCGAGGTGACCACAATGAGTGAAGAGATGATGGAAGAGTTCGAAGTGGGCGATGTGATCGCGCTAACGGAAGAAGGTACCGAGGAACCGCGAGATTTTCGTATCATGTACATTTTTGACATTGAAGACCGCAGCTATTTGGTGCTCGTACCAGTAGATCAGGAAGAGGAAGAAGAGTACGAGGTTCACTTCCTGCGTTATGATGGTACAGATATGCTCATGCCAATCGAAGATGATGAAGAGTGGGAGCAAGTAGAAGCTACCTTCGAAACTTTGATTGCTGATTTGGAGAAAGACGGAATTTAATAGATTCGTGAGAAAAGGGTCCGCAACTGGCGGGCTCTTTTTTTATGACTTTTTTCGCCAAAATCACCCATGAAGTGACAGTTGGATAAGCCTCTTGTATAATGAATGGGATGGAGATAAAGAGACCCTAAAGGGAGGATTTCTAGCTTGAAACCAATGTCAGCGAAGCCTGATTTTAACCCTGGCCGCCCTATGACGCATCGACGCAGACGCGGCGGACGAATTGTGATGTGGCTGGTTGCCTTATTGTTGTTGATTATTTTGGCTGCGGGGGGAGCAGCGTGGTACGTGTACCAGCAATTACAGCCGGTTGCAGGTGAACAGACGGTGAAAAACGTGGCGATTCCGTCCGGTTCATCCGTACAAAAAATCGGTCGATTACTGGAAGAACAAGGCCTGATCCGAAATGCCGATGTATTTAATTACTACGTGAAGTATAAAGGCGTGGCCCCTGATCTTAAGGCGGGAGAATACCAATTTACGACCGGCCAAGCCATTGACGAGATACTAACTGCCATGGTGGAAGGAAACACGGTGATCAACGCGAACCGATTTACGATCCCAGAAGGATGGAATGTCGAACAGATCGCAGATCATCTCGATAAAGAAGGCATTGTAGAGAAAGCGGCATTCTTAAAAGAAGTAAATGAAGGTGCATTCCCCGACTATCCTTTTGTCGCAGCCATTCCGAAGCATGCAGACCGAAAACACCGTCTGGAAGGGTATCTATTCCCGGAAACATATGAGGTAGACAAAGACGCTACGGCACATGATGTCGTCTCGCGTATGCTGGCTCAATTCCAAAAGGAATGGAAGCCAGAGTGGACAGAGCAGCTGAAGCAGCACGATTTAACACTGGATAAAGCGGTTAATCTCGCATCGATCGTTGAGCGTGAAGTAACAGTAGACAAGGAGCGTCCGCTTGTAGCAGGCGTGTACTACAATCGGATTCGCGATAAGTGGCCGTTGCAGGCTGATGCTACCGTCCAATTTGTTCTCGGCAAACAACGAGACCGTCTGACCTTCGAGGACCTAAAAGTAAAAAGCCCGTACAACACGTACACAAATCCTGGATTGCCACCGGGGCCGATTGCCAGCCCAGGCAGAGCTTCACTTGAAGCAGTCGTCAATCCGGCGAAACACGATTACTTTTTCTACGTGACGAAAAAAGATGGAACGTCCGAGCATTACTTTTCCAAAACACTGCAAGAGCATGAAGCAAACGATAAGAAAAGCAGGGGAAACTAACCAAGTTTCCTCTTTTTTTTTTGCATGCGATCAACAACGCTTGACGTAGCCAAGCTTTCTCAAGGTGTGCTATAATAATTCGGTTGTAACGAAAGAGGAGTGAAATCATGATTACCAATCCGGCAATTGACGACTACGTGTCAAGCCTGGTTCCCGAGCGTTCTCCGCTGCTCAAGCGACTGGAGCAGGAGGCGGCAGAGGAAAACATTCCGATTGTGCAGCTCCCGTCCGCTCAAGTCATGCGGATGTTGTTATTGCTGCATCGTCCCAAAGCGATTCTTGAAGTGGGTACCGCAATTGGCTATTCCACCATTTGGCTTGCAGAAGCTGCACCGGAAGCGCGAATTGTCACGATGGACATAGATGAAGATCGATTGGTGAGAGCACGGGAAAATATAAAAGAAGCAGGATGTGCAGAGCGTGTGGAAATACTCTCACGTGACGCCACTTTAGGGCTGCCGGAGTCGTATCAATTTGACTGCTTGTTTATCGATGCAGCCAAAGGTCAGTATCGAGTATTCCTCGATTTGTATCTACCGCTTCTTCGTGAAGGCGGTTTGGTAATCAGCGACAACGTCCTGTTCCGAGGACTGGTGGCGACCCCTGAAGAAGCGGGCAAGCGCCAGCGCCCGATGGTGGACAAGCTGCTTTCTTATAATTCACATCTGATGGAGCGGCCTGATTTAGAAACGACATTTATTCCGGTCGGAGACGGGTTGGCCATCAGTATGAAAAAGAAGTAAAAACATAGGGTCGTACATGTGTAAAGCATCATGAGGAAGGGGACATGAAGCATGGGTAACCCCGTATTGATTGGGGTAGCGGGAGGCAGTGGTTCTGGAAAAACGACTGTAGCAAAGGAGCTGTACCGCCAGTTCCAAAATGACAGTGTAACGATGATTGAGCAGGATTCCTACTACAAGGATCAAAGTCATTTGAGCCCAGAAGAGCGGGCGTTGACGAACTACGACCATCCCTTCGCTTTTGACAATGATTTGTTGCTTGCGCATTTGCAAGAGCTGATGCAAGGAAAAGCGATCCAAAAACCGATCTACGACTTCAAGGAGCACAACCGCAAGCCGGAGCAAATCCAGGTCGACCCGAAGGATGTCATCATTCTGGAAGGAATGCTAATTCTAGAGGATGAGCGGATTCGTGATTTGATGGATATCAAGGTATTCGTCGATACCGATGCGGACGTGCGTATTGTACGCCGAATCGTACGTGACATCGAAGAGCGCGGTCGTTCCCTCGATTCTGTGGTGTCACAGTACCTAAACGTCGTTCGACCGATGCATTTGCAGTTTATTGAGCCGACCAAGCGATATGCAGACGTCATCATGCCAGAGGGCGGCTACAACCGAGTAGCATTGGATCTGTTGTCCACGAAGATCAGCAATATTTTATTGGAGAAGCAACAATTCGCCAATCAATCATAAACACCTAAAAGCGCACCGTGACATACGGTGTGCTTTTTTCTTTGTTCGTTGTTTCTGTCGCGTACATTCCGGCAATACTGGTGAAAAAAGCCAGGGAGGGAATTCGATGCAGCTGGATCGACGAATCAAAAGACGTCACTTTCTTGTATTGCTGTCCATGTCGTTGTTATGGCTCGGTTTGGTCGCGCGTTTGTGGTGGATTCAACTCGGATCGCCCCATCGATTTTCTCGGCATGGCGTTGATTTGGTAAAGGCATCAGTAAAGCAAAGACAGCAAAGCATCGTGCTGCATAGCGGGCGTGGCGATATCGTGGATCGAAATGGGTATGCCTTTACCGGAGAAGAGCATCTCGCCTTGATTTTGTTCCCGTTGGCGCGTGGGAGCCTGCAAGGTACAGATGGCTTGCAGCGATTGGCTCACATAACCGGAGAATCCAAGGAACGGCTGTCGGAGACGATGGAAAAGGCAAAAGTACCGCTGCTCATGCGAGAGGATTCCGGCAAGCTGGTGATGCTCACCGAGAAGCAGGCTGAGGAAATTAATGCACTTGCCATCCCAGGAGTTGTGGCATTGGCGGTGACAGAGCGATACCGCGCGGATGAAGTAGCCAAGCATCTGATTGGTTTTATCCATAAAAATCCAGACATGGTGCAGAAGCTGTATCCAGATGAATGGACCAGCGGCAAAATGAATGCCGAGAGCACGCTGGGAGCATCGGGTCTGGAGCGAAGCTTTGACCGATTTTTACAGGGGGTAGAGCCGTCTGTCTTGTCCTATTATGTAGATGGGCACGGACAACCGCTCCGAGGGTTGGATATTCGCTATACGAAGCAGTCGAATCAATACTATCCGTTGTCATTAACGACTACCTTGGATGCAGCACTCCAAAGAAGCATGGAGGCAACAGCCGATCAAGTAGGGTTAAAAGAGGGCAGTATCGTCGTTTTGGACGTACAAACAGCCGATGTTCTTGCAGCTGTGAGCCGCCCTACCTATGATCAAACGAATGTCACGGGAAACGCAAGCGACTGGAAGAATCGCGCATTCAAACAACTCCCGCCAGGTTCTGTCTATAAAACAGTGGTAGCAGCAGCAGCCTTGGCAGAAGGAATCGTTTCACCAATTGACCGTTTCACATGTACAGGGGAGTACGGGAAGTACCAATTCTCCTGCTGGAAAAAAGAAGGTCACGGCAGTGTGACACTGGAAGAAGCGTATGCCCAGTCCTGCAACATTGCGATTGCCCATATCGCCAAGATGGTGGGCGGAGAAAAGTTGGAGGAATATGCAAAAAAGCTGGGCTTGACCACTCAAGTGGGGCATGTTACGCCCAATCTGTATAAACTGAAAAACTTCAAGCAGCTGGATGGTGAAGAGCCGGGTAGAGTCTTTGCAGAGGGAGTATCCCGCGACGATGAAGGTGTCCTGATTCAAAGCGCCATCGGTCAGCGGGATGTACGAATATCCCCTTTGCAAGCGGCCAACATGATGGTAACGATTTTGCGTGGCGGTCAAAGCTCTCAAGTAAGGCTGGTAAAAGAGATCGCATACCGAAATGGTCAGTCGTTCCATACATTCCCCGAGCAGGAGCTCTCTTTGGACGGAATTGACTACGTCACAGCCAATAAATTGCGAAAAATGATGCGCAAAGTCGTCACAGAGGGAACAGGAAAGATGCTCATGAATTCCGCTTGGCAGGTGGCAGGTAAGAGCGGAACTGCGCAAATCGGGGATGCGAATGGAAACAACCACCTGTGGTTTCTCGGGTACGCCCCGTTAGAAGAGCCGCGTTACGCCATTTGTGTCGTGGCAGAAAATCAGCCGAGCTGGGGAAAAAACCAGGCTATGGAGCTTTTTCACCGAGCTGTTGCTGAGCTTGCCGATCATACAGCTCAATCTTCCCAACCTCGCGAAGAGTATTTCCGAGGATGAATCCTCTTGCGTTAATTTGATTGTTTTTACTTAGCCCGACGATCAGCATGAGGGGAGAGGAGGACATGTACATGGATTGCGACGCTTTTGCCCAAATGGTTCTCTTGTCACCTTTGCTGGGAGAAAGACGTTTTACCGTATGGCTATGCCAATCACCAATGTATTTCCATTGTCGATGTCTGCTTAATTTGCGGACGAGCTTATTGAGATGCGTGTCATCGAAAAAAATAGAATGTGGCTGGTGAATCGCATTTGGGCCTGGTTCACTTGCATACGTAACGACCCATCTATCCTCACCAAGTGGGTATCCCATCATGACCCCTCCTGTTTCCAGCGAGGGTTTTTTTCGTACGGCTTGCTCAATCTGTTTCCACGCTTTTGGTGTGATGTACAGCGTCGTCATGAGACGTTCGTCCCTCCTTGATAAAACCACTGACATTTGCTTGATATCATATGTATGCGAATTATGAAATGTCCCGGCGTCCAGCAAAGTTATGAATTGTCGAAAAAAAGATTGTAACTCACCTTCTTCCTTTCTATAATTTGAGTAAAAGTGTGAGTTCAAAAAGTCGGCTTTTTGAACAACCTCTAAAAAGACGGAGACTGGAAAGGTTGATTGTATGCCTTTGGCACCTGTTGATCTCTCACTGATTGGACAAGTTTTAGCGGCTGATTTGTACACCGAACAAGGCATTTTGCTGCTGGGACAAAACACGACGATCACGCCTGCCCATGTGATCCTATTGCAAAAGCAACGAGTCCGTGAGGTTGACATTATACAGAGTCTGACGGAGGGAACCGGTGAGGAAGTTACTTCTCAACTATTCCAACTAGAGGCAGATTCTGAGACCGTTGCTGCTTATGTACAAGCTCTCGACAAAACGAGACTACTCTTCGATGGACTGACAGTTGGTGTGGCACCGAGCCTTGATCATTTTTCCAACATCTTTTATGAGGTAGCAGAAAAATCGACGAAGCATTTGGGTTTGTTCCGGAACTTGTACGTACTAGAAGGGGCAGACAGCTATACATACCGACATTCATTAAATGTAGGCATTCTCTGTTCGCTCATTGCTCGCTTGATGAAATGGGATGAAGAGCGAGTAGCATTCATGGGGACAGCGGGATTTTTGCATGATATTGGAAAAATGAGGGTACCCAAGGAAATATTGCTTAAGCCAGGCAAGCTAAGTGAAGAGGAATTTGCGATCATGAAGAAGCATACCGTCTACGGCTATGAAATGATCCGTGAGATGAAGGGTGGGTCTGAGTTGTTGGCATTGTGTGCCTTGCTTCATCACGAGCGACTCGACGGATCTGGCTATCCGGAGCAAAGAATAGGCGAGAGCATTCCGATCGAATGTCAGGTGCTCGCCGTTGCCGACATGTTTGATGCGATCTGTTCTGATCGAGTGTACAAAGGGAGAACGTCCCCATTCGAGGCGGCACAGCTCCTGTGGAAGGAAGCCTGTAATGGAATATTGAACGTTGAGATCGTTGCACAGTTTGTCCGCTACATTGCCTTGCTGTACGTAGGCGCGAAGGCGAGGTTGAGCAGCGGGGAAGAAGTCGAAGTGATTCTTATCCATCAGGATGAACCAATGCGCCCGTTGGTACGAAGAAAGGGTGAATTCCTCGATTTGCGGCATGATCGCAAGCTGACGATTGAAAAAATGATTGGGTAGGAAAGGCAACGCGAAAAAGGTGAAACCGCTCTTGGAAAATGAGAGCGGTTTCATTGTTGCTGATCTGTGAACGATCGTCGGAAAGCTCGATCCGCTTGGCAGATTGTGACACAATGAAAGTGTGCATGATAGACAAAGAATCAAAAAGAGTCGTGTCGTGCGAATGCTCGAAACGCAAGGAGGAAACACATGATACGCAAAGCGGAACCTACAGATGCAGCTTTTGCTGCGCCATTGATTTATGATGCCATTGGAGATATCGCGCATACGCTGACAGGTGCAACGGAGGCAGCGGATGCGATTCGCATGATGGAAGAGTTTTTTGCGAAGGAAAATAACCGACTCAGCTACGAAAACGCGGTGATTGCCATGGATGGAGATGTACCGGTAGGACTGGCGCTCTTTTATCATGGGAGCCAAACAGAGGTGCTCGATCGTCCTTTCGTTGAGCATGTCCAACGTTTGACTGGCGGGACGATTACGCTTGTAAAAGAAGCAAAGGATGACGAATTTTATTTGGATTCTGTCGCGGTTGATTCCTCATGTAGAGGGAAGGGGATCGGATCACTTCTGCTGGATGCCTTTGAAAAAGAAGCGATTCAGCGCGGGCATGACCGAATCGCTTTGCTCGTTGACGAGGAAAAACCACGTGCACGCAAGCTGTATGAATCACTCGGCTATCGTGAGGATGGGACAGTGATCGTAAGCGGGCATAAATTGAGCCATATGGTGAAGGCCCTATCGGAAAAGGCATAAGAGAACTCTATCGAGGCGGATACAAGAACAAAAAACGTTTCCCGTTGGACGTAGTACTAAAAGTCCGAGGGAAACGTTTTTTCGTACGCTTAGCTGCTAAAAGAGGGCACGCTTTCTACTTGAGGTGAGGACAGGTAAGGTGTGAGATCAAACTTCCAGTCAAATTCACGGATCGGGCTGTACTTACCCGTCAGGAGCTTCAAAATATGAGCTTCGGTTGCTTTACTCGTATTTTTGGACGCGCCTGCTTCGTCGTATAGATTGCCGCATGCATACGCAAATAAATACTCTTCCCAGCTCGAATAAGCGAGTTGGATTCGCTTGGCTACGTCCAGCATGCTTTCTACGGCATCTGCCTTGGGAAGATAGGACTGCTGGGCGCCTGCTTTGCAAATAATGAGATACCAAGCGTAATCAAAAGCGGCAATGCCTGCATGTGGGAGTCTGTTCATGTACGAGTACACGATCAACTGCCGGGCTGACTCCAGGTCGCCTTTTTTTAAGGAAGCGATGTAGTTGGGACGATTGGCAGCACTGAGTGCGGATAATACGTGGCGATGCTGATCAAACTCAGCTCTTCGCCCATGTTCCAAAAACCAAGTCAATCTCTCTTGTGTTTTCGCAGCATCTCCCGTGTCCCATCTGTTATCAATTCGAAGCCGCAGAAACGTATCGCGCAGGCGGTTGTATTCGTGGATTGCCAAATAATAAGCGAGCTGCTTCTGATTTAAGCAAACAGAGGAAAGAGCATGCAAGTAGCGGCTTAACTTTGGGTCGATCTCTTTTTCGTTTTCTGCTTCTTTTGTCATGGAATTCCTCTCTGCCTCCTTTAGTGGAATGTCAATGCTTTGCGAGTTTTGGGAATCTCGCGAATGATGCGGATGTAATACAACATGGAAATCATCGCGAGAATGCCCAGAAGCCATGATCCCGTCCAACCTTTTTCTTCCAAGTCAGGCTTGGCATTGATATACGTATCGGTCAAGAGAACCGCAGTGTGCGGATGCTTGCGTTTGTCCAAAGCATTCACAATGACAGGCAACATCTCACCATCCGGTATCGCCTTGAGCGTTCCTCGCATCGTAATGGAATGTTTGTCATGAATTTCTTTGGCATGGTCATAGTCCGTAATGACAATGATCGCTTGTTGATCCAGATAACCCACATTTACATAACCAGTGTCAGAGTTTAATAGATCTCGCTCTTCGGCATTAGCAGCAGGAATGAACTCGGCTTTTGGCTCGGGATGCTTCTCTTTGTCATAGACGCGGAGCATATTGATATAGGAAGCTTTGGTCAATGTAAATTCCACTTGGTAGCCAAGCGGAGTTTGTTTCAACTCGTCCATCGTCTTAACTTGGACAGGCTTAAAGTGATTGACCAAAGAGTCAAACATCTGCTCCGAAGTCATCTCCAGCTTCATGGATACAACAGCAAACATAGCGTAATGCAGCAGAAGGAGAAAAATAATCGTCCAAATGTTACGTCTCGTGTAAATAGCAAAAAATTGCTTGAACCTTGATAACTTGCCAGGAAGCCCGAGTGCGCGTAAGTTTTTTCTCCTAGCGGCTTTGGCTTGCTTGTTTGCAGTTGGTTCGGCCCTCTTGTTAAACGGAGACTGTATTTGTGTCAGGCATATCTTCGCATCGATATCGGAGGAATTATGCGAAAGCATCTCCTGAAAAACCTCTTGAGCCTTCTCCCATTCCCCTAGCTGAAGATAACTTTTCCCCAGCAAGCTACGAGCGTCCCACAGTTCTGGCATGCGAGTGAGGATTTCCTCGCAATCTTTGATCGCATCGGCGGCATCCCCTTTTTCAAAGAAAAGCCGAGCACGATACAAATACGCATCGATGTTATCTGGATCAAGACGTATTAATTGATCAAAGGTATGAAAGGCACGATTCTTATTCCCGGTTCGCAAAAAATATTCGCCCTGTAAACGGATCAAATCGGGGTCAAGCGCGTACAGGGCATGGGCTTTTGCCAAATAGCTCTGAGCCGTTTCCCAATCATTTTCCATGAGGGCAAATAACGCATCGCTGCGCCATTCTAGAAACGCTTCAATATCCAAGTCCTCGCGATTCTCAAAAGAGTGGTAACGCAGCGTGAAGGTCTGATTGAGCTGGCCGTTCAGGTAAGCGACAAAACGTCCTGAGAGCTGGCTTGCGAGCTTTTCCGATTTCTCCCGCCATTGAAAATGGGAATCGAGCAGCTTCCACACCTCGTGAGGCAAGTGATAGTGTTCTTCTAAAAAGTGGAGAAATTGCGTATCGATGAGTTGATGGCAGCCGACATTCCACATGGCCTCGTCATTCAGCAACTCACGCCAGTTTTCAAGCTGGATTCGTTCGTGATAGTTATCGTACAACTCTTGTGTACGGTGGAAAAAACGCTCCACCATATCATCGGGGTTCATGGAGCGTTCGGAATGATCGTAGCTCTCCGTGAAATCGTACCGCTTGGGAATGGGGATTTCTTCTTGCAAGAGTACTTCTTGCGTTGTTTCCTCTAAAAACCTGTCAAACAGTGTGAGCCGCTGCGGTGGATCGAAGTTAGGCTGCTCTTCTTCTACTGGTTCAGAATGCCACAGCTCGTAAAGACGTCTCGGCGGCTGGAGGTGAATCGCCTCTTCTTCGGAATCGGTATTCGCCAGCTCATAGCGCTGCCGTGGCGGTTGAAGGGGAACCGATTCTTCTTCCGATTCATGATTCTCGCCTTCATCCAGTTGTCTCGTCTGTCTTCTTTCAGGTAGGGGCGTTTCTTCGAACATACGATTCCGCTTGGTATTGCGTGTGTACTTTAGGGCGAGGTCATACGCCTCTCGCAATCGCTGAAAGCCTTCAGGATCAACTTCCGGATTGTGCACCTTCAACTTTTTGGCATAAGCTTTTTTTATCTGGGCAGGATTGTCCGTCGGTTCAATCCCGAGAATCTCCCAAATCCCCATTAATACTCATTCCACCCTTCAAACATGTCCAGCTGCTGCTTCAATTCCTCTGCTGCTTTGGCGATGTCTCTTTCATTTTGGGTAGAGAGGACACTTTCGAAGCGGCGTAAGTAATTCGCAATGATCATACGGTCTTCGCCCAACGCTTCCTCATACATACGCTCGCCTTTTGCCAGAAGCAATCGATTTTCGGTTCGCTCTCTGGGGTGGATCTTAATATTTTGAAGGGCCTGAAAACGCTCCTCAATTTCTTTTTTTGATAGGCTGCCCGGATTTTTTTCGATGACGGCTGTGCTTTTGACTCCTGTAGAGACGACAGTCACTTCGACTTCCAGAATCCCGTTGATGTCATATGTATAACGAACATCGATAGATTCCTCGCCTTTTTTGGCAGGGGGAACTTTTACATTCAATTCGCCAAGCTTGAGGTTATGTTCGACGCGTCGGCTTTCCCCTTGATACACGTCAACGAGAATGGAGCGTTGATAATCGACTACGGTGTATAGCCGTTCTACCCGGCTAACCGGGATTGGCGTATTGCGCTCGATGATCGGAAAGAAGTAGCCATCCTCGTGTTTGCCGTTTGCCATGGTTTGTACAATACCCGTACCGAGTGTGTATGGGCAAACATCGGTCAAAACAAGCTCGTTTAACGCCTCGTTGCGTTCCTTGAGTGCTGCTTGAATCGCTGTTCCCAATGCAACAGCCTCATCGGGATTAATATGGGAATAGGGCAGTCGCCCAAATATTTTGCTCACGATGGATTTGATAAGCGGCATCCGTGTCGCACCGCCAATAAGCACGATTGCGTCCAGTTCCTGAGGGGAGATGGATGCGTCTCGCAAAGCACGCTCGATGGGCTGACGCAGTCGTTGAAGCAGAGGAAACGCGAGATCTTCCAGCTGATTCCGGCTGAGGGTCGTTTCAACCAGCTCTCCCTGGATATTGACACTCATTTTCCCTTCTTGCTCGGAAAACAAGGCGCGCTTGCACAACTCAGCTTGTTTGTGAATGGACGAACGTGTTTTGCTGTTCAGCGTGTTGATATCGAGTCGATGGGCTTCTATAAAATAAGAGGCAATCAGATCGGTAAAGTCTTCGCCGCCCAAAAAGTTGTCTCCAGCGATTGATTTTACTTCCATCACACCTTCGAACATTTCCAAAATAGAAACGTCAAACGTTCCGCCACCTAAATCGAATACGAGGAATTGTGTTTCGCTTTCCTCCTGATGGAGCCCATAAGAGATCGCGGCGGCAGTCGGTTCGCTGATCAAACGCTCTACTTTCAGTCCAGCAAGCTCTGCTGATCGTTTGGTTGCTTTGCGTTGTGTGTCGTTGAAATAGGCAGGCACACTGATAACCGCTTCGCGAACGGGTTGCCCTAAATGAGCCTCAGCATCGGCCTTCAAAGATTTAATCACAAACGAGGAAAGGTCTTCGGCAGAAAGGGAATATCTCCCCAGTTGGTACCTTTTTTCTGTCCCCATAAACCGTTTGAAGGTAGAAGCAGTCCGATCAGGGTGAGTTAAGAGGCGCTCTCTGGCGATTTTTCCAATTAAAATCTCGCCGTTTTCATCGACGCTGACCACAGAAGGAGTCAGTGTTTCTCCGAGCGCGTTTGGAATGAGCACGGGTCCATTCTCAGTCCAGTAGGCCACCAGACTGTTCGTCGTGCCCAAATCAATTCCAATGGTGGTCATCAGCTAGGTCCTCATTTCCGTGTTTTTTCTACTAATATCGGTAAAAGTAGAGACTTTATAGATAATTTTACCACGAAAAAAATGGATATAATTGGTGCTTTAGTAGGATATGAAATCGAATTTTAGATAAAGAAAATAGAAATAGAATTCGTAAGATAGAAAACGACAAACGAGAGAGGTCGTTATGCCAATGCAGCAGCGAATGGAAAAGTGGTTTGAAGCGTGGAAGTTACTTATGCATGATATGGAGCGTCAAGGTGCCCAGGTTTGGCCGCTCACTATAGAACCACCGGCGGGGCTGGAAGAAATCGAAAGAAGAGAGGAGAGTCTCGGGGTCAGTTTTCCTGCGACGATCCGGACAATTTTGCTTGCGGGCAGCAGTCAAGTTCAAATAAATTGGTCGTTGCCATCTCGAGCGTTAGATCCTTTTTCACTCAGTGGAGATTTGGGATGGTCATTGGATGCATTTGAGTGGCCGTACTTTGGTGGAGACGAAGAGAGTGAGGACGAGAAAAGGTATCTCTGTTTTCACGTTGGCGGGAATGGCGACATGCTGCTCATCGATTTGTCGACGGGCGCGGATGACCCACCCGTCTATTCTTGGGGGCATGAGACAGACGAATTCCTACTGCTCGGCAAAAGCTTTACAGAGTTCGTAGAGCGAGTCACGGAGCTCGGCTGTATTGGGGCAGAGTGCTGGAATTATGAAGCGCTCGCAGGTGCAGAGGGACTCGATGTTGAGGGGCAAATCGCACAGGAGTGGAAAGAATGGCTGCAAACCTATCGGACGCTAACGTTTGAAGAGGCAACACAAGATTTCGAGAAGCTGGTCTTGTTTGCCAAAATGCATGGTACAGGTGATTCACGTATCCAAGAAGCATTTGCTCAGTACGATTGGGAGCCGATTTTGCATAAATGGGTAGCGCAAATCGAGCAGGAAACCTCATCAAGCAATCTGCTGCTCTGGTGCCAGCTCATTGTCGAGACAGTAGGCAAGAAGGCAGAGAGCTGGGTACGCTCGCTCTGGGAGTCCGGGCCACATTATGAACGCATAGGCTCGAGTCTACGTGCATATGTAACGGCGACTTGTTTGCCGGAAGAAGAAGGCTTGCAACGAGTTTTGGCTGAGATGGACGAAGTCGTTGCCAGAAAAGAATGTCTGGTAGGATATGCTGCCAACAGTCATTTGCATCACTTTCGCGCCCGAGGAGTCATTTTGTGGATGGAACCGCATGTGGCGTACCCGATTGAAGGCTGGGATGAGCTTTTCGCGATGTCACGTCCACAATGGGGTGATCTGATTCGTTGGCTGGACGGAAATGAAGCACAACGGCAGATTGCGTTAAGTGCTTGGGGGAAAATGCTGACGAGTGGTGAGTCTCCTTCTGGTGAAGCGAATTGGCAAGAAATCAATCGGTTGTTGGATGTAGCGTACGAAAAAGCCATTCTGCGCAAGGAAAAGGAGCGTGTAGATCGCATTCGCTCTTCCTTGGAAACAGCAAAGCATTAGATGAAGAGGCACTGACCCGTGTTTGTGCAAGGGGAATGGAGCGAGGGGGAAAGACAATGAGAAATGTGGTAACGGTATGGGGAGCAGCCTTGCAGTCTTCTGATGAACTAGCAGATTTTCTGACTCCGGTTTACGATGAGGACGGGGATGTGATACCGTCTGGCTTTTTAACAGCGTCTGGCCTTGAATGGGTGGACGAAGACTTTTTTGAAGTGCATGAGGTACAGGATGCAGAGACAAGAGCGGACTTTTTCACGTATTTGGAAAACGAATATGCGATGAATGCAACACTGGATAGAAAAGAATGGCCCAAACAGTTAACAGAGGAGATTGGCAAGTACCCACATGTCATTTTGCTGTACGGCAATGAATCGCGGTACGGTCCGATTAACGAAAAATTGTTCGATCTCACTGAGGACGGGCAAGAAAAAGATGCACCGGTTGTCCTGCTCGCCAAACTTGTATTTGAGACAGAGGAGCGGTAAGGAGCAGGGAGGAATGCCTAAGAAAGGAGAGACAGATATGGCTTACCATTTCGCAGATTTATATGATGCAGCTGAATTGGGAGACCTTGAGCTCGTAAAAAAGATCGTCACGAAACAGCCGGAATTGCTGCATGAGAAGGATGAGTATGAGTTTTCCGTACTGCATGGCGCTGTGATGACAGACGACGTTGACCTTATTGCGTATTTGGTCGCACAGGGAGCAGATGTCCATGCGAAAAACGATGAGGGTATTACCCCGTTGCATATCGCGCTCTATCCAGAGGTCGCAGAGGCGCTCATCGCGCACGGTGCAGACATACATGCCAGCGCTCATGATGGAAGTACCCCGCTGCACACACAGGTAGCCGATGGAGAGGAGCGTGTGGATGTGGTAGAGCTGCTGCTGGCTAAAGGTGCGAATCCTAACAAAAAGGACATGGAGGGGCAAACACCATACGATATAGCACGCGAGAGAGAAGACGAAGAGATGATGGCTTTATTTGAATAGGGGAAAAAGCTAAGCGTCCGTTATGATTTCGGACGCTTTATTTCTTGCTCGAGTGCTGCGACGCGTTTTTCCAGCTCCTCGATGGCTTTTTGCTTGGTTGCCGTGCGTTTTACGATGAACAAGCAGCAGGCAATGACAAGTGCTAAAGGCATGAAGAAGATAAAGAGCTGAAAGAGTACAGTACCCCATTCGATCGACACAGCGCCAAATTCTAGCATGGGTGATCGCTCCAATCGTTCGTTTTGTTCATTTTACCAAAATATCTCATTTTTTCTAAGCCTCACTCTATATTCACAAATGTGAATCCTTTACCATACAAGCAACAGTGAATTAATCGACAACAACTCCCTGCGTACAGGCACGCATAGGCAACCGCCCACATATGGATAGAAGTAAGCTATTCCAGACGTGGAGGTGGCAGCCATGTCCAGCATTATCGCGGCGCTTTCCCTTGTTTTTAAAGAACTTCTTGTTTTTGTGGCTTATGTCAAGAACAATGCCTTCCCGCAACCGCTTCAGGACACCGAAGAAGAAAAGTACCTCCGACTCATGGCCAAAGGCGACCCTTACGCCCGCAACAAGCTGATTGAGCACAATTTGCGTTTGGTGGCGCATATTGTGAAGAAATTCGAGAACACAGGTGAGGACAGTGAAGATCTGATTTCCATCGGTACCATCGGCCTGATCAAAGCAATCGAGAGTTATCAGGTGGATAAGGGCACCAAGCTGGCTACGTATGCTGCGCGTTGTATTGAGAATGAGATATTAAAGTCAAAAGAGTGTCTTTTGATCAAGAGTTATGAAAAAGGGGACCCTTATGGTCCCTTTAAACTGTTATCAAGTGATTTGGTATTCATCGTATGTTTGGCCATCAATCATTCTACCGTTACGATGTTTCTGAACGCCGCCCCATTGTTTGAAAAAGAATGCAACATTCTGATCTTTACACTGTTGCATAATACTTCGCACCCGGTCCAGATTCGCCACCAACAATTACCCAATGAATTCCTTCAAGGTTATCAATTGGGCCGATCAAAGGTTCCACAGAAAGGAATCTAGTGTATGCAGGAACCCGACGTTAATCGTCAATTCTATGAATGACACGTTCATCCTCGACACTTACCCCTTGCCATACATTCTCCGGCCGAAAAATCGCAATGGTGGCTGAACGTTTGAAGGAGATCCAAATTGAAAATAGGCCAGCTCTCCAAGTGATTGGAAGATATACACGCGAGGATCTCCTGATAGACGCCGACCCGCCGTATATCTTGGGAACCAGGAACGGGGAGATTTACTGGAACGAGATGACTGACGATGACCATTGCGACTTGTTGAAGGTCCTCAATGATCATCCCGGACCAGTGCTACTATCTGGGTATGCAAATGATTTGTACATCGATATGTTGAGCAATTGGCAATGCGAAGAACGGCAGCAAGTAATCGAAACCGGGCAGGTTCGGACAGAAGTGCTTTGGATTAACCCAGTTGCAGCAAATCATGGCAGTAGACAATCTTATCGCTGTCAGGCATTTAACACTTTGTGTACTTGGTATATTGACCATCATTAGAATGAAAAAACCCAGCAAAAAGCCGGGCGGTTGAAAACTACCTATTGTTTTCTGAAGTCGTCAGTAAGAATGCCGGAGAACCCCCAATTTTCATCATCAATTTCTTCAATAACGATGTGAGTATGTTCAGGTTTTTTGCCAAGAACGTTAACAAGAGTTTCAGTGAACTCTTTCACAATCTGAGCCTTTTGATCACGGGTTGTACCTTTTGTAATTTGAAGGTTGATATATGGCATTTGTCCACATCTCCAATCAGTTTCTTTTATAACGTAGACGGACAAGTTAACAAATAGTTTCAATCATATTAACAGATTGGGTGACACGGATTTTTTAACTTAATAGTTAGGGAGGAAACGAGGAAACTGAATTTTAAATGAGATAACCCCACGCTTTCAAACAACGTGGGGGCGAGTATTAGTAATTGAAAGGTGTCAACTATCCTTATATTTGGGAAATTTCGTAATTAAGTGTGTAAGTTATGTTGTCATTGGACTGTTTCTCAGGATGAAATCCTAAGCCCCAACTGCTATCTCTGTTCCATGTATGAATAAATCCTGGTAATTCATCATCACTAACAGTATCAATTTCATTTCCATAAACCTCGAGATGAATGATCGAATTATCAGGAACATCAAGATCATGACTAATATCAATGGCGTACGGTGTGTTTTGTGCTTTTAGATTTTTTGTCCAGGAAAAAATTGATCCATTAATAATGAAATTCCATTTCGTTTCCAAAGTGCTGTCAAATGCGCCATCATCAGATTTATGAACGACAATACTTTTAAACGTGACCCGAAATTTACCCATTGCTCATCCTCTCCCTTAGCACACAATTTGTTTGTGGAACTGGAACACAATTTAAAATTTATGAAGATTTGGTAAGTGTATGACTCAATTAATAAAAATTAATCTGTTAATAAAATTGTATAAATTCATTGAAGAAGAGGGCATGGCTAAGAGTTGAAGCGTTGGGAAGTTCTTAAGGGAGATCGGGGTATTCGCTGTTTTAAAAGTGGTCGCTTAATACAACGGTAATTGAAGAAAGCCCCCAATGTGGAGGCTCTCGTTTAACTAAAATACATCGGGACACCTAGGTTTGCCACCACCACACGAAACGGTTCCTTCTGGCTCAGTAGCAATAGCAGCACTAGACATAGAGATTACAGACAAGGTCAACATAGCAACTACTAAAAACTTTTTCATAATAAAAGCCACCCGTCAGCCAAGAAGGGTTTTAATGCACAAGACAATGAAAGCAAGAGACAGCACAGAACACACTATCAAGAAGTTATTTTTCTTCTCCAGGTATCCTAGAGCGAATATGTAAATTGCCAATACAAAAAAACTAATGCTTCTCAAGATAATACTGTCTATGTAAAACCGACTAATGATAAGTAAAATTATTGCTATTGCGGCAAGAGCAAGAAACCACTTGGGACGTGCAAGGACTTTTTGAAACATTAAGACACCTCACCTTTTTCCGGTATTTTACCATTTTACCGTGGCGATCGATCAGATGACAACATCTATGCGAACCCGGAGTTGTTTCGTTCCATTTAACAAAAGAGAAATTGTGATGAAGGGAGGCGCGTAGATGTTAAAAGAACAGGAAGAAAAGATACGCAATCTGTTCGAGAGACAAGGTTTCTGGGAAGTAGACAAGATTCGGATCAGGTACATCACCGATACATGGGTGCAGTTCAGTTGCGAGAAGAAAGTCGTCAATGGCCCTACAGAGTATTTGAATGTCCAGTACACACTGATTGATCGGATTAAAGGACGTTCCTTTGATGTGAAGGTAGAGAGCGAGTTGCAGCAATTTGTCTCCATGTTGAAACAACGCAACGAAGAGATTATCCGGCTACGCAAGAAAGAAGAACGTCTTCGTAGTCTATTGCAATCATGAGAAATTGTGATGAGGAGGTAAGGGACTTGGTAACAGGTGTGCCGTTCATTAATGTACAGATTGCAGAGGCACTGGAGTTTGACTATCGATTGATTCAACACACGGTTTGTACTCAGGGAGGGAAGCTACATGCAAGGCATCCGTTTAGGCGATCATGCTTTGGAAACACTCCAGAAGCTTAATGACGCGTCAGCTAAAAATATCGAAACGTATATCCGGACAGCGCAAGCGATTCCAGACAACGACTATAAAATATTGATCCAGTATCTTGTCGGCATGACTTCATTCGCTATAAAGGAATTGGCGGTCAGAGAACAAAACAGGAATTCCACATTGATGCAATGAGGAGGGGAACCGGATGGAAGGGTTATGCTGCCCAACGTGTGGTTGCGAAAAGCTATGTCATTACAGCGGTGCGATCGGTGTCTACGAATGCACTTTATGTGGGAGAAACGTAGACCAGCATGATTTGATTCCAACCGGGCAGTTCATGGAAATGGATATGTCGGTGGAGGAAATCAAAGAGTTGATAGATATCAAACTGGATATGATGCTGCTCTTTCCAGAGGACAAAGCATCGCTTATTGATGACATAAAGAAACTGCGAAGCCGGATAACGGAAGTCACTTAAATAGGAGGGGAACGGGATGCAAGCTGGACGGTTTATTAAATTTCGCGCATGGGACCCAGATCGAGAAAAGATGATGTTTCCGATGGTACTGAACTGGTGGCAGGATGATGGTACCCTAGCATTCTGGAGCGAGTTTGTAGACAGAGAATAACCGCATGAATGCACCTCGAAATACCTGGACGAAGTGGAGTTACTACAATATACAGGACTCCGCGACAAGAACGGCAAGGAGATTTATGAGGGAGACGTCATTCATGTCCCGGATCATGATTGGAACGGCTATGTCATGTTCACAGGCGATTGCCAGTATGCGTTGAAGGGAAAGACTGTATTGGGTAATGACGGATATCTTTTATTCACCCAGATTTACCTAAATAAGTGCGAAGTCATCGGTAACATCTACGAGAACCCTGAGCTCCTATAAGGTTCATAACAAAAGAGAAAATTGTATGTTTTCCATGTAGAGTTGTACCTTTCCCTCTTATAGGAGTTTGCATAAAGTATATACAAACTTTCAAAAAGGGGGATGAGCGATGAGGAAAAATAAAAACAGCATTCGTGGCGGAGTTTCCATTATTACTTGCACGAACCGACCACATTTTTTTTATAATATCATCGCTAATTATAAGACCCAGTTGTTTCGGGTAAAAGAGTTGGTAATTGTGATTAATAAAGATAGCATGAGCTTGGATAAATACCGAAAAAAAGTGCGGAGATATAAGAACATTTCTATCTACAAAGTTCCAGAAAGGGTCTCTTTGGGCAGGTGCTTAAATTATGCGGTCAGCAAAACGAAATACCAATTTATTGCAAAGTTCGATGATGACGATTACTACTCGCCATATTATTTAAAACAGCAAATGAATGATCTTCATCGTACAGGAGCTGACATTGTTGGGAAGCGGGCATATATGGCTTATCTCCAAGCAAGAAAGCTACTAATTTTACGTTTCCCTAAACAGCAGAATAAGTTCGTAGGGGCGCTTGCAGGGGGAACCATATTATTTAGAAAACGTGTATTCAACCGTGTACGTTTTGCTAATGTTTCACTAGGGGAAGATGGAAGATTTATAAGAGCCAGCCGAGCAAGAGGCTATAAAATTTACGCTTCTGCTCCTCGTAATTACATTGCGGTTCGTAGAAATAACAAAAAGAGTCACACATGGACCGCCGGAGACAGATATCTAATGTCGGGAAGTCGGGTTCTGGCGAAATCGATTCGGTTACGTAAACTCTCTTCCCGAAAAATAATCTAACGCACTGGCATTGTCTAAGAAGCAGATGAACAAGATTAGGAATCAACATAATATTTCAAAAAAATAGCCCCCAGCAGGGAGCCCGTATATATGTTCGGCAAAAACATTATTGCATGGGCTGCCACGAGGGGGAATTGGAAAGATGAGCGCACAAGAGCAACTGTCATTTCTGGAACCAATAGACGAAAAAGAAGTCAGAAAGGCTGTTGTAAAAGCATTAAAAGAGTATAAGGCCCTTCGTGTTGCTGTCCAAAATAAACAGGAGCGACAGGAGAAGGGGATCGATCAACTGTTTCCTCGGCTTCAAAAGTCTGAGTCCACGAATGAGTTGAAAGCACGACAGATCGAAAGAGCTTTACAGTATTCGTTGGATGAAGTAGAGCGTCAGATCATCGAAGAAAAGTATCTTAGTACATCACGAGTAAAAGACATCAATGTTTATCTTGATATGGGCTTGACCAAGGACCAATACTATACGAAAAAGAAAGATGCAATTATGCAAATCGCTACGGCACTCGGTATGATCTGAGTGCCTTTTTTGTGCAATAATTAAAGATGAATGGAATATAGATATTAGGTAAAAGACAGTCCTGGTGGATTGACACTACTTATCCATAAATGGTATTTTTTATGAAAAAGGAGGTTGGTTCCATGAAAGGAAGAAAAATACTAAAGCTTTCGACATGTATTGTTCTACTCATGACATTGGTTGCTGGGAACTATGGCGTCGAAGCTAAGGAAGTAGAGATTACTACTTCAAAGATAAAACAAGGCCCTTATAAAATCGGTGTAATTGGTGATGAAGAAAAAAGTGCAGTAGGTAAGACAATTGAAGAAGCTATCAGTGAACAGAGAGGTTTTGCTACAGAAGAGGAATCAATACAGATATTAGAAGAGGATATTCAAGAAATTCCAGATGATATCGACGCACTTTGGATATCTGAAGCTAATATAAAGAACAAAGAGGTGAAAAAACTCTATAAACAGGCAAAAAAAGAAAATAAACCTTTTTATATTTTTGGTGAAAAACTTGATGCGGAAGATATCACAAATACTTTTGAACCGAATTTAGATATTACCCCTGAATATCTTAAAGAATCAACATATTCCCTTGATATGTTTGGTTACAAATTTGAAAATAACCAAGTTAAATTGTCAGCAGTTATCTCGATTAACAGAGGAAATCAAGACTATAAGTTGGAAGACCTCGAGAATATGACGAAGAGATATAATATTGAAATAAATAAGAGCACTAAAGCACGAAAATCTCAATTTAGTTTTCTTAGTCCCAATATAGCCGCAGCTGCGGGAATAGATGTGAATCTTCCAGATTCATTTTCAAATATATATACTTGGGAAACTGAGATTAATAACTTTATTGATATTAATTCTACCCAACAGAGACTAGCAAAATCATATCATGTTTGGGAAGTTTATAAAGATGAAACCCCTGACAACCCTGATACAAAAAGCTATGTCTACTTTCGTGCTGACCAACCACTTAGTGAGATTGAAATTTTTAAGTCAAGAGAATTCGTGGACCGACTTGATGCTGATAAATCAAGTAATATCATAACAAAGGGTTGGCTTCCCGATAATTCCAGTATTTCTGGTAATGTTACTTATGATCTTACTTGGCCTCCTGGTGCGTCTGTATCCTGGGATACAAGTGGAGACATAGAAATTTATGATTCAACCGGAAGTCTTTCCGGTGATTGGCATAAATTCAAAGTAGAGGATAATGAATATCTTGATGATGTTCTGACGGAATCTGATGTTTGGGTTTCTTCACAATCGTACACTATTAGTCAGGATGCTAAGGGACACAAAATAGGTCATGATTTCGAGGCAACAATCGATGGTCATTCTGGCCGAGCTGAGCCCAATGAGGTTGATAACTGGGATACTTCTGGTAACCTGTACTTTTATTGGGTTGTTAGAAGGTAAAAATCTTATAGAATGTATTTTAATTTCCAAGGCACTCGGTATGATCTGAGTGCCATTTTTTATGTAAAAAAGCCCGACAAAACCCCGACAAAATACGGGACAAAACCCGGATAAAATCAGGGATAAAAGGCAGGACGATTTGGAATTTCATGGACGGTAATCTTAAGTCAAGAGCAAGCAACAACTGCTCTTGGGAGATACCGTCTATCCCTTATCAATGGCGTACCTGAGCGAATCTATGGGTGATGACGAATGTGACCTTACGAGAGGGGGACATTCTGAGCCTGAACGCACCAGTTGCGACGAGCGTAGCAGGGAACCATGCAATAATTTTTCATTGTATGTTTTACAGCGGTTTTCAAGTTTTGGGAACCCCTCTCGGAGCTTCGAAAAATCGCGAGCATCTTTATTCTAAAGGAAAAAGATTGCTGGATACGTATTAATGAATTGGGGAAAGTTGAGTTTTTTTACAATGAGATTCCGGAAAACCAACAGGATTCAATTGCAAATATCGAAAATGTGTTTAGAGGCTTTGTTGAGGACTTCAGGATATTACATAAAAATAAAAAAACACCTTCTCAAAGAAAAATAGGGAAGGTGCTTTTTTATTGCATTTTTTCTTTGTGTTCGCATATAATACGAACATAAGTTCTCGTTCGGGAGGTAGGAGAATTGCTATCTGATATCGAGCGGAAGGTCCTACGGGTGATCGGAAATTACTCGGCTATGAAACCGAATCCTCCGAGAATTGACGTGATATGCGTAAAGACCGGACGAAGCCGCGAAGACGTGATGACGGTGCTTGAAGCGTTGGCGCGCGATGAGTACATCGAGTGGCATAGGTCGGAACCTGACAGAATGGAAGTATTCGAAACGTGGGAAAGGAACGGTGTGATGAAATGGCCTCTAAGATAGAGAACCCCTTTTCAATGCGTTTTGTGCTACCAGAGCAACGAGCGATGTATCTACAGATGAAGGAAGATGACAAGCTTGTAGCTATGCCTATTGTTGAGCAAGACGAACTGGAAGCATTAAACTACATTATTTGTGATTCAGCCCGAGCGGATTATGCTATTACAGTAACGTGGTGGAAGCAAATAAAAGGCAACCTGGGAATCACATGCACGATGTGGGGTGTTGTTAAGTGGATCGATCAGAACGGCAGGAGAATTAAGATTGTGACCGATGAAGATAGCCAATGGATTTCTATGGATGTGATAACTGACGTAAAAGCCTAATTCGATAATGTAGAATATGTGGAGATTAACCTTCTATTCGTCGTCAGAATCAGATTCAATTTCTCCATTTAGGACCGCTGATATGAGAGCATCCACAAAGCCATTCTCTAACATGTCATTAAGTTTGACATTCTCAGATGAGGTACCCTTATGTTCAAAGGATTCAGGAGTATGCGTTACAGTCCATCGACCGTATTTGTTCTCGGCTGTTATTGTAATATCATCACGTTCTTGCACTCCATCATTTTTTCTAGGCCCACTAGTAGTTTTATTCCAAACTATACTACCTTTTAGGGTTACTTCATCATCTGAGAATGTGCATTTAGTCTTAAAGAAATGTATGTGTACTTTATAACGAAGAGTTCCTAATTCAGTCTTATCACTCGTGTCATAAGTTAGAAATTCTCCATCCCAAGAATATAGACCGAATGTTGTTGCACCTTTTTCTATCTTTTTGAAAAGTGATTTGAATTCATCAGATTGTTCGTCAGTATCTACACGTTGTAAGACATGCTCTTGAAGATAAGAAGATGTATTTGCAGCCAATTGAGTGATTTCATGTTGAGACAGGGAAGGATCATTTGCTTTTGTCCCCATTATATCCGCTTCATGCTCAAGTGTAGGATCATCATTTATCATTTTACCGTTTGGTTCTTGAGTGGTTGGAGATACTCTCCCTTGCATCTGCTGTACAACGTGCCATCCTTCGTGTGGGAGATACTTTTCTTGACCAGGGGCAATGTGAATTTCATTCTGTTCTGCAAAAGCATGTGCCTGTAATTGAGCCGGTTTATCTGAATTATAGTGCACTTTAACAGGTGATAAATCCAACCCTGACAAACGTTCTAAACCTGTTTTTAAATGATCGGGCAAGCCAGTGTTATTCCCGTTTACCATTCGATTAACTGCACGGTTACCGATAGTACTCTGAAGCTGGAGTATGTGAGAGATTCTGTTACGATTAGAAACGCTTGATGTCTGTTCTACTTTTTGTTTGTTATGCGACATCGGTTGTTGGGCTTGAGAATTGGATTTGGAATCATGTGTAAACATAATTTTCACCCATTTCACATTAGATTTATCCATTTACATTCTGCATGTGGAAATGATTTCCTCTTGGGTGAAGAATAGTAGTGAGTAATTACCAGCGCGTTGCTCATTTCGCACTAATACAATTATATCGGTGATGCTGTACAGGGTACCTCCGGCAAAACGCGGAATTACCTTGATTGACAACTATTGCTTTAAAAAAGGAAAACGCCTCGAATAATCGGGGCGTTTTTTGTATGTATAGATTATTTTACTGAATCCTTTAGTTCTTTACCTGGTTTAAACGCAGGCATCTTACTCGCAGCGATTTCAATTTCTTCTCCAGTTTGAGGATTACGACCCTTTCGAGCAGCTCGCTCCCGCACTTCAAAATTTCCGAATCCAATAAGGGATACTTTGTCCCCTTCTTTTAGCGCATCTGCAATAGCATCTAATATAGCATCTACCGCTTTTGTAGCATCTTTCTTAGTTAATTCTGTGGTTTCAGCGACTCTTGTAACCAGTTCAGTCTTATTCATGAAAACACCCTTTCCTCAAGATATCCTCATTTTACTAGAAAAATAGAGGAAATGTAAGTGCTTGGGGAACATTTGTTTGTGATTACCGTGATTAGTAGCCTGAAAAATGATATGTCCGAATGCATTCAAGAAATAACTGACCCGTCCTGTTTTGAGGAGACGTGTTTTTTTGAGTTAATTTTAATTGCATTCTAAAAGGTGAATCCCTTCTTCGGAGCAATCCGGGGAGGGCCTTTTTGTTGACATCAAGTAAAGCAAATCCCCAGAAGAAATTGGTGAACTAGTCGTGAAACAAAAGCGAGAATAATTCGTCAAAGTAAGCAAGGGGAAAAATCCCACATATTTACAGTTAGAAATTGTTATAGTATTTTATCTTTTGTAACAAAATAGAAATGGAGGAAGTAAAATGAAAAAAGGTACCTCATTGATGCTAGGATTTTTATCAATTGCCACTTTACTGTCCGTACCAAACAACGCTTCTGCTTATAACACTACAGGGTACTATTGGGATAATAGTGTAGTTAGGTTTAACTACGCTGATGATATGAGTAGTGATTATGAAGACGAGTTGAAGGACGCTTTAGCTTCATGGAATAATGCTGTAGAAAAATATATAGCCTTTGGGCGAGATACAAAAAAGAGCAAAGTGTTCATTTTTAAAGAGGATGACTATGGAAAAACAGGCTGGACTGCCGAAACATCAGTTACTCCGTACGATGGATCAGATATTATTCGAAATGCCTCTATGAGTCTCAACACTTATTACATGGACGATATGAGTGCAAGTGAAAAAGAAGGTGTTTTTGCTCACGAACTCGGTCATGTTCTTGGTCTAGACCATGTTAAAGATCCTAAACAAGTCATGTCTACTACTAAAGATGGGCGGAAAGTAAAAGAGCCTGGAAAAGATGATATTGCTGGTATTAAATCGATATACAAAAAATAGATGTAAAGTGAATTAATCTCATATCGGAAGGATGAAAAAAGTAATGAAGAACAAAAAGCAAATCATATTATCAACACTTGCATTAGGTGTTCTTGTCGGTGGGGGCTATCTATTTTTAGATTCTAATAAAATCGATACGAGTCGTGCTTACGACCAAACATCTCATAATCCAGCAAAAAGCGATAAGAAGACTATAAAAAAAGTAGATGTATCGGGAGATGTAGTAGAGGGTTTCGACAGTATCAAAAAGCTTAATGAAAGCGCTGAAGTGATTGCCGAGGTTGAAATCAATGAATCGGAGAGCTTTCAGTATAAAAACGTCGTATTTACCCTTAGTGATGCAAAAGTCAAGCAAGTGTATAAGGGTGATGTAGATCCGGAAAATGTGATCAAAATACTAGAGACCGGCGGATATAAAGATGAAACAGAGTATACTTTTGAAGGTAATGAAGTATTCGAAACAGGTGAAAAAGCGTATGTATACTTAGAAAAATATGAAGGTCCCGTTGCCGAAGACGCGTACGTAATTAAAGGGGTTTATCAAGGGAAATTCCTCGAAGAAGAAGGTAAGTTGCAGCCTCCTAACGGAGTGGCCAAAGGATTGCAGGTAGAAAGCGAAAGTCAATTAGGACTTGATTAAAATTAATGACATTAGACACTTGCCCCCGCAAACACGCGAGGGCAAGTGTTTTAATCCTGCAAGTCCCACTTAATTTTTCCCGATATGAGGAGGACACGGTGTCCTGCACAATCATCACAACAAAGCCAAACGATGTAGTTGCTGCTGATATTCATGATCGTATGCCCGTGATACTGCGACATGAAGACGAGGGAATATGGTTAGACCGTGAGAAGTTTGATTCTGACTTGCTTCAATCATTGCTTGTACCATATGATCACGAACAGATGAAAGCTTACCCTGTTCCAGCAATGGTTGGCAGTCCCAAAAACGATACGCCAGAATGTATTCAAGAAATAGCAAACCCGTCCCTATTTTGAGGAGACGGGTTTTCTTGGTGAATAACCGAATAATGGTTACACAAGTATATGTACGGTGATCCTTGGAAAGAGCAGAGGTTTGCTTGGGATTGATTGAAAAAATGGAGAGGCACCTTCCTTATGTTTAGGGAGGTGCCTCGTCGTGTTATTTGGTATATTCCATGACTTCAAAGGATTGAATCTTGCTGAAAGCTACATAGTCTTTTCGAGAGGCAAAGGGCCCCTTGTTAAAGTCCTTATCGAACATATATGTTTCTTTACCACGTCCGTCTGCACGGCCATTATACCAGTTGATAAAGTCTTGTACTTCTGATGCAGTTAATTCAAACTCCTTCTCAAGACCACTGATCATCTTGATAACCAACAGTGCTCTGTCCCCGGTAATGGGATCAACAGGATCGGTATTGCCTAATGGGGTTAGAGCTACTTCATTCGAGTTTCTAATCTCATTATCTTCATTAACTGCTGTTACGATATAGTAGTATGTAATTCCTTTTTCAACGTCTTCATCAGTGTAAGTTGTATTTGTCACTGTGGCGATGGTTTCGTATGGCCCGCCAGCATTTGTAGAACGTTTTACATTATAGCTAGTTGCCCCATTAATTGAGTTCCAGGAAAGGACATTAGATAGATCATGTGTATTACCACTAAGAACTAAATTATGGTCTTCCTCATATCCGAACATTTTTAACTCTCCAATATAAACGTAGCCTTTAAAGCCATTGTTTGCAGTAACACGAATCTGATATTTTTTGTAGGATTTTTCATTAGTAAACTGATAATTCCTAACCTCATTTATCTTCCAGTTTGTCTCGTTCTCTACAGTATGGAGAATGTTCCACGAGGTTCCGTCCCATCCCTCAAAAGTCCAGTTTTTAGCCATTTGAGTAACACCATTTGACCAATTCGGGGATTCTAAAGCGTATTTTACTACAGTTTTTTCTGTAGGAAATTCATATCCAAGAAGAAAAGGATTAAGTTTTAGATCACCCAGATCCCCACTTTGAGCGCCACCAGCATCTCCTGACGGATTTTCGCTATTTTCAATATTTAGCCCATCAAATGCACGCCATGCTTCATACTTACTAGAATACTGTGAATTTGAAAAGGCTGTTCCACTAGGTGCAGTATTACTTGTCATTTTAGGAATTAAATCTTTGGTGTATTGATCCTCCGCATGAACTATACTTTGCCCCAAAAATAAAACACAAAACATAAGTGCATAGCAAAAAAATTGTTTGTTGAACCATTTTGCCAAAATCATGATAATCCTCCTTTAATTATTAAAAATGGATAATAGATCAAATCACCTTTGAAATATATTACAATTAGTTGGATTGAGCAAAACATTAAAAGGTATAAATTCAAATCAAAGGAATGCTCAGGGAAATGTTCATAAGGCGTTCAAAAAATAGATAACCCGTCCCTGTTTTATGAAGTGCACCCCTTAAAGTAGACATTGGAAAAACCCCTGCGGTTTACCGATGAAAACTTTAGGGGGTGTATTTTTATGCCAGCAAAGAAAGGGCAGAAGTTTAAGCATTATAGTGAAGAACTTAAGTTGCAAGCAATTCAGATGAGATTAAAGGGTGTTTCCAAACGGGTGATCATGGAAGAATTGAAAATTCATGATGAGGACCGACTAAAGGTCTGGATGCGGAAGTATAGGAAACTCGGAGAGTTTGGTCTTCTAGATCAACGTGGCCGTCGCGAAGAATACATAGATGCAAACAGATATATCGAAAAGTTAAAGCGGGAGAATAAGATGCTAAAAAAGTGCTTGGAAATCTGGATGCGGGAGGTGCAGTCCATAAGTATGCCGCAATCAAGAAAGCAGCAGGAGAATACACCATCAGTGAGCTCTGTAAGCTGTTTGGCGTCTCAAGAAGTGGATACTACGCATACTTAAAACGCCAAGGAATAGATCGGGACAAGTCTATGAAAGATTTAGTCCAGGCTGTGTATAAGAAGTACCACGGTAAATATGGGTATAGACAAATCCAACTATTTCTCCTGCAAGATCATGGGGTGTGGGTCAATCATAAGAAGGTACTACGTCTCATGCAAGAAATGGGGCTCCGTTCTCGAATACGTCGCAAGTATCGTTATCACCTTGCTTCATCGGTTGGGGGGCGAGTTGCCCAAAATATTCTACAGCGTAATTTCAAAGCAGATGTGCCCAATCAAAAGTGGGTAACGGACGTCACACAGTATCGTGTCTCGGATACTTGGCTCTACCTGTCTGCTATTAAAGATTTGTTTAATAACGAAATCGTGGCCTATCACATGGATGTTCGCAACGACAATCAATTGGTCCTACGGACCTTTGAGAAAGCTTTTGAAAAGACGAAAGACGTGACTGGACTGATCGTTCACAGCGATCAAGGATTCCAATACACGTCCTACGCTTACCACGACATGCTGCCAAAGGTTGGCGCCCAAATCAGCATGTCTAGAAGAGGCAACTGTTATGACAATGCCTCGATGGAGAGCTTCTTCTCGCATCTTAAAACGGAAGGGCTCTATCCTTATGATATCCGAAGTATCGATGAGGCACAAAGGCGAATCGAGAAGTACATTGACTTCTACAACAAAAATCGCCCGCAGAGAAAATTAAAAAAGCTGACGCCTGTTGAATTCAGACGCCAGCTAGTGGCCTAACGGCCCGGGTTTTTCTTACTGTCCACTAAACGGGGCCTTGACCATTAAGGAGACGGGATTTTCAATTTACTGCACTACTTTTGACAAGCCGTTCGCGCATATCTTCTCGACAGGAGGGGATGAACGGTGCATGTAAAGATTATACCGGGAAGTTCTGCTGACAGTATTCGTTCCGCCTGTTATCATTATTTATTAAGCAAGTACAGGAGGGAGAAGCCTTATGATCGGAATATATGCCAGGGTGAGTACAGAGGAACAGGCAAAGAGCGGATTCAGTCTCGACGATCAGTTAAGGGAATGCCGGAAAAAGGCAGCGACGAGTGAAGTTGCCGAGTACATAGATGATGTATCAGGCGAGTTCCTAGATCGGCCGGCTCTCTCAAGGCTAAGACAAGATGTGAAGGATGGAGTCATTACCAAGATCGTTTGTCTTGACCCAGATCGTTTATCACGGAAGCTTATGAATCAACTGCTTATTACAGATGAATTCGATAAACGTGGTATAGAGCTTGTGTTCGTGAATGGCGAATATGCGAAAACTCCTGAAGGTCAGCTCTTTTACAGTATGCGTGGAGCGATTGCTGAATTTGAGAAAGCAAAAATTAATGAGCGTATGAGTCGTGGAAGAAGAGAAAAGGCAAGACAAGGCCGCGTCCTCCGTGACTTTCAAATATATGGGTACAGTTATGATCCTGAGAAGGAACAGATTGTAATAAATGAAGCTGAGGCAGCAGTAGTACGACTTGTATTTGATCTGTTTACTCAGCCAAATGATCTTGTTGAAGGAATAAATGGAATTGCCGTTTACCTGACCAGCAAGGGGGTTCCTACAAAGCGTGGGGCGAGTGTATGGCATCGACAAGTGGTACGTCAGATGCTCTTGAATGAGGCATACGTGGGGAGGTTTTATCAGAATAAATGGAATACAGAAGGGATGCTTGGCAACCAGTTTCGGCAACCGGATGAGAAAGTCCGTATGACAATGCGCCCAAAAGAAGAATGGATATTACTGCCCTGCCCATCCATTATTGATGAAATGAAGTTTGAACATGCTCAACGACTACTAAAGGAATCTAGAAGAAGATGGGCGGGCCGAAGCTTCAACGAATATCTTTTAAGTGGTCTCGTCCGCTGCGGTACTTGCGGAAATACGATGCCTGGGAGAAAAGCGAAAAACTGGGGTCAGGATGTTTTTGAGTACACCGACGTTAAGAACACTGCGGGTGCAAAAAACAAGGGCTGCGGTCGTCGAATCAAATGCACACAGCTGGATAATGAAGTTTGGGAAACCGTTGCAAACTGGTTGAATAATCCTGACGAGATTGCGGCAGCAATGGAAGATAAAGTGGAAACTCCATTCGAGCAAGTGGAGTTGGAACGATTGCAAAAGGATCTCGAAAAAACAAAAGCGGGTCGCAAGAGATTACTTAAATTGTTTGCTTCCGGCGAAGAAGATATTGGTGAAGAAGATATTCGCCAAGAGTTGAAAGAACTGAAGGAGAAGGAAGATAAAATAAATCAGCGTTTAAGTGAGTTGACAGAACAAACGAAACTGCAAATTAATCATGAGTATAGCCGCAACTTGATCCAGGAAGCTGCTGAATATTATTTATCGAAGGCACAGGATGAGCTAACCTTTGAGGATAAAAAAGAGCTGATTCGTCATGTGGTAAGGGAAGTAAGGGTATTTGAAGAAAGCGTGGAGATATACACGTTCTAAGTTTGTCTATGCAACCCTTTTGACATTTGGATTGAAATCCTCATGCATCTAAGAAGTCTGAAAAAAACCAAAAAAGACGTATCCTTGCACGACCCAATCGGGACGGATAAAGAAGGCAATGAAATTACCTTAATCGACGTCCTTGGCACTGAAACCGACGAAGTGGTCGACGCAGTACAGCTCAAGCTGGAGTCCAATAAAATTTACCAGCACATTCACATCCTTGATGAGCGCGAAAAAGAGGTCATCATCGGCAGATTTGGGCTTGATCAGGACAAAGAAAAGACACAGCGCGAAATTGCGCGTGAGCTGGGCATTTCTCGTTCGTATGTATCCCGTATCGAAAAGCGAGCGTTAATGAAGTTGTTTAATGAGTTTTATCGGACGAAACAGCCGCAGAATCGGTAGTTTGTTCGTAGCGGAGGACACTATTTTGAGGGGAATTACAAAAGTTTACACAACAAGTGTTTTTAATGGTTAGAATTCACACTCGTAAAATACAGACAAATAAATAGGATGAAGCCACTCGGATGCCGGGTGGCTTTTCTATTTGCTTGCTGATCAAGAGGCTCTTATTGGATCAGTCAAAGCGCAGGGGGAAGGGGTAATTGTACGAATCAAAAGAATGGAGGACCAAAAGAAATGAGCAAGGGCGGCGGTTATGTAATTTGTTTGCCGCTATCTTGTTCCTGTGTAGTATGGATGGAAACGTCTCACAAGAGCAGATCAGAGGCGATCACGGCAGTTGGGATGCAAGTTGTCGCCGTCTTTCAGTGAAGAACAAACGATGCTACTGGTGAGCAATCAATGGCAGAAGGGACAGAAAAGCAGCGTGTCAGGAAGCCAGGTTGATCGGTTAGCCTGGAGGTACTGCTATATATTTTGCCCATGAATACATTTTTCTGCTTTCGAAGTCAGAACGATACTACTACGACAAAGATGCCATCAAGGAACCAGGCGTACAGGACGAGTGGGCAAACGGATTTCGGGGCGGTGCCTACACAGAAGGCAGTAAATTTGGCAATCAGGCAGGGGTAAGAGGAAAACACGTGGCAACTTCAAGATTCCTGCAGGGTGGGATACAGAGCCGGCATCTCACGGTACGATCCACAGAACAGGACGTTTAAGGGCAAATTCATTCGCAGAGAGTCGTATTCAGAAAGAAACAGCTCAGATGAACATATTCGAATTTGGAACTTAACACGATGTGTAATTTGAAAAGAGGTACTGAGTAGCACCTCTTCCTCCTAATCTTTTGCAATCAAGTAAAAAGATATTCTTCTTTGCAAATTGGATTGATTGAAAATAGTCATATGCCACAAATTCACATCTAAAGGAAGGCTCTCCATAGCATAAAGTGGGGCGTAATCTGATACACCATATCCAGCACTGATTACCTTCCTGTTCCCCGCATTAATTCTAACAACTAAATATTCATCGTTATTTATAGACAAGCCTTCCCACACATAACGATGAAATCCGTTTCCTAAATCGTTATGTGTCGTTATGTCAAATGTACTTAACTCGACCCCTCTTCGCTGTGACACAAGTTGAAAATAAGACATCGGCACTTGGTAACCTAAATCAGTTTGATATTCATACACGCAAGCTCAACTCCTCCTAATTTCTTACAGTTACAGGATATTACCTAAAAATTGTTAGGTGATTGACTTAATTTTTTCGGGCTTTAACCAAGTAAGGATATTCTCAAGTAATTTGGCTTTTAACTAAATTGTTAGGGAGGAAAGATGGATGTCGAGGACAACTAACTGCCGATATTGCGGGCACAACATCGACGTGGCGATTGCTCTTCACAACACTTGCACGCCAGACGTTTGCGACAATTCCGCAATCGAACAGATGGCTAAGCGTAGGAAGGAACAAGAACACGTCATCAACATGCTGGCAACGAAGGTGATGGGATGGGAAAAGCATGAAGTAGAGCTTGATCTAACCGATGGAGGGACGAAAAAGTTCTTTGACTCTTGGCGGAAGAATGGAAAAGAGGTTGCAACTCACTGGCAGTCACTCTACAACATAGCCGATGCGTGGATGATTGTTGATAGATTCAAGAACGAGTCAGATGCATACATCAGATTTACATTCGAATCTCATGTTCCACCACTCATATTCGCTATTGATCCAGCGGTCATTTGTGAAGCAGCCAAAAGGACGATTGAAGCGATTGAGACGCGTGCTTAACACAACGGTAATTTTGTTAAGAAGGAAGAGACTTTCAGTAATGAAAAAAATACACCCCTGGATATCCCAAGGGTGCGTTAATGGAATTTCTGCATTTACATGATCATGAAGCACCAGAAATGGCTAAAACATATCGACTTGGAAAGCATCCCAGACCGTTGCTCCTTTGGTATCAGTGGCTGTGATTGTCACTGTAACGATACCCATTTGACTGGGAAATCTAGAAATTTGTACGATTCCCGATGCATCTACAGTGGCTGTAGCTGTACTTCCATCAATAGAGGAAACCGAGAAGGTCAAAGGTTCTCCATCCGGGTCGGAAAAATTCCCTGCCACGTTAACAGTGATCATAGGTATCAGAGGGTGCATTATTTGATCCGGAATGGGACTAACTACTACAGGTGGTCGATTGCTATTCTCGACTTATCCCCTTCTCTTAGTAAGGGTTTTCATTCGAGCCTACACCGTGCGGGCGACTTTCATCGCACACGGCGTTCCATCGACGGATAAAAAGGATATTTACAACGGGCAACATTAGATTAAAATGCATTGAGATTTCAAGTCAACTAACCAAAGTTAGTAATTTACGAGTTTTTGAACAGAGTCTGCAGTAATTAACACAACAGTAATTGAGGAAAATGGACTCAATTACCTACTCAAGACAAAACAAAAACCGACTGTCTCCAGTGAGTTGAAATTTTTTGTATTCCGACTTATGTTAAAAGACTGCTTTTCTCAACAGGCCAAGCTGCCGCTTCCAACAAATGTTACGCACCATTGTGTCATATTAGGCTCGTGCAAGTCTGGTTTCTCATGAGGATACACAATGTGTATTCAGAAGATGGAGGGAAAAGGTAAATGCAGCACTTAAAAGACATTCGTTAATTGTTAATCGCTATTGATTGTAACTAGAATGCGAGCGACATCCAGACATTCAGCGAACGGACGATTATAAATTTCGTCATCGAAGTATTCGATGAAAATGCTTTCTACATGTTTGGCCAACTCTTCAGGGGTGCTGTAGTTAGATTGAAGAAGTTTAATAATCTCATTTATTTCAAATCGGTAATGATCGTGTTCGGGATCTATACCAACTAACCCAATCGGGTCCCATCGATCAATAATGTTTTTTACTTTAGCGTAAATCAATTGCTTCACCTCAAAATTTGTCAGTCAAAATACAATACCATAAATAAGGACCGACTTTAACTCATTAGTTATTTAGTAAAAAGAGACCCCTAGGATTTCCTAAGGGTTCGTCGATGGAAACTACTCAATAACTTTAAAAATGAAACTATAAGATACTTCACCACTAATTCCATCACTCGCTGTAATAGTACCAGTAGTTTGGCCTGCTTTTAATGCGGTGAAGTTAGCATAACCAGTTGAACTGTCAATGGATACTTGAGCAATACTACTGTCACTTAGAGTAATGGAATAAGTTAGAGGATCATCGTCGGGATCCCTAATAGAATCCGAAAACGCGTGTAGTCCATTCGGGAATCTCAAAGTTAATTGGAAAACATCGAGTTGCTTGATAATTTTTGGTTTGTGATTGCTATTCTCGACTTATTTCCTTCTGTTTGTGAGGGTTTTTGTTCGAGCCTACACCGTGCAGGCGACTTTCATCGCACACGGCGTTCCATCAACGGAAAAAGGTGAAAAATTACAACGGGCTATATCAGTATATATAACACTACTGAACAAAAGCTAAACAAATTTACAAAACACACGATTTGTACAAACGTAGTCCAAGCGATAAAAATAACCCCCGGACTATCCCCGAGGGCCGTTGATGGATTACATTACTGTTTGAGTAATAACATTTGATTCGCCTTCGTTCTTACCACCTGTAATGACAACCTTAAATAGATAGGTTTTTCCTGCCTCTAACTGAGCAGCACGTACAGAATGCATGGGAATCCCATTAGAGGAGCCGGATTTAATCCCTAATGGCAGGTAAGCATCCTCCCAAGTTTCTCCATTGTCCGTAGACTGTAAGACTTTCTCAGATGCGGCGTCCTGTGGGGCGGTATAGTAAAAATCAACAAATCTTCCATGAGACACATGCCAACCAGACCCAGAAATTACAACATCATTAATTGGTTTCGTTTCGCTATTCTCGTCTTATTCCCTTCACTAATCGAAGGTATTCGAACGAGCCTACACCGTGCGGGCGACTTTCATCGCACACGGCGTTCCATCAACGGATAAGAAAGTTTTTACAACGGGCAACTTTAACATAGGTCACATATTCAAATCTGTCTTCTAACTAAAGTTAACCCATTTAGTGGCAGCTTTAGAACTGAACCCAGTTAAACACAACATTACTTGTGAATACAGGCTAGGGAGGAAATGAACAAGGTTGGCTTATCGAGGAACGAAGGGGAATTTAGATATGGACACTTTAAGAACCCTAATACCGAGGAACAAACACGATTTGGAGAATGTGAAGAGACTAAAGGAGTTAGATCCGGTAGATTAGGGTCCCACTTAATTTTCAAGACACCATCCAAAGTACTGGACAAATGACTATAATGGCTATGGTAAGGATCCTCTATCAATGTTTGATCCCGGTACTTCCATGAATGATATTGAAAAGATCATTCAAGATGTAATTAACTACAAAAATAATCCTAAATGGATCACAGAGCAGCTTGATGAGGATAAATTTAGCAAAAAAGCATATAGAGGTAAATCCGACGGTGATGAATATAAGTTAGTAATAGAAGACGGTAGTATTACCACTCTTTATCCATATGGTTGGAATGAAGTCGAAGATTAATATATAAGTAACTAAAGTAGCCCTGGTTTTTCCCCCTAGGGCTACTTCATTTTCCAACTAGGAAGATTGCCCCACTGGGTTTACACAAGACTGATGAAAGCTCCCTCGCGTACCACTATTTGTGATTTAATACATGTTGTATAAGCTTTTGTAATCGTGTAAAAATAAGGGTCTTCTTATAGGGGGTATTTATGAATAAACAACAAGTGTATGCTGCTGCCTCAATAATCGAATCAACCTACTATAAGTATCAACATACAAATTGGTTGAATTTTTCTATTAAAAATCAAACAATCGCACGAATTCATATCAAATTAGAAATACCGCTTATCGAAGCCAAAACAATATACCGTTTTGCTATAGAGAACAAAATTCCTAGGGTATGGTATGCACTGATAGAGAGAAGTGAAATATTCGAGTTCCCTTCGAAAGAACTTATACCTGAGGCAGTACGTTTTATCAGTGAAGATTCACTGAATGAAATTATTGCTAAAAGACTTCGACTAGATGAAATTGAGGTTTCAGAAGAGAGTGAGGATTGAGTATCCAGGTACATATAAAAACTACTACTGCAGTGTTTAATTCATCGCGAGCCTTTCATTTCAAGATACCAAAGGCACTTCCTCCACTCCCTCTATAGGTTGAGGAGGAAGTGCCTTTTACGAAGCAAAACAATTGGAAGCAAAACAAAGGAAAACTGGGAACCATATGCACGATGTGGGGCGTTGTTAAATGGATCGATCAGAACAGCAGGAGAATTAAGCTTGTGACCGATGAAGATAGCCAGTGGATATCTATGGATCATATAACGGCTGTAAAAGCGGATTATGGAGGACTCTATGGCAAAGTCAGCTACACCAAAACGTCCTACAAGAGATGAATTTGAATTAGAGGAGTTAGGGAATCAACTCGTTGAAGCAAAAGAAGATGGTGATGAAAGGGCATTGACTGTTTGGGGAATGCCTGAGAAAATCCGCGGGCGGATCACTTTACTTGACTCGCGAACAAGGCTAGTTCATGTAGAGGAAAACGGAACAACACGGAAAATACCATTCTTGGACATTATGAAGGTGAGTTACGAATAGAGGTACATAAGAAGATCGAGGATATGGTAAGGCGATGACTGAACAGAAAAAAAGCGGTAGCTAGGATGAGAATGACGTCCTAGAATGCCGCTTGTCTTACCTCATTATTCTACTATCGAACCCCGTAGTTTAACGTAGGCTGCCGATTACCAGCTGCTTCTTTTTGTGTTTATTGCACAATCGACTCCTGTTAATTCAGTATAGTTCATAAGGAATCAATATTTAATAAACGTCTGTATTTTTCTTCTCTTTCTATTTTCAGCCTATTCCTGTCTACATTACATAAGAGATCTAATCTCATCTTTGATGAAAAACCTGTCTCTTCAAGTACGTTTAATTCTACATTAAAAACCCAACTACTCACATTAAGGCTAGATGAGGTGGAGTGTTCGATTAGACCTGGCTCCTGCTCTGAATCTACTTGAATAAAAGAACCATCTTCAAGAAAGAATTTATAACTTAGTCCATAAGCTAATATACCTAGTACCTCGCCCAAATCACTATGAGATATCTTAACGACCTCAGCAAGCACTTCCTTATCTTCAGTAGAAGCGAAACCATTTGCAAATCCTGTTCCATTGTTATTAAGATAAAAAAAGTCTTTATCACCTACGATGATCGGTTGGTCAAGGTCGTACCAATAAGGTTCCCATTTCAATTCCAATGTTAAGCCCCCTTCAAGATAATATTAAACTATCCTGCCCGTTAGTTTAACGTTGCTGACGAAGTAATTACCAATTAATATTTCACGACTGATTGATACAATTATATCGGTGATGCTATATAGGGTACCTCCGGCATAACGCCGAATTACCTTGATTGACAACTATTGCTTTAAAAAAGGAAAACGCCTCGAATAATCGGGGCGTTTTTTGTATGTATAGATTATTTTACTGAATCCTTTAGTTCTTTACCTGGTTTAAACGCAGGCATCTTACTCGCAGCGATTTCAATTTCTTCTCCAGTTTGAGGATTACGACCCTTTCGAGCAGCTCGCTCCCGCACTTCAAAATTTCCGAATCCAATAAGGGATACTTTGTCCCCTTCTTTTAGCGCATCTGCAATAGCATCTAATATAGCATCTACCGCTTTTGTAGCATCTTTCTTAGTTAATTCTGTGGTTTCAGCGACTCTTGTAACCAGTTCAGTCTTATTCATGAAAACACCCTTTCCTCAAGATATCCTCATTTTACTAGAAAAATAGAGGAAATGTAAGTGCTTGGGGAACATTTGTTTGTGGTGACCATGCTTAGTAGCCTGAAAAATGATATGTCCGAATGCATTCAAGAAATAACTGACCCGTCCCTGTTATTGAAGTGCACCCCCTAAAGTTCATCGGTAAACCACAGGGGTTTTTCCAATGTCTACTTTAAGGGGTGCACTTCATTTTAGGAGACGGGTTTATGTATCCCATATCGAACAGCGAGCGTTAATCGCTAATCTGTTGTTCCCAGGTACGCACCAATAGCAATTGCCCGAAAGATACACTTTGCAAAAAGTGACAATCTTACGGGCGAATTTTCGCTACCTTGCGTGTGTAAGGGATACCTCAAAGGCATCTAAAATCTCTAGAAAATGCGAGGCTTCTCTAAATACATGGTCAGCGAGCAATGGGGGGATTATGCTCTTAATTTTGCATTCCTCAATTAGATCACGAGCTGTTTTTTTGAAGTCACGCAATTGACGGACGGATACGCGATTTTGATCGACAAATTGATTCAGTAGCGGTTGCGTTTGAGACTGGGGGCGCATGGAATCAAGATCCTGAGCTTGGAACAATAATTGATCAAAATCATGACTAAACTCTCTAGCTTGATCCACTAGCTTTCTTTCGGAAGGATCGAGCAAATGGTTAATAAATTTCGCATGGTCAGCCATGATTCGTAGGAAGAAGACATTTTCATTAATCACCGCATCAGGTAAGGGATCAAGGTTTCCTGTATTCAGTTGTTCTAATCGATTTCGAAAATAGTTGGCTTCCCTGCTCACGTGATCGACCAACAGCGGAAAGTTGTTACCACCGATCTTGCAACGAATAATGAGTCCGAGTACTTTGCGTTTAAAGGCCCAAATATAGGAAACGGCATTGTGAACGATTTGATTAAATTCATAGATTCGTTGAGGGTCTACGTCAGAAGAAAAGGCAAGTGCTTGGCTTTCAATTTCTTCAAAAATGCTGTAAAAGCGATTCGCTTCTTCAATTAATTTTGTGTCTTCGCAGTTAAAGCCCAATTTGAGAAACAGGGAGTGTTCTTTCATGATGCGAGACCAAAAACGTATTTCCTCTAATGATCGTTCAACAAATACATTTGTCATGTAGTACCTCCGCATAAGGATTTGGGCAGATCATAGCCCATTTTCCACTTTTGATCACACATGATGTATGTCTATGCGTTTACCCAGTTTCGTGAATGGGCATGAGCACAGAATCCACATAAGAACGAAGCCCATTTCTTCATACGATTGTCTCGGGCGTTCATTTGACTTGTCCCACAAAAAAAACTCCCTGTAATGGGAGTTTCAATGTTAATAACGACGCATCGAATGCATTTGCGTTCTGTGGTGATGGGCCCGCATGCGATGGAAGTGTTCTCTTTCTCGAAAGGTATGATGACGCATGCGATCATGGCGATGTTCAAAAGCTAAAGAGCGATAACGTTCTGCTTGCCTCATGTGGTGATGCATTCGCTGCCTATGATGCTCAATCGGATCCATGACACTCCCCCTTAACGGTTGGTACTTTATAGGATATGAGGACAGCTTCCTGCTTGCTTATGTATGAGTGGATATCGCAAAGAAAGAATGATAAAGAGGCGTAAAGCCTTTAGCTTTCGCCCCGTTCTGAACATGGTGAATTTTTTACTCGATTCGCGGTCTGGTCGGGAAACAGTCTGGTGGCTGCATGCCCTACCGCATCGGAAAGCTTGTAAGATTCGTTCATGTTCTTCTAGCTCATTGACCATGTGGTTCATAAACGTGGTTGGAAGACTGATGGAAATTTTACTGATGAGATGTCTTTCTAGAATATGAAGTTTAAAATCACGGAGTTGTTGGGTGAGCGACGGATTGACCTTGACTCGCAAATGGACATAAATGGTAAAATGCTTGTAGGAGGAGCAGCAGAAAGGGGGGAGAATATGAAGAGACCAATCATAGATATACCAAAGACAGGCAGCGAATGGTTATGGGATGTAGTTGGTTGTTTATTTTTCGTGGGATCGCTACTCTTTTTAGTCTTTGCATGGAATAAGCTTCCTGACGAGGTGCCTGCCCATTACAATGCATTGGGGGAAGTAGATCGCTGGGGATCAAAATGGGAACTGCTTCTTTTACCTGGGATTGGCGTCTTTATCATTTTCCTCATGCAGGTACTCGAAAAACATCCGGAGCTGCATAACTATCCAGGACGCTTCACTGAATTGAATGCCGAGCAGTTTTATTTGCACAGTCGAAAAATCGTGAACCAAATAAAAAATAGCTGCTTAATTATTTTTTCCGTAATCTTGTTGGAGTCGGTTTCCATTGCTCTAGGATGGGGAGGCGGCTTTGGGAAATGGTTTCTGCCGATCACCATCATTGGGATGATCGTTCTGCTTGTGATAGGAATCGTGAAACAAAAAAAGATTCAATGAGAAGAATGAGCGAGGGGTCCTTCTAACGGGAAGGTCCTCTCCTTTGTTTTTGCAACGAAAATCATGAGGACATATGTCCTTCCCTATCCACCTTGCGATCCTTTTTAATTAGGAGCAGATCAGTGTGAGGTGAGAGGATGAAAGGGATTATTTTTGCTATTTTGGGCGGCGTTTTTATTACCTTGCAAGGTGTAGCGAATTCAAAAATCAGTCAGGATATTGGTACTTGGCAAACCGCGACACTTACGCAGTTAACGGGCTTCCTCACAGCTTTTTTACTCCTGTTGTTTTTTCGAGATGGAAAATGGCAGGCATACAGGCGAGTGAAACAGTTATATTTGACAGGTGGGGCATTCGCTGCGTTTATCATTTTTAGCAATGTTACGGCCATTCACCATATCGGGGTAACCATGACGATTTCCGCCCTCTTGATTGCGCAGCTAAGCCTGACTTTTCTCATTGACAGTAATGGGTGGTTCGGTGTCGATAAACAAAAGATGAGGCTGCCGCATTTTATTGGGATCGGGATGATGATTCTGGGGGTACTAATACTGAGGGCCTGATGACGAGAGGGTGAAACAGAGGAATGAAGGAAATCGAAAATCGTGAGCTTTTGCAACAATATCTCCGTGACCATCAGTTAGCGTCTGTTTTTCATGAGCCTTTTTTGCCGCATTTGTCCTTGTTCCAATTTGATCAAGGGGAGCTCATTTGTGCTCAGGGCGAAACGGCCTGTCATCTGTATGTTTTAGTTGAGGGAAAAGTAAAGATTTTTACGACTTCCCCCGAAGGAAAAACCCTGATCCTTTCCTTTAAAAAGCCGCTTGAAGTGATCGGAGATATTGAGTACGTAAGGGGAATTTCTTATCTGAATTCGGTGGAAGCGGCCTCGTCTGTTCAGATGATCGGGATTCATTATCGCTGGTTGAAGAAATACGGTACAGACTACGCTCCACTCCTGCAGTTTTTACTGCAAATCATTACGCATAAATTTTGTGTGAAGTCCAACTCATTAAGCATCAACCTTCTGTACCCAGTAGAAGTACGTTTCGCTCGTTATTTGTTGTCCGTTTCGATAGAAGAGTGGAATTCTGCCAACAAAGAACAGATTAGTACGAGCAATCTCTTGGATGCAGCGAATATGATTGGAACGAGCTACAGACATTTGAATCGGGTCATCCAGCAGTTCTGCAAGGAGGGGCTGATTGAGCGTGCCAATGGATTCCTTCTGATTAAGGATAGGGAAGGTTTAGCTAAAATGGCGAGCGAGACTCCGAACCAATAATGAGACAGGAGTGTCAAAAACATGGTAGTCGGGCTATTTTTCGCGTTAGTGGCTGGCTTGTTGGTCAGCTTGCAAAATATTTTCAACAGAAAAGTAAGTGAACAGGCAGGAACATGGACTACGACGACACTTGTGCTTGGGATGGGATTTCTGTCGTCTTTGACGATGGGGCTCATATTCGAAGGAAATCAGTTGTTTTCGCTTCCAGTTATGCAGCCGTGGTACTGGTTCAGCGGCATGATCGGTGTCGGGGTGGTCTTTTGCCTGGTGCAAGGGATGAGACTGCTTGGCCCAACGTATGCCATCTCCATTGTTCTCACTGCCCAGCTTGGCTTTGCTTTATGGTCGGATTCAATCGGCTGGTTAGGGTTAGTTCAAGTGCCAATTACTTTTACGCAATTGTTTGGGGTTCTGGTCATTGTCGGGGGTGTGATCGTATTTAAACTAGGCGGCGAATGGCAACAGAAACGCTCAATGAGTAAGATGTAAATTTTTTATTGACTTGATTTTAAACGTCATGATAAAATAAAAAATTTTAAATTCGATATTTGTGTTATAATGGTTATAGATTGCTTTGAAGGAGGTGGACGTATGTTTCAAGTTGGAGACAAGGTTTTTTATCCGATGCACGGAGCAGGCGTAATCGAGGCGATGGAGGAGAAAGAATTTCTGGGTGAAAAACACCTCTATTATGTGCTCAACATGCTGCTGAAAGAGTTAAACATCATGGTCCCGGTTGAAAAGATGTCCGCTCTTGGTATTCGAAAGGTGGTCGAAGCCGACATTCTGGAGAATGTTTTGGCCGCCATGCGAGAGGGGCAACGCGACACCGCCTTGAATGCAGCGCAGCGCTACAAGCTTCATACAGAAAAAATGAAGAGTGGCGATATTTACGAGCAATCTGAGGTCATTCGCGATTTGGTTGGTATGAGTAAAGAAAAAGTGTTGGGAACGAGTGACAAAGTGATGCTGGATAATGCGCAGCAGCTACTCATTAGTGAGATCGAATTGGTAAAAGACGTAGATACGGAACAGGCAACAGAAATGCTAAAGCAAGCTGTATGCCCAGAAGAAATGTCTGAGATTGTCCCATAAATATTGTCCAAACAGGGGAAGCAGGGGGGAGTGATTGCTATTGCAATCGCCCCCTTTTTTGTATGTCTGTTAGAGCAACAAGCTGCGATCCAGGGAAAATTCTTGGCGACTGGCAAACTGGTGGTATCCAGCACGTAAAAAGGCTTTGGCCATTGGCGTGTTTTTTACATCGGTATCTGCGCGGATGTACGTTTCTCCTGCTTGTACAAGAACGTCTGTGGCCTGCTTCAGCAATCGATCTATATAGCCGTGTCCTCTTTGCTCGGGGAGAACACCTATGTATCCAATCGTGGCAAAGGTAGGGCTGACCGTAGGCATCAAAAAACCAATAAGCTCATTTTTTGCTGTATAGGCAAGCTGCCACCATTCCGGTTCGTACTTCATTTGTTGTAAATCTTGGAACATTTCCTTTGCTTGGGCTAGTGGGCCTTTTTCCATGCGCTCCTCTGCAATTTGTTGATCGTGGGTGAATTGTGAGACGCGCATGATGGCATCCATAAATGCAGCCTCGCCAACCTCAGGAAGACTGCGATACACGATGGGATCATGCGTTTCGTTTGATGGTATAACAGTTGCATCAATCGGAGCATGCCATTCGAAGCGGTTTGTTTCCCGGCTAATTCGAAAGCCGAGCGCTTCCAGAACATTTCTCCGCTCCTGGTGATCCGTTTGCCATTGGGGAGAGGAGGAAGGTGAATCCAGAACATAACCGATTTTCTCCGAAAGATTCCCTGCCATGAGTGTAAAGACTTCGCGTAAGAAATGAGCACCGAGCGAAGGACATTCTGTTTCTTTCCATGGAAGCTCCCACAATACCAAATCAGTCGCTTGATTACTGCTAGGCAATGTCCAGAAGGCAAGACGACCAGTGATCTCACCCTGTACCTCCAGAACGAAGCACCAGTCCTGACGCATGGCTCCTTGTGTGAACATTTTGTCGAGGTAAGCAGCTACATCATCCTGAACGGACGCAGGATGGTACGGGTAGGCAAGAAATGCAGGTAAATCCTCCGAGTGGATACGGCGAACGGTGATCATGCAGGTCATCTCTCCTTTGTAACTATCTAAAGTAAGTTTGTTAGTTACAAAAGAATTTTACCAAAATGTTCTGTGAATCGTCAATCCGGATCTATAAAGGAAAAGAGGAAGGGTAGGGAGCAAACTGCCCGCTCCCTCGTTTGCTCCGGTGTTATTCAATCAATACGCCCCGCGCTCTACCTATGATGCGGATGGCGCGATTCCACAGCAACTGGAGCTTTTTTCTCTGCAGGGGTCGCCCATACAGATCAGGGCTTTTTAGATACGAACGCATGGGGATGACACGAAAGCATATACGCCCTTGACTTACATATCGTTGCGAAAACGTCGGGATGACCGAAATTTGCTCGAGTGAAATCTGATTCCTCTCATCCTTCTCGACAGTAAATCGCAGGATTGCTCCGCACTGAGATTGATCAAACGAGAGCATTTTCTCTGATGTGAAATTGCCCAATGAATACGCGACTAGTGTTTGTCTCTTGGTTCCGTGAGCAGTCGTGATACTCGGGGTGACAACAGGCTGCAGAACATGTGGATGAGCTCCGAGGATGATATCAGCGCCGTTGTCGAGCAGGCTTTGTACGAGCTGTCGCTGGCGCATCGTTGGTGTATAGCGGAATTCAATCCCAAAGTGAAGGGAGATGATCACAACATCGACGAGAGGACGGACTTTTCTCAGGTCGGATAATATCGTGTCAAGATGAAGAAGTCGGACGATCCATGGCGTATGAGCGGGGATCACCTGCTTGTTTGTCCCGTAGGTGTATGCAAGCATAGCGATGCGAATGCCGTTTACCTCCTTAATCAGGTAGGTATTTGCCTCCTCACGGCTTCGATAGGTTCCGGTATGAGCAAGCTTGTATCGATCCAAAACATCAAGGGTTCGGCAAAGTCCGGTTACTCCGCCATCCAGACAGTGGTTATTCACTGTAGTCAATACGTCAAAGCCAGATGTTTTCAAGTCCCGAGCCAATTCATCTGGACAGTTGAAGCGAGGGTAACCGGTTCGTGCCGAACCGATTTGATAGGGCTGCGTTTTCCCGGAAAAGGTGGTTTCTAAATTGCCAATCGTGAGATCTGCCGCTGAGAGAATCGGTGTCACGGGATGAAACATATCCGTAAAAGTGAATTGATCTGTACCAGGCAGTCTGGCAGTTGCCACCTGTTCTTTCCACATCAGGATGTCGCCTACAGCGGCGATGGTGGCCTTTTTTTTCATGCGCTTCACCTCCCCTCCTACTCTATTCCAGAAGTCGTCCGTCTGATTTGGATAGTAGCGGAACGTTTTCATAGATAATGGTCTATACAGGCTGTCTATGCCGTTCATACAATAGGAAAGCTGATCGAGAGAAGAACGAGGCAAAGGGGTGATGCCCGTGAAAAAGAAGAGAAGAGCTGCTGTACCGGTAAAGACACTGATTCTCGACAAGCCCGTTATCGCTGTGACAGGAAGTGCAGGGAAGACCACGACAAAGGAAATGATCTATACCATCCTGAATCAACGCATGCCCACATATAAATCGATGTACAACAAGAACTTCCTGGGAAATACAAGAGCGCACACCAAAAGAATTCGGGACGAGCACAAGGCCGCAGTGCTTGAGTATGGTATTTATCGACGTGGTCATTTGCGACAGCATTGCAAAATCATACAGCCGTCGATGGGAGTCATCACGAACATTGGCACGGCTCATATCGGAAATTTTGGCGGTGATGCTAGGCAGCTGGCATTAGCAAAAACGGAGTTAATTCGTCATATGAAACCCACGGGAACCATTTTTCTGAATGGGGACTGTCCCTTTTCTCGCGAGTTCATTCAACAGCCTTACCTGGGTTCGTTCACGGGAAAAGTCGTGACATTTGGCAAGGAGCAGGAGGCGGACTATAAGGCGGGGCGAACGAAAATAGAGGGCAATGGGTTTCGATTCGAATGTTCTTTGCGTGGAGAGAAGGAGTCATTTTTTGTTCCTATTCCCGGCGAGCATAATTTGTACAACGCGTTGGCTGCTATCGCAGTCGCGCATACGATGGGGATTCCCGTCGATGATATTCGTCGCGGGTTAAGCCAGTTTCGCGGACAACGAAAACGACTAACCAGCTATCGATTCGCGAATAACATTCAGGTGCTGGATGATACCTACAGCTCGAATCCGGATGCGGCCAAGGCAGCGATTGATGTATTAAGCCAGGTAGGACATACCACAAAGATCGCGGTGCTCGCCAGTATGCTGGAAATGGGCAAATACGACGTGAAAGGTCACGAGGATGTCGGGAAATATTTGAGTCAAAAAAATGTAGACTACTTATATACGCTGGGGAGAAGTGCTAGGTATATTGCCAGAGCAGCGATTCTCTCCGGTTTTCCGGCAAATCGGGTCAGGCATTGTTTGAGCAAGGCAGGCTTGCATCGTCGTCTAGCAAAACAGCTGAAGCCAGATACAGCCTTCCTCGTAAAAGGATCGAATCGGTTGAAAATGGGAGAGACTGTACAATTTTTGTGCAGAGTAACAGCCAATCTAAGCAATCGGAAAGGATGAAAGAGTGGGGACGCCTGAAAGGGTGCGGACAAGGGATTTGCATACAGGCTATTGCGGAAAAAATAGGTGAATGACGGCGGGCAAACGCACATACCATCTGTGCGTTTGCTGCATTTCCTATAGGGAGACTAGTAGGAGGTGACACGTCATGTCATATCAATTTCCCCCTGGCGGTCCAGAAGGTTCCCCAGGTTATCAAGGTTCCCCTGGTTCACCGGGAGGTTTTCCCCCTCCGCCACCAGGTCCTCCACCGAGCAGGACGCCAAGTGCACCGGGAGCAAGAGGCTATGGGGGAACACGCCGGATCGATGCTGGCGGATTTTACCCCTGTTTATATCGTTACACGTATGTTTGGCTGCGAAATGGTCGCTCTTTCTGGTTTTACCCCGTCTATGTCAGTCGTAACTCTGTATCCGGTTATCGCTGGAGAGGGAATCGATGGCAGTATTACGGGACAGACTTGGATCGAATCGCTTATTTTACATGTTGACTCCATTTACGAGCAAAAAGGCCATTCCCGGGGAGGATGGCCTTTTTATTTTGAAGGACTTATTTTATGGAGAGTGAGAAATCCTTGTGATCATGAATGTCTCCTTTTTCCACATGAACCTTCACTGTATAATCTCCGGCAGTGGGGAACTGTACGTTGCCTTCATACTGGCCTGTCGCAGTTTCCGTTGCATCGACGAAGCTGTGCTTCTCGTCATTTCCCAGCCAGAACTCGAATTTGACTGTCGCTTTGTCCAACGCTTTGTTGTCTTTCATCAGATGAACGGTGAGAGCAGCTGGTGTTGCCACTTGAATATTGTCGGCTGGAGAGAAATGATAATCAACTGTTTCACCATTCGCGTGACCTGCCGCCCCATGATCATGTGACTGACCTGCGTCAGCTGGAGGTGCGGATGGCGTTGCCCCAGTCGTCTCGCCAGTCTTGTTGTTTACGGTAAACGGTGTCTTCTGCATATTGTGGAAATCACGTGCCGTTACATGGTAGTAGACAAAATAAGAACCTGGCTCGCTAATGGTTTGTTGGGCCGTGTAGACACCGTCTCCTTGTAGCAAAGCCGGGATCGTTTCATGCTTTTCTTGCCCATCTTTCCACCATTCGAACTTCACTTCCTTGGCATCATCCACGGGTTGGCCATCTTGTGTAACTTTAACGGAGAAGGTAACTGTGTCGCCCGCTACAAGCTCCTTTGGTTCCAATGTAAAGGCAGCCTCGACGGGAGATCCAGGTAGCAAAGCTTGTTGCTCGTTCTCTTTTCCACAAGCGGCTAAAAGGAGCATAAGCATGGATAAGAGCAGAATCATCGTACGTTTCATGTTGGATTACCCTTCCTTCTTCAATTTCAACAGTTCCTGATAAATTTGTTCGGGATCGAAATCGTCTCCCATGCCGAATTTTTGAATGACGGCATTGTTATCATCCACGAGATACGTACTCGATGTATGAGAGATAAATCCATCATCCATCTTATTGGCAAAAAAGCCAAGCGAATTTGTAACCGTTTTGATCGTTGTCTCATCACCCCAAAGCAGGGTCCAGCCTTGTTCTTGTATCCCCAACTGCTTGGCATAGTAGCGCATGACATCAGGGGTGTCGTTTTGTGGATCAATCGTGATGGTCAAAAACTCAACGTCTTGCCCCATCAAGTTTGCTTCGAGCAAGCGCTTTTGTAGCTGAACCATTTTTATCGTTGTCGTGGGACAAATATCCGGGCAACGGGTATAAATCAGCTCTACCAAGCGAAACGTTTTCTTTTGCGGTGCTAGCGAATAGGATTGTCCATCGATGGTTTGCAAAGTCACATCAGGTAATTTCGCCTGGGCGTTTTTGGGCCCGAACCAAACCCAAGAAGCGACAAGAGCAACAAGCACAAGGACGGGTAACAACAAGAGCAACCGTCGGATTCGGATAGCGGTAGCAGGGGCGATATTCACGTGTGTGTGGCGCCTCCTTTCTGTTTCTTTTTGGCTATGGCGTCATGAGGCCGTCCTCTTCCTGATTCTTTTCTTTTCGATACCAGGTAGAGAAGATGTAAGCCAGGACGACTCCGTACGTCAGTTCCTGCATGAGCTTCATCACAATTCCGCCCAGCCGTTGATCCTCGAGAGGGAGAAGAGGAACGGCAAACATCGATTTGTCGATCGGCGTGGAAAAGAATGGAGCGCAGAGCATGGAAGGACCGTCTACATATGTCGTATACAACGGTGTTGCTGAAAAAATAATCAGTGCGCATGCAGGCGTAATTAAAACGCCGTTAGCAAAGATGTAGGCAAGCTTTTGCAGTTCCGACAGACGGTGAATTTCCGGTATCGGTGCGACAACCGGCATCCACATCAAAATCGCAGTCACCAGCAGCAGTAAATGAATCAAATTATGTAGGGCCAGGTTGTTCATTGCCAAGTCTAAAATAACGGGCATGTGGTAAAAAGAGAACAGGGCATTGAACATGAGAATAGCTGGTATCGGGTGACTCGCTATGCGCATGAACAGCTTGAGCCCCCGGCGATAGAACAGACCGCGGATCAACCATGACGGGGTCCCTGCCAAGAGGAGCAAGGGCATTACGAGATAGAGCAACGATTGCTGCAGCATGTGGGCACTAAACAAAAAATGCCCAGCTACGTTCAAAGGACTCCCCATACTAAAGTAAAAACCAAGTAAGCCGAGGGTGAAAAAAGTCTTTTGCTTTCGTGTAACAGGTGTGGAATCTTGAAAAGTTTGGCGTAATGGTCCGGTCAGCGAGAAATAAGCCAGACCGATCAAGAAGGTCAAAAGAATCAGCTCTGGATTCCATGTCGCCCGAAAGCCAAAGGTTTCAGTGAAATAAGTGAGGGTCATGCGATTACCTCCGTTTTCAAGGATTATCCCCAGTACTCATTATAGGCAAATAACTGGAAAAGCCTAATGACTCGTTCGGGCTATTTCTTCCAAGGGAACGGAAAACTTCACATATTTGTCACGTGTGTCCAATATGAAAAGAGCCTCCCGCAAAGAATTGTGGGAGGCTACCAAATGTTATGATTTTTTCTGTTCTTCCAACCAATTTTTCCATTCGCTTGCTTCACGCCCACCGACGAGTCGAGCTACTTCCTTGCCGCCCTTGTAATGAACGAGGGTCGGAGTGAATTCGATGTTGTATTCACCATAGCTGGCGTTAAATTCCAGCAAATTGAGCTTTTTCATATCGATGTCCAAGCTTTTCACGATTGGTACAAGGACGGGGGTAGTTGCTTTGCAATGTTCACAAACCGGGCTGTAAAAGTAAACAAACGCGTCCTCCTGATTATCGAGCTTACCTTTGAGCTCATTAGGCATAATGAGATTATCGTACAGCGGGTCACTCAATTGATCGAGAGTAGCGGGGTGCAAATTGGCTTTACCGTAAGGGTTTCCTTCCGCAAGCTGACGGTTCGAAATGTCAGCGTACACAATCGCACCAATCAGGAGCGCAGCCACAAGGATGGATAGAAAGATGACTTTCTTCATGAATCATTTCTCCTTTGCATTTTTCATAACGATGACAAGCAGGATGCTGATCAAGGTGAAGGCAATGAGAGCAAGGAACGGAATTGTGATAAAGCCTAGCCAGTTAATATAGTCCGTGTTGCATGGTACAATGCCGCAAGCGCTACCCAGATCTTGCAGGGCAGGTATTTTTTGAATCGAGTAATGATACAGCGATGTGAGACCTCCTATGATGGAGAGAATCAAGGCGTACGACGCGATCTTGTCATCTTTCTTCGCGGTGGCAACCCCGAGTAAGATGACGAGCGGGTACATCAAGATTCGCTGGTACCAGCACAGGTCACACGGTATGTACTTTAACACCTCTGAAAAAAACAAACTGCCTCCGGTTGCGATCAGGGAGACTCCCCAAGCGGCAAACATGGCTTGTTCCACGATTTGCTGACGTTTCATATAAACACCTCGTCCATATCTTAACATATTACAAATCGAAAGTAGATTATAAAAAGTAATAATTTGTTGAACGAATGGGCTTGTCTCCCGCATCATACTGGATGCACTACCCGATGCGCTTGCAGCAGGTAGGAGCACCAGTGCGAAAGCTCCCAGTTTTCCGAGCATGATCAGTAGACCCTTACTTGTGGAGAGGATTGCCTATCCCGAATCGGTACGAAAATGGATTGAAGAGAAGGCCATTCGACGAGCATGACGCCTCGCCAATATCCTGCGCCACCATCAATGCCGACGATATTGTCTCTGCGCCAAGGACCGCTGCCTGTGTATTGAGGCAATCCTGGAACAGGGGTATGACCAAAGATGACAGGGAGTTCTCCATCATAATAAAGGTAAAAAGGCTCGCGAATCCATAGTAAATCTTGCGGATTTTGTTCCTGCAAGGGGATGCCGGGTCGAATACCTGCGTGTACCAAAAGTGCGGCTGGAGCTCCTGTTCGCGGATCGGCTGGCAGCTCTATATACAAAGGAAGAGACGACAAGGCTGGCAAAATTGTTGGATAGCGAGAAAGGATGAATTGCCGCGCTTCTTCTTGTTCCTGCATAGAAGGCATCCGGTTAAGAAAAGCTCGCCGAAGCGGGTGATTCCCTAAGAAAGAACGTATGGTGGCATCGCCGCCATTGTAGCGCAGGTATAACTCCGGATTGCCGTTGCCGGATAGCCAATCCTCGAGCATCTGCTCGTGGTTGCCTTTTATGAGATAGATTTGGTTCGGATACGCCTGCCGAAGAGCGAGTAGATCGAGCAATACTTCCTTTGATTCCGGTCCTCGATCAATCATGTCCCCCAATACGTACAGACGATCACCAGCTTGGGACGAGAAGGAAACGTCCCGCAGCGCCTTTTGAAAAGCCTGATTCTGACCATGTATGTCCGAGACTAAATAAGTAGTCAAACAAGTTCACCCTCCTCGAGTACCCGTTTTGCCTTTTAGTAGGATATGTTTGTGTAAAGTGGAGGGTGAAAGGTGTGTCTCTTTCTTGATGGAATAGATGGGTGCACATATTTTGTGAACTGGAATAGAGATGCATAATGAGTCAAATACCCATACGGTGGGAGGATCAAACGACAGATGGCTACTCCCTATCGCGACTATACATCGCCAAATACTCAGTTCACGTACGATATGAGAAATAATCTGTTTTTCAAAAAGGACGATCGGAATTTCATCGATGCCTTGGGGATCGCACAATTAAATACATTGGGCAACAGCTCACTGCTAGATATTTTCCTGACAACGGGAAATGTTGTTGAGCCACACATTCATCAAAATGCAGCGGAACTGGTGTATTGCATCGCTGGTGAGGCCATTGTGTCCTTAATCAATCCTTTTACCAATCAATTGCTCAACTACAATATTAAACCGAGACAAGTTGCCAATATCCCGCAGGGCTGGTGGCATTATGAAATGGCTTTGACAGATGATACGCATCTACTGGCTATTTTTGATGCGCCTGTTCCTGAGGTGATCTTTGGCTCCGATATTTTACGGTTGACTCCAGCAAGTGTGTGGGCACATACGTATTGTTTAGACGAAGCAAAGGTAAAAGAAACATTTGCGCCTCTTACAAAAACAGTTGTGATTGGCCCACCAGTAGGATGTCAGCAGCAAGGGCAGTTGCCAGATAGAGCTGCCGCAAGTCAGTACCCTTACCATGGCTACTCGAGCCAGTTGCCAGACAGTTACGGTTATTACGATGCCAACTATGTGCAGCAGGGTGGGTATGGACAGCACCCAGTCTATCAACAGCCGACTGGTTATTCGCAATATGGCACGAATCCCTACCATACCGGATACCCGCCCCAACCCGTTTATCCATCCTATTGAATGGAAAGACAGCTAGTGTCTTGATGGGCAGGTCTCCCAAATCCGGCATTCTTCTATTACAATCAGGAGAAGAACATTTTCAAAGAAGAAGGGGAGACCATGATGGATCATCTGGCACACTGGTTGCGGACATCTTCCTTTGCAGTTGTATTCACCGGAGCAGGCATGTCGACAGAGAGTGGCTTGCCTGATTTTCGTTCACAGTCCGGGCTATGGCGCGGCAAAGATCCGATGCAACTCGCGAGTACACGCGCAATGATGGAGAATCGGGAAGCGTTTGTGGAATTTTATCAGATGCGTATTCAAGGACTGCTGTCTTGCAAGCCACACGCCGGACACGAATGCTTAGCTGAATGGGAGCGGCTTGGATTGGTTCATGGGATCATTACACAAAATGTAGATGGCTTTCATCAAGCGGCGGGAAGCTTGGCAGTAGCCGAACTCCATGGCTCCCTTGCGAAAATCCGCTGTCTTGCCTGCGGGACCGAATATGCCAATACATATTATCAGGAGGATCAAGGGACGATTTGCGCATGCGGAGAATTTTTGCGTCCGGGTGTTGTCTTGTTTGGTGAATCTTTGCCGCAATCGCAAGTCGATCAAGCCATCTCGTGGACCGAACAAGCCGATTTGTTCATCGTATTAGGTTCTTCGCTTACGGTGAGTCCAGCCAATTGGTTTCCGCAGCATGCAAAAGAAAGAGGAGCCAAACTAGTCATTGTCAATCAGGAACCAACCCCATTGGATGCGTGGGCAGATGAGGTCATCCAAAATGAACGGATCGGCGACGTGCTGCAAAGAGTAGGACAGTCGTTAGGAGAATAAAAGCAGGCGTGCTCGATGAAAAGAGTACGCTTCTTCTGTTTGGGCTCGTTTACATGCCTTATTGCTGGTGACGCTTCCTATTTTATTTTTATACAGGTGTCATTATTACTTAATATTCAATATTTTACCATTAGTGAGATAACATTCCAATATTTGTTCGATCCATTTGAATCACCCTAGAGCTTGCGCGAAAAACATGATACCATCGAGTGTAAGATTCATATGGCTTCTCGATAAGCAAATAGAAAAGTACAGGTGACGTTCATGCAAATATTATCAGTAGAAAACCTCTCCAAAGGCTATGGAGAAAAAGTATTGTTTGAAAACATTTCCTTTCATATTGCCGAGCAAGAGCGCATTGGTCTGATCGGCGTCAATGGTACGGGAAAATCCTCGCTCTTGAAAATCGTGGCGGGCTTGGATACAGCGGATAGCGGGAAAATTGTTCACGCGAATCATTTCCGTGTGGAGTATTTGCCGCAAAATCCCGATTTTGACGAAAACTCCTCCGTACTGGAACAAGTATTTTACGGCGATTCTCCGCTCATTCAGCTTTTGCGTGATTATGAAACTGCGCTAGAGGCTGTTCAGGAATCTCCTGACGACGAGAAAAAGCAGGCGCGATTGTTTGCTGTTCAAAACAGGATGGATGCGGCTGATGCGTGGGAGAGCAATACGCAAGCCAAAATGATCCTGACCAAGTTTGGCCTGCACAATTTCTCACAAAAGGTAGGAGAGCTCTCTGGTGGACAAAAAAAGCGGGTAGCAATGGCACGTGCTCTGATCCAACCAGCAGACCTGCTCATTTTGGATGAGCCTACGAACCATATTGACAATGAGACAGTCGAGTGGCTGGAAGAGTATTTGTCCCGCTACAAGGGTGCATTGCTGCTCGTCACCCATGATCGTTACTTCCTGGATCGTGTGACGAACCGCACGTTTGAGCTGGATCGCGGCAAGCTGTACAGCTATGAAGGCAACTACGCGATGTTTCTGGAGAAAAAGGCGGAGCGTGAAGAAAATGAAGCGGCCGTAGAGAGCAAGCGACAAAATCTGCTTCGACGTGAGCTGGCATGGCTTCGTCGTGGAGCAAAAGCGCGGACGACCAAACAAAAGGCGCGTGTGCAACGGGCTGAGGAGTTGCGAGATAAAGTCGTAGATGGACCTGCTAACAAGATGGAAATGGCACTCGGGGCCAGCCGTCTCGGTAAAAAGGTGATCGAGCTTACAAGCATCCATAAAGCGTACGGTGAGCGAAAACTGATCAACGATTTCAGCTATATTGTCCTGCCGGGTGATCGTGTGGGGATTATCGGGCCAAACGGAAGTGGAAAAACGACACTCTTGAACATGCTAGCAGGAAGAATTCAACCGGATAGCGGTTCATTGGAAATCGGGACGACCGTTAAAATCGCCTACTACACGCAAGATAATGTCGAGATGGACGAAAAGCTGCGCGTCATCGAATATGTAAAGGAAGCAGCAGAGGTCATTCAGACGAGCAATGGCGAGTCAATCACGGCTTCGCAAATGCTGGAGCGGTTCCTGTTTTCGCCGCATATGCAATGGACACCGATTTCCCGCCTGTCTGGGGGAGAGCGCAGACGTCTCTATCTGCTTCGTACGCTAATGGGAGAGCCGAATGTGCTGTTTTTAGATGAGCCTACGAATGATTTGGATATTCAAACGCTCAGTATTTTGGAAGACTATCTCGAGCAGTTCCCAGGGGCAGTTATCACGGTATCGCATGACCGCTATTTCCTCGATCGTACCGTTGACCATTTGTTTGCTTTTGAGGGGCAAGGAAACATCCGTCAATACTACGGCAATTACTCCGAGTATCTGGAAGAAAGACGTCAGGAAAAAGTAACTCAGGTGCAAGAAGCGGATCAACAGGCAGAAAAGACGCAAAGCAACAGCGGGGCTAATCGCGGCAACAACCGCACACGCAAGCTGTCTTACAAGGATCAGAAGGAATGGGATGCGATTGAAGGCAAGATCGCGGCTTTGGAAGAGCGCAGCGTCAAGCTAAAGCAAGAGATTGCAGCGTCTGGCAGCGATTATGGCAAAATTGAAAAGCTCTATGCAGAAGAACAGCAAGTGGCGACAGAGCTGGAGGCAACCATTGAGCGTTGGGCGGAATTATCAGCATTGGTAGAGGAATTGGAGCAAGGGAAATAATTAGTGGCGTAGCCAGTAATTGAGGGCTGGGAAAGCGACGCTTCCACCTGTAGACTAGAGTAGATTACTAGAGTAGAGGAGTCGCTGTCGTTGCCTGCCTATAAGTTAGACCCGGAATGGGTGATGTCTTACCTAGAGCTGCAAGAACAGCAGCTCTCTTCCGAAGTGCATCCAGAGGATAAAGAAGTGATCATGAACAAGATCAGGGAAATGACGTTATCGATCATGTATAAGCAAGCGAGAAGATTTCTTGTATACTTGGAAGCGGATGAAACGGAAGCAGAAAGAACGAAAAAGACTCATCTTATGTAAAGAAGACCCGCCTTGGTTTAAGAGAGGCGGGTCTTTGCATGTCTATGTTTATATTTATTGCTGTCTGATTCGAACGGGCGTACCAATGGGCACGATTTTTGCCAGCGCATTCACGTCCTCATTGAACATGCGAATACAGCCGTGAGATACATACTTGCCGATAGAAGAAGGATCGTTCGTACCGTGAATACCATAGTGTGGTTTGCTTAGTCCCATCCAAAAGGTGCCGAAAGCACTCAAAGGACCTCCCGGATAAGAATTCGGATAGGGGACTTTGTTGATGATGGTAAAATTCCCTCGTGGTGTCGATGTGGCAATTTTGCCCAAGGCAACAGGATAAGAGTGGATGAGTCGGTTTCCATCGAACAGATCAAGACGTAGCTTCGCAATCGAGATGCGAATGTTGTAGGACGGCAGCTTCTTCACCTCCCCCACAGACGATACGAAATGCTGCTCTTACTATGTTATGAAAACCAACGGAACCGGTCCCTTTTCTCTCATGATTAATGTAGTTTGAAATCTAACGAAAACGTATCCGGATAGCGCAGGCCGTCACGATAGAACAAGGTTCGCACCCAGACGTACATCCGTAAAGGAATGGAAGGAAAGACGATGGCCAGCTTACCTTCTTCCAAGACAGGCAAATCGAGCGGGGATTGAATTTCATAAGGGACTCCTTCTTGATCAAGCAACGTTTTGTAATGTTGGGCCTCGCTCCAGCTAACAGGGTAATAAAATGATTTTTCCATCCAATTCCAACACCTTTCCAGGTTTCACTGCTTTCCATTGTATGTAAAACATTTGAGATAAAAAAAGAAACAAACGCCACAGACATTGAAAAATAGGCAGTCCAATTGAGGTTTCAAAAGTGTTGTCGGGGCAAAAAACGTCATGATTTTCCCAGGAAATGCGTGTAAAGTGGAAGTAGCACAAACTGGAGGGACATGGGAATGAAGCAGACGCACTTGCACTTTAACATGCAAATAGGCAGAAAAAAGCCAGTGAGTGTAAACAACACAGAAACGGCTTGTCCTTTTTGTGATCGAAACAGTCTCACAGACGTTTTGGAGCAGCGGGGCTCCATGATTTGGCTCAAAAACAAATTCCCTGTTCTGGAGGATACGCATCAAACTGTTTTGATTGAGTCGGATGAATGCCAAGGGGATTGGTCTGTCTATTCCAATGAGCATGTACGAGCATTGCTGGCATTCGGGGTAGAGAAGTGGCTTGAAATGGAGCAAAGTAAGTCTTATCGTTCTGTTCTGTTTTTCAAAAACCACGGCCCGTATTCCGGGGGGAGCATCCGTCATCCGCACATGCAGATCGTCGGATTACATGACTACAACTATCTGGATCAGGTAAAAGACAGTGATTTTATTGGCATGAGCATCGATCAAGAGGCAGGGATTGAATGCAATCTGTCTACGCATCCGCGTGCAGGTTTTTTTGAATACAATGTCATTCTATCGGACTTTGATCGATTGTCGAAAATGGCAGATTACTTACAAATTTTAGCACATTGGATACTGACTCATGTCAATCCACGTAACCAAAGCTACAATTTTTTCTTTTACCATTGGGGAGAAAAGCTGATCGCCAAAGTAGTTCCGAGATTTGTTACCTCACCTCTTTACGTAGGCTATTCTATTCCGCAGGTCGCCAATAATTTGGAAGAGATGGTCGCTGAGTTGCAACGACGATACTTCTGATCATAGAAAGGGTGCTTACGCTATGACGTATACGATCACGGCAAGAAAAACACTCACCTCAGAGGAACTGGCACAGATTAAAGAATTGGTTGCGATTTGCAATGAGCAGGATGGCATTGATCTCAAAGTAAACCCGGGTATGCTGGAAAAGCGTTCGGGAGAGCATGAAGAAGATTTTGTATGTTATATGGATGGAAAGCTGGTTGGCTTTCTAGGGCTCTACGTGTTTCACGGCGGTGAGGCAGAAGTGAGCGGCATGGTCCATCCAGCCTACAAAAGAAAAGGCATATTCACAGCGTTGCAAGCACAAGCCGCAGATGCATGCAGAAGAAGAGACATTCCGTCGCAGTTGTTTATCGTTCAGCGAGATTCGCAAAGCGGCAAGTCATATATGGAGCGAATCGGCGGGGAATATCAATTCTCGGAATATTGGATGGATTTAGGGGAGAAGCAAAGAGCAACGGTATCTGGGAACGTGCTGCTTCGACCGGAGATCGCCAGTGACTACGAAACATTGATTTGGCTGAACATCCATGGATTTCAAATGGAGGAAGAACGCGCAAGGGAAATGGCCGAAAACATGGCGGGTGATCCCAAGTCCACCACGCATTTGATGATTGTCGATGATAAGGCCGTTGGCAAAATAAGTGTGAACAAGGATGAGAGCAAGGCGTTTATTTATGGATTTTGTGTCCACCCAGATCACCAAGGGAAAGGATATGGACGCCAGGCTTTAGCACAAACAATCGAGATGCTGGGGAAAGAAGGATACCAGAACGTATCACTCGAGGTCGCCTGTGAAAACAGTAATGCTTTGGGGCTGTATGAATCATGCGGCTTTTTTGTAAAGTCGGCCAATGATTACTACAAGCTGGCGTTGTAGCGGGCAAACTGCTTTTGACCATCTCTCAGGTTGGAAAACATATCAGGATACATGCTACGATAGAAGAGAAAGCAAGTGTGCTGTAAAAAGGAGTGACTCACTATGAAACTGTTGTCCATCGAACCGACGCCGAGTCCAAACGTCATGAAGCTGAATGTAGACGAGCGTTTGCCGGATGGGGTCCAACATGTCTATACAAAGAAAGATGCGAGTAAAGCACCAGAACTCATGAACAAGCTCTTGGAGATCGAAGGGGTTACCTCCATTTTTCATACAGCAGATTTTCTCGCGCTGGAGCGAAAGTCCAATGCAGATTGGCAGCGTATTTTGACTGTCGCGCGCGAAGTTTTGCAAGCAGGTGGAGGCGCGGCTGTTCCTGACATGTCTGCGGAGGAAGCGGGGGCATTTGGAGAGGCGCAAGTGTACATTCAAATGTTCCGCGGTGTACCGATGCAGGTTAAGGTGACTATGGGAACGGAACAGATTCGTGCAGCACTGCCAGAGCGTTTTGGACAGGCAGCGGTGCGTGCAGGCTCTGCGTCTCCTAACCTCATCATGGAGCGAAAATGGGTCGAGCATGGCGTGCGCTATGGCGATTTGCGCGAGATTGGCGAGGAGGTCGCATTGGAAGTCGATGCCTCCTATCCAGAGAGCCGTGTGGAAGAAATCGTGGAACAGGCCATGGCGCTTGGTCCCGGGGAAACCCCAGAGCCAGTCGTACGTGAAAAGAAAGTCGTTACGCTGGAGATGCTCGATGATCCGGATTGGCAAAAAAGATATGAAGCGCTGGATCGGATGGAGCCTACCGAAGAGGATTTGCCTGTTTTGGAAAAAGCGCTTCGTGATAGCAAGCCGTCGATTCGCAGGCTTGCGGTTGTGTATCTGGGCATGATCGGTGGCGATAATGTCTTCCCGCTGCTGTTTGAAGCGCTCCGCGATGATTCTGTCTCTGTACGACGCACAGCAGGCGATACCTTGTCCGACTTGGGGGACACGCGCGCGATTCTACCGATGTGTGAAGCGTTGAAGGATAAAAACAAGCTGGTACGCTGGCGTGCTGCTCGCTACTTGTTTGAGGTGGGGGATGAAACTGCCTTGGACGCTTTGCGTGCCGCACAGAACGATCCCGAGTTCGAGGTCAGCTTGCAAGTTCAAATGGCCGTGCAGCGCATTGAAAGCGGCGAGGCGGCTAGCGGTACCGTTTGGCAGCAAATGACTCGCCGAAACGATTAGTTCGCTGTTTCCAATTGGGTAAAAGCCCTCTATCAAGCAGATTATTGCTATAGAGGGCTTTTTTGTCGTGGTTTCGTAGTTGGATATACGGCGAATAGCAGGGCATACTGCTTCAAGAAGAGCGGTAAACAAGTTGGTTCATTAGGTAAATATTGGTATAAGCCAGTATAAAAATAGACACAGTTCAATAATGGTTGACTTCCACCTTATCCATCCCTTAGACTAGGATAGGGTTTAGCTTATGTATTCAACATCGCTAGTGCGTAGGGGAGATTGTGTATGACAACCAATCACTATGACGTTGTTATTGTAGGTGCAGGACTTGCTGGTCTATCCAGTGCCGCCTACCTGTCGTCGAAAGGCAAAAAAGTTGCAGTTTTGGAACGCGGTCAATTGGGTGGACGTGCCGTTACACTGAAGATCAAAGGATTTAACTTCAACTTCGGTGCCCACGCCATTTATGCTCGCGACAGCTCCGTTTTGAGAACGTTTGAAAAAGAATTGGGTCTGAACATCGATTGGCAGGATTTCAATCCGACAAAAGCCAAGTACGATATTGGTAGCGATCTGACTGCAGTTCCGGCGAATGTACAAGGACTTTTCCAAACGAAGCTCTTAAAAGGCATGGACAAAGTATTGTTCACCTTTGAGATTTTGAAAACGATGCTAAAAATGGAGAAAGGCCATCCACATATGTCGATTCAAAAGTGGATGGAGAAAAAGCAAGTCAACGAAGAAGTGCGAGAAATGATGTTGACGCTTGCTTCTTCCAACTTCTTCACACGTGAGCCTGAAAAGATTCCTTCTGACGTTTTCTTTTCTTACTACAGCCGTTTGTTTACAACGAATAAACCGGTATCCTATATCGGCGGCGGCTGGCAAGCATTGATCAATGAATTCGTGCGTGTGATTGAAGCAAATCAGGGTACGATTCTGATCAAAACCAAAGTAGAAAAGTTCCAAGTAGAGAATGATCGTGTGGTTGGAGTGGTGACACCGGAGGGAGAATTTACGGCGGATGAATTTATTTGCTGTATTCCGCCGAAGGAGATGGCGAAGGTCTTTGCGGAGACGCGCCTGGAACATGCGATTGCACAGCATGCTGAATACGAGCCAACTGTTGTTATGGTGTATGACATTGGCTTGAAAGAGCGTATTGACGTACCGTTCTCCTACATCTACGAAAAAGCAAACAATATTTTCATTACCGATATTTCGTATTATGACCGTACTTGTGTACCTGAAGGCGGGCAGTTGCTGCAGGCGACTGCTTACATGCGTCAGGATGAAGTAGGGAACAAGGAAGCGGCTGAAATTCGCAAACAAGAGATTGAAAACCTGTATGACAAGCATTTCCCAGGCTGGCGTGAGCAACTGGTTGTGCCGCGCGTTTCTGCTCGTGCAATTGTACAGGAGATCAAATGGACCATGAATCAGAAGCCAATGCCTACTTTCCTGCCAGATTATCGCAACCTGTTCTTTGCGGGTGACTGGTGTGAAGGACAAGGCCAGCTGTCTGAGCTGTCTTTCTCTAGCGCGATGAACGTTGCCAAGCTGATTTTGGAAAAAGAATAGGTTAATGACGAGCGGGTGTTCCTTGGAGAAAGGAATGCCTGCTTGTTTTTTCTCATTCAACGTTTCAAAGAGAAAAGCCCGCCAATGGAGATGGCAGGCCACATGGATTACGCTTTCTGACTATATGCGTGATAAACGAGATTGCCGATTTGCGCCATGACGTCGGCAGCATCTTTTTGCTCGAGTCCCTTGTTTAAAATGGACAAGGTGACAGCATGAGAACCGATGTAGAGGATGCCAACATCATGCGTGATTTTGGTCACAGAGCCAGTCTTGCTGGCGAATTCCCATTTCGGAATCATCCCGATCACATCACCGTCTGGGTCAGGCAAAAGGGAAGGGATGCGGTCACGATGCTGCTGAGACTTCAAGATGGCGACCATTTTCAAACAGCTGTCGTAGGAGATCACTTTTCCTGTTGCCAAATATCGGAGGTGGCTTCCCATGTCTTTTGCCGTCACTTCATTGTATCCTTCCAATTCAGCTGGGACGACCATGAGCTTGTTGTAGAAGTGACTGTTTGTCATTTCTGTTTTTTGCATTGCGTTGCGAATGCTCTCTGTTCCGACGAGATCAATCATCATGTTCGTCGCCGTATTGTCGCTTTGGATGATCATCAGGGTAACCAGGTCACGAATCGTAAATTCAGTGCCGGGAGTCATATGCTGAAGAACACCTGCACCGCCAACGAGATTCTCTGCACGCAGCTTGATTTTGTCCTCCAAGGCAAACTTGCCAGCGTACGCCTCAGCAAAAACAGCTGTCATGATCGGGACTTTGATCACACTGGCTGCATAAAAGCGTTGATCTTCGTTGAGGGATAATGTTTCACCGGTTTGCAAATCTTCGAAAAAGATTCCCCATTCCCCGCCAGCGTCCTTGATCAGGCTGGATATTTGGGCAAAAAGACTGGATAACATGTAGACCCATCTCCTTTTGTTTCGATGTAGACAAAATTTTCTCAAGATAATATTATTTAGTCATGCTCCTAACAATCAAGAAGAATTATTCCTAAGATGGGGGTTTTGCTGTTGCATAAGTGGAAGAAACTATCATTTTGTGCTGTTCTGTTAACCAGTTTAGCATTCGCTGGTTGTGGAACACCGCAAGCAAGCACCACGGGGGAGACGACAGGTGCGAAGCAGGAGCAGAGTAGCGCCCCCCAAACGATGCAGGTCAACCTGAATTCTGGTGAGCCCAGCACGATCGACCCTGGACTGGCAGAAGATATCCCTTCGATGTCTGTTGCCCGTGCAGCATTTGATGGCCTCCTGCGCTTGAATGAAAAAGGCGAGCTGAAAGAGGCGGTCGCAGAGAAGTACGAGGTTTCCGCTGATGGTCTCACGTACACCTTCCATCTGCGGGAGTCCAAATGGACCAATGGAGATCCGGTTACCGCTCATGACTTCGAGTACGCATGGAAACGGGTTCTCGACCCGAAAACCGCATCCGGTTACGCGTACCAGATGTACTATTTGAAAAATGGGCAAGCTTTTAACGCCAACAAGGCAAAAGCCGAAGATGTTGGTGTGAAGGCAACTGACGACAAGACACTGGTTGTTACGCTGGAAAACCCGGCACCGTTTTTCCCGGAACTGGTTGCATCTGTTACCTATTTCCCGGTTAACAAAAAAGCGGTTGAGGGCAACAAAGAATGGGCTTCGAAGCCAGAGACGTACCTGACAAACGGGCCATTCAGCTTGAAAAATTGGGAGCATAAATCAAAGATCGAACTCGAGAAGAGCGATTCTTACTGGGATAAGGACGCTGTCAAATTGTCCAAGCTGACCTTGAACATGATCGAGGATGCCAATACGGAGCTTTCGATGTTTGAAAAAGGTGATCTGGATTGGGCAGGATCACCACTGGGCGATTTGCCACTGGATGCGTTGGATGCTCTGAAGCAATCCGGAAAGATGCAAGCTCAAGCGACAGCGGGTACGTACTGGTACATTTTCAATACGACGCAAAAGCCGTTTGACAACAAAAAGATTCGTCAGGCATTTGCTACGGCAGTCAATCGTCAGGAAATCTCCGATAATGTCGTACCATACAAGAGCACGCCAGCGACGGGTATTCTCCCGCCAACTATGGCACTCACACCAGAGGGCTACATCAAAGACGGCGACATAGAAACCGCGAAGAAGCTCTTGGCAGAAGGCATGAAAGAAGCGGGGATCAAAGAGTTGCCACCGATCACGATTGCATACAATACGTCAGAGGTCAATTCACGTATTGCGACAGTCATTCAGGATCAATGGCGCAAAGCATTTGGCATCGAGGTCAAACTGGTAAACAAAGAGAACAAGGTTCACCGTGAGGACATGAAGCAAGGAAACTTCACTATCGGTCGTGGTAGCTGGATTGGTGATTTCAACGATCCGATCAACTTCTTGGAAGTCTTCAAGGGTGGACTGAATACATCTAAATGGGAAAACAAGGAGTTCCTCGATTTGCTCGCGCAGTCTGCCAAAGAAGGGGATGTAGCAAAGCGCAAGGAAATCCTCAAGAAAGCTGAACAAATCGTCATGGATGAAATGCCTGCGTTGCCAATCTACTATTTCACCTATGCGTGGGTGAAGCAAGATAGCGTAAAAGATGTGGTAGTAGATGCACTCGGGTTCATCGACTTCAAGTACGCTTCCAATCAAAAGTAATCATGAGTCTATAAGGGAGTGACTGGCGTGCGTCCGATCATTGGTGTGGCATGTACGAAAATGTATTTTCCGAAGAACGATCTCGACCAGTTTTTCTATGTAAGTTCAGGCTATGTGAACGGAATTGCGCGCAGTGGCGGTACTCCACTGATCTTGCCATTGCTGACGATTCAGGAAGCTCCGTTTCGTGAGATGATCGAATCGCTGGACGGCTTGATTTTGTCCGGCGGTGAAGATCCTGCGCCGCATTTGTACGGCGAAGATCCGCTGCAAGGGCTGGGCGATATCAATTACGAAAGAGACATCACAGAGCTTGAGATTATCAAGATTGCGCTGGAGCTGAAAAAGCCAACCCTGGGCATTTGCCGCGGGATGCAAATTTTGAATGTGGCGTGTGGCGGCACCCTTATTCAAGATATCCCGAGCCAAGTACCAGGAGCATTACAGCATGCGCAGAAGGGTTCACGGCAATACGGGGCGCACAAGATTACTTTGCAACCTGGCTTTGTAGCGGATGCCCTTGGAAAGACAGAGGTGCTCGTGAACACCTCTCACCACCAAGCAGTCAAAGACATAGCACCGGGCTTCAAAGTCACAGGATGCGCGGCTGATGGTGTGATTGAGGCGATGGAAAGCCTCGACGGGCTACATGTGGGCGTACAGTGGCATCCAGAACGGATGTGGGCACACGACGACGACATGTTGAAGATTGCCGAGGCATTTGTTGCTCGGGTAAAGCAGTTGAAGCTGCAAGCGACTAACTAGAATAGAAATGAGAGAAACCGTTCTGGGATTGCCCAGAGCGGTTTTTTGCATGCAGGAGGGCTTCCTAATCTAGTGAAAAAGGGCGTTTCAACCAGACTGGTGCAGTACTGCAACCAAACTAAGAGGCCACTATAGGGTGATCAAAAGCAGGCGTAAAACATGAAGGTGATGGTAGGGCCTCACGTATCGCAGCGGACACGTGGGGTCTATTAGTGTTAGCGTGGTGAAACAAGGATAAATGATAGGCAGAATCGAACTTCACGTAAGAGAATTGATTCCGTGAGGTGAGTTTTTGAAGAAAATAATTGTTGTTTTTTTGCTTTTTCTACTTGTTTTTCCACGGTTCCTCTTCGCAGAGTTTTTTGCTGAACGTGAAATGAAAATGATAACCACAAACTATTATCAAGCGCTTATCGATGAAGACTATGAAAAAGCATTCCACACCCTTTATCTTTATGATGTTGCGGAGGGTAAGCATCCAACTGATGGCACAACGTTAAGTGACCAGGAAGCGAAAGAATTTTACATGAAAAAGATCGCTTTCTTAAAAGCTCATCATTACAAACTGAAAGATTATGAGATCAAAAAGATTAGATACGAAGATGGGCATACCGCCTTTCTTGAAATGAAGCTTGAAGTTGAGCACGATGGACAAAAATTTCAATATGCTGAAACCGTACATGTATGGGAAGAAAAGGTATGGATTATGGGGGAGGAGGACGATCCGTTCAGAACGTATCGGGATGGGAAAATGAAATTTGAAATTCCGGTAGCCCCAGTAAACTAAGCATAGAGGTGAGTGAAATGTTAAAGGTTGGAGACTTGGCTCCCGTCTTTACGGCGACGAGCACAAAAGGAACCATTGATCTTAGGGATCACATCGGCAAAGAAAATATCGTCCTCATCTTCTATCCGGGAGATGATACCCCGATTTGCACGAAGCAGCTATGTGCGGTTCAGGATCACTACACCAAAATCGAACAAGCAAACACAGTCGTTTTTGGCGTCAATCCAGGCGGCATTGACAAGAAACGCTCGTTTGCTGATAAGTTCCGTTATGAATTTCCATTAATCGTGGATGAAGACGAATCGATTCGAAAAGCATACGATGTTGGCAAGGTTCTCGGACTGTTTTTCCAGCAACGCATCGTGTACATCATAGGCAAAAACGGAACTATCATCTACGCCAAAAAAGGGAATCCTCCAGTATCAGAGCTGCTACAGGTAATCGAAAGCCAAGTCTAGGACGTTCTCGCTTGCGTCAATGGAACAAAACAGGGATAATAGAAATGAGAATGTATGTTTGGTGGGTATCCCTATGAAAAAAATTCTTCACTTGGATATTGACGCATTTTTCGCTAGTGTAGAGCAGTTAGATCGCCCCGAATTGCGGGGGAAGCCGGTCATTGTCGGGGGAACGGGCAATCGCGGTGTCGTATCGACGTGCAGCTACGAGGCGCGCAAATACGGGGTTCGCTCCGCAATGCCTGTCGCCATGGCGAGGAAAAAATGTCCGCAAGGCTTTTATTTGCCTGTCCGCTATAGCCGTTATATCGAAAAATCTGCTGAGGTCAGACAAATATTTACTTCTTATACAGAGCGTTATCAAACAGTGGGTCTAGACGAGGCTTATTTAGACGTGTCCCATTATGAGAATGCGGTACCCATCGCCCGCGATATTAAGAGGCGAATCAAACGGGAGACCGGACTTACTTGCAGCATCGGACTTTCTTACAATATGTCGTTGGCTAAGATTGCCAGTGATTTGAAAAAGCCGGATGCCTTAGTAATCATTCGACCTGAGCAGGCTTTGGATGTGCTGCGGTCGTTGCCAATTGGCACCTTGCATGGAGTCGGCAAAAAGTCGCAAGAACTGCTAGCGAAAAAGGGGATTGAGACGGTAGAGGATTTTTGGAGGCTTTCACTCGATGAGGCCACTACATTATTTGGGAAGTTCGGTCGTTCCCTCTATTACCGGGCGAGGGGAGAAGACAATCGCGAAATCGAAATGGACCGCGCGCCGAAATCATCGAGCCGCGAAACGACACTCCCCTTTGATTTGTTTGACAGGGATGCGATTGCTCCTATTGCCACCTCCCTCTTGCGTGAGGTCGAAGAGGACATCCGCGAGGAAGGGGTCGAGCCCCAGACGATAACGCTAAAAATCAAGTACGCGGACTTTACCCAGCGGACCAAGCAGCACAAGGCTGTGGCTGGAGCCAATTGGCAGGAGTTGTTGGACGATTTGCTCGACGCCTTTGACTACACGGCAGGCGTTCGATTGGTGGGCGTAGGCTTTTCGAATTTTGCCGAGCAACAAGGAGAGCGGTACGAACAGCTCTCTATGTTTTCGTGGAAGCTGGGGAAGTAAGGGAGGGAGAACGGTGGAGACAGAGAATGCCTTTCATTGCTGTGCGACCTGTATTCATTTTCGCGTGGAGAAAGGTACGGGAGGAGTCAGCTATCGATGTTCTCGTCTAACCTATGAGACACGTCCGGACTATCGATTCCAATGCTGGACTCCGACAGAGAAGGTCAAGCGACTGATGGAAGCACGTAAAAGCCAATGATAGCTACAAAAAGAGGCACCCCCTTCGTCAGTATCGACAGAGGGGGTGCCTTTTCTATTCATTTGTCAGGTTGAGGACCATCACTTCCTCCGGACCATCCATTTCGCCGTTTGAGGTAAAGCCGAACGACTTATACAGCGTCCGAGCGAACTCATTTTCAGGATGAATACTCAAGTAAATGCGCGTACAACTGTAGCGTTTGTGCATTTCATCAACGAGCATGCGCAGAAACTTTTTGGCGTACCCCTTACCCTGATAGCGAGCATCAATCATAAAGCGATCCAGCCAAATTCGACCATTCTCTACTTCGATTCCATGCATGGCATAACCGACAGCGATATCCTTGTCATACAGACCGCATGATATCCATTCCGGTTCAAAACCTGATTGGGCGATGGAAAAAGCGTTGCTCTCGATGAAGGAATGTTGGCCTTCCGTTACAGTCAAACAGGCAATTTGGCGCCAATTTTCTTTTGTAATTTCACGAATAGACAAGCTCAAAATTTCATCTCGCTTTCATTGGTGCTGAGACGGGCTGATTTGCTTGCTTTTAATTGGACAAAAAGTAAAATGCCGAAACCAAGGATGGACGCTGCCACGATCAGGAGGACAGAGGATACAGGCAGTAAATCCGTCAAAATTCCCCCTGCGAGTGGGCCTGCAACCATTCCGATTCCGTGAAACATATTAAAGAGAGAGTATGCCGTGCCGTATGCACCGCTTCCTCCTTGGTCAATGATGGCCCCCAACGTACCCAAGGTTGGCGATAAGGTAAAGCCAATACTAGCCCCGACCAAGGCCATTGCGAGCATTGCCTGCCAGAGGGAATCTGCCCACGCCAAAAATGGCAGAAACACAGCCAGCGTAATGATCCCGCCAAGCATGAGCTTATACGGATTCATACGGCTGGAAAGAGAGCCGGCAACTGGGGCGATCAGTCCGTAGGCGAGTGTCATGACCCCAAACAAAAGACCAATCGTTGTCGGTGTCATGCTGAGTTTCTCTGTAAAAAATACGGGCAACGTCGGTTCCAGCAAACAAAGGGAAATCTCAGCCAACAATACGATTCCAGCGATAAAGATGACTTGCGGATTTCGGATGAATCCACCGACATGAAGCTTTTCACTGACAGTTCTCGTCGTGTCTTCCTTCAAGAACAAGTAAACCAGCACAATATTGATCACGGTAAAGGCTGCTGCTGCCAGGAAAGGCATGCGATGGTCACTAATTTCAAACAACCATCCGCCAATCGGCGCTCCGAGCAATGTACCGGTCGAAATCGCCGTCAATGCAATTCCCATTACAGCTCCGCGCATTTTGGATGGGAACAAATCCGCCAAGAGGGCAAGGGCAGTTGGCCATGTAGCCGCAGCAGCAATACCTTGAACAAAACGAGCGGTAATCAACAAGGCCATTGTCTCAGAGAAAGCAAACAATAACGTGGAGGCGGCGAGACCGAGCAAGCCGATCAAAAGCATGGTCCGTCTGCCGATCCGATCGGATATCGGCCCGAAAATAGGGGTGGCAATGAGCATCGCGACCGCATAGCTACTAAACAGCACGCCCATCATGGTGGAGGAGGGCGCAAGCTTTTCGGTAAAATAAGGAACAATCGGAATCAACAAGCTGTACAGTAGCATGTCGATAAAAAGGATCAGGATGACAAACAAAAGTCCTATTCGTTGTTGTTTGGTCATTTGTGTAAAAATGGACATAATGGAACACCTCTTAACTATAAAAACTATTTTTGTTTTATTGGTTTTCTTACAAAAACGATATCGTGGTCTTCCAAAGTTAGTGGAATGACCACGAGTCATGTGTTACCTTTTTTCCGTCGGCACCAATCCGAACAAGAGGACATCTACAATGGCGGAAAGCGCCTCTGAGACTGTAATCTGGTTTTTTGTATAAAAACGCAGATCAAGAGTGGAATTGAGGGCATCGACAATCACCTTCAACATGAGTGTAACGTTCATATTGACGATTTGTCCTTCTCGAATACCCTGTTCGATGAGTACGCGAAGCGTCTGCCAATCCTCGGATAAAGAAGCCTCGACTTGGGCATATTGCTCAGGATAATATCGCTTCATCTGTTCGAGGATGCGCAAATCATAAAATTCATAGTGTGTCGGTAAAACCATCATGACGCCTTTGATTTTATCGATAAGAGAGAGACTGTCGTCTGCGAGAATTTGCTGTGTTTTTTCATCGCCCTCTTCAAAGGACTGCTGAATGATTGTTTCCAGAATTTCTACCTTAGATGAGAAGTGCTCGTATAACGTGCGTTTGCTAATCCCGAGCCGCTTCGCCAAATCATCCATGGAAAATTTCATGCCTTTATCACGAATCTCTTCAATAAAACCTTTCATGATCCGGTTTTTAATTGCAATCGACCCCCAGCCAAAACAACGTAATAGAAAACTACAAAAACAAAAATAGTTTTCTTGGTAACGCTATTCTACACAGGATGCCAGAACAATGCAAGCAGTGATCATGCTTTTTGTTTTGCAACCAAGTGGTCGATTATGGTATAGTAGGTGCCGAAATCGCGGTTGATTGCTTCACATCATTTGGAGGTGCCCCGTGTTTTTAGAGAAGCTGATGCCTAGTCAGTTCGTCGAATCAATCCATCACATTGACATAGATCAATTGAAACGAAATAACATCCGTGCGGTGATTACAGACTTGGATAATACCTTGGTGGAATGGGACAGGCCACATGCAACAGAGGAGGTCATCAACTGGCTTGCTCGCATGCATGAGGTAGGCATACAGGTCACTGTTGTCTCCAACAACAACAAGGAGCGTGTAGACCGCTTCTGTGCCCCATTAAATCTCGGGTTTATTTATGCGGCCAAAAAGCCGACAAACCGTGCCTTCTTACAGGCAGTGCGGCAGATGAATGTAACCATCGCTGAGACTGTTGTCATTGGCGATCAATTGTTTACCGATGTGCTGGGAGGAAATCGATTAGGATTTCATACGATCCTGGTTGTTCCTGTGGCCCAGACGGATGGTTTTTGGACGCGCTTTAATCGTCAGATGGAGCGTGTGGCCCTTATTTGGATGGAGAGGAAAGGAATGGTTTCGTGGAGGAGAAAAGCATGACGGAACAAATGCATGGCTCTTGTGCTGGATGTGGGATTGCCATTCAGACAGCAGATGCAAAAAAGCCTGGCTATGCACCTGAATCCGCGCTTGGCAGAAAGGTAATTATTTGCCAGCGTTGTTATCGCATCAAGCATTATAATGAAGTTGCTCCCGTAGGAATGGGCGATGACGACTTCCTTAAGATCTTGGACGGCATCGGCTCTACGCAGGCGCTTGTTGTGATGGTTGTCGATATTTTTGATTTCCAAGGCTCCTGGCTCAAAGGGTTGCCGCGCTTTGTCGGGAAAAACCCGATCTTGCTCGTAGGTAACAAGGTTGATCTGCTGCCAAAAAATATCAATCTAAACCGCGTACGCAACTGGATGCAGCACGAAGCAAAAGAACGCGGACTGCGCCCAGAGGATGTCGTACTTATCAGCGCGCAAAAAGGACTTCATATCGATGAACTGTTGAATCGCATTGGAGAGCTGCGCAAAGGTCGAGATGTTTACATTGTCGGTGTGACAAACGTAGGAAAGTCGACCATGATCAACCGCATCTTGCATGACTACGGTGCGGCTGAGCTGGAGATTACGACTTCGCCATTCCCGGGTACGACACTGGACAAAATCGAGATTCCGCTCGAGGATGGCCGCTCTATTTTTGATACGCCGGGAATCATTAATCGTGACCAGATTGGACATATGGTATCCCCGACTGATCTGAGAAAGATTACCCCGACCAGCCGGATCAACTCCAAGGTGTATCAGCTCGATAATGGACAATCACTCTTTTTGGGTGGTTTAGCCCGTATCGACTTCGTACGCGGAGAGAGACAGCCGTTAATCGTCTATGCGGATAACGACCTGTACATTCATCGGACGAAGCTGGAAAAAGCGGATGAAGTGATGGAGAAGCATCACGGAACCTTGCTGGTACCGCCAACAGGAGAGGAAGCTGCGAAAGCACTTCCACCATTTGTGAAGCACACCTTTAAAATCAACAAGTCCACCACGACGACTGACATCGTAATTTCCGGTTTGGGCTGGGTCAGCATCCAAGGAAAACACGAAGCGAGTGTTGTCGTGCATGCACCTAAAGGCGTAAGTGTTGGGATGCGCAAAGGGCTGATCTAGCTTAAGCAAGAAAAGTCGAGTTAGCCTTGCCCCTTGCCATATGCTATAGAGAGACGTCCGGGGAGGAAAAGCTCCATGATTACAAGCAAAACAAAACTGGTTGGCCTGTTTGGACATCCAGTTTCCCACTCGCAATCACCGATGATGCACAATACAGCTTTTTCAGAGACCGGGTTGGGATTTGCCTATGCTGCGTTCGATGTTGAACCGGAAAATCTGGAAGATGCAGTCGCGGGTATTCGCGCCTTAGGCTTGAAAGGGATTAACGTCACGATCCCGCACAAGGTCGCTATCATGCCGATGCTGGATGAAATCGATCCGCTTGCCAAACGAATCGGGGCTGTCAATACCGTCGTTTCTCGTGATGGACGCTTGATTGGCTACAACACAGATGGTATGGGCTATGTTCGTTCGCTTGTGGAAGAGACGGGAATTGTTCTTGAAAAGCAAGTGGTAACCATGGTAGGGGCTGGAGGCGCTGCGCGTGCAGTGGCGTTTACCTTGGCTGAACAAGGAGTCAAGGAAATTCGCATCATCAATCGTTCCCGGGAAAGAGCCGCAGTATTGGCTGAGCATGTCGGGACGATTGTACCAACGAAAATCGTAGAACAGGGCGAAGGGGCAGCTGCCATCGCAGACTCTTCGCTGTTGATCAATACGACATCGATCGGAATGCTGCCAAACGTACAGGAGACACCTGTGCCAGCAGAATGGCTTCATTCTGGTTTAACCGTTAGCGATCTGATTTATAACCCGCTCGAAACGCGTCTGCTCAAAGAAGCGCGTGCCATCGGTGCCACTGTTCATTCCGGAATCGGCATGTTCGTGAATCAAGGTGCACTAGCTTTCGAGCTGTGGACGGGCGAACGAGCACCAACTGGGGTTATGCGTGAGGTCGTCTTGCAACAATTACAGAAAACAACCTGATTGGCAGGATGTAAAAGGAGGCATTGCCGATGTTGACTGGCAAGCAAAAGCGCTTTTTGCGCGCAGAAGCACATCATCTCACCCCCATTTTCCAAGTAGGAAAAGGCGGCGTAAACGAAAACATGATCACTCAGATCAAAGAAGCGTTGGAAGTACGTGAATTGATCAAGGTAGCGATTTTGCAAAACAATAATGACGATAAACATCAAGTGGCAGAAGATCTGGCAGCAGGTGCTGGAGCAGAGCTTGTGCAATTGATTGGCCATACGGTTGTCTTGTACAAAGAGTCCCGGGAGAACAAGACGATCAAGCTGCCATAAGTGACCTACATGCGATGAGACAGCCAATCAAGCAAGTAGGGATCATGGGAGGAACGTTTGACCCGATACATTGCGGGCACTTGCTGGCGGCAGAACAAGCCAGAGAGCAAGCGGGCCTGGATGAGGTCTGGTTTATGCCTACACACGTTCCACCGCACAAAAAGAGAGAGAGTCTGACGCTGGCGCATCACCGCTTGCAAATGGTTCAGATTGCCGTGTCTGATCACGAGGTCTTTCGTGTAACAGATGTAGAGTTCGCAAGAGAAGGTCCATCGTACACCTATGACACGATGGTTCAGCTCGTCAGGCAGTTCCCGGATTGCCGGTTTTCCTTTATCATGGGAGGAGATATGGTAAAAATCTTGCCCAAATGGTACCAGTACCAAGAGCTGATTCATATGGTACGCTTTATAGGTCTAGCGAGGCCAGGAACCGAACTGGACCTGAAATCGAGCGAGGACGTCACATTTGTGGAGATGCCTGCTTGGGACATTTCCTCCACGATGATTCGCGAGAAGGCAGCTACCAGGAAAAGCATCCGTTATCTTGTACCTGATGCCGTGGAGCGCTATATAAAGGAGAACCGAATCTATGAGACTTTTGGATAATCGGGAAGAGCTTCTCGTTCGCGTACGGCAACAAATGCATGAAAAACGCTACAATCACACGCTAGGGGTGGCTGCGTCGGCTCGCGAGTTGGCTGAGAGATTCGGGGCTGATCCTGACAAAGCCGAGCTTGCTGGACTGTTGCACGATTACTGTAAGTGCTGGCCTGTGGAAAAAATGTTCGAGATTCTCGTTCGCCACGATATGCCTACAGAGCTTTTGGAAGGGGAAAAAGAGCTGTGGCACGCCTTTGCAGCTGCTATTGTGATCCAGACTGATCTGGGTGTAACGGATGCAGATATTTTACAAGCTGTTCGCTACCATACAACGGGTCGGGCTGGCATGTCCCTGTTAGAAAAAGTAGTCTGTGTGGCAGACTATATAGAACCAAACCGGGTTTACCCTGGTGTTGATTTTATTCGCGCCAAAGCCATGCATGATTTGGATGCCGCCCTGGCACTCGCCTTGGGAGGCACGATTCAATTTTTGATAGAGAAGCAAAAGACGGTTTTCCCGTTGACATTGACTGCATATAACGATTTGGTTTCCCGCAAAGGGAGAGAAGGAGGGTTTTAGTGGTTAAAACAGTAGAAGATTTGGCACAGTTGGTTGTGAAGGCAGTAGAGGACAAGAAAGCAGAGAACTTGAAGGTGCTCGATATTAAAAAGCTGTCCGTGATCGCAGACTATTTCATGATTTGCCACGGAAACAACGAGCGTCAAGTACAGGCAATTGTTCGCGAAATCCGTGATCAAGCCCACAAAAACGGCTATGATGTCCGCGGTATCGAGGGAGCGGATGAAGGTCGCTGGGTACTGGTTGATCTGGGCGATATCGTTATTCACGTTTTCCATCGCGAAGATCGCGAGTTTTACAACCTGGAGCGCCTGTGGAAGGACGCAGAGGAAGTTTCCTTCAGCGCGCAAGGGTAAGGACAGATGGCATACGCACATATGGCCGCTGTATATGACAGGCTGATGGCGGATACTCCTTATGACCAGTGGCTCGATTGGGTCGAGCGTCATTGGACAAAGGGAGAGAAGCCTGTGCGGGTCATTGATCTTGGCTGTGGGACTGGCACGATTGCGATCCCACTCGCCAAGCGGGGATACCGTGTTACTGGAGTGGATCTCTCAACAGAAATGCTTGCGATCGCCTATGATAAAATGAGGCAGGAGCAAGTAGAAGTAGCGTGGGTGGAGCAGGATATGCGGGAGCTGTCCTTGCCCGAAGCGGATGCGGTCATCTCCTTGTGTGATTCATTGAGCTATCTTACAGAGGAAGCGGATGTGCAGGAAACGTTCAAGCGCGTTTTCGCTCATCTCGCGCCTGGTGGGAGCTTTCTGTTTGATGTGCACAGTCCGTACAAGATGCTGCACATTTTCGGAGACGAGACGTTCACACATGTAGAAGATGAAGTTTCGTACATTTGGCAATGTTTTTGCGACCCGCTGCGACTGGAGGTAGAGCATCAGTTAACGTTTTTCATTCGTCAGCCAAACGGATTGTACGAGCGGATGGAAGAAGAGCATTGGCAACGGGCTTACCAGCCTGTCCAACTGATGCGCTGGCTGACAGATGCCGGCTTTACAGACATTGTCATCACCGCTGATTACTCGGATATGCCGCCACAAGAAGCGAGTGAGCGCCTATTTTTTTCAGCCCGCAAGCCGAAAAGTTTGACATGATTGGTTCGGATTGACTATAATGGCGTTATAACTACAGATTTCGACGCGTTTAAGAGGAATAGTAGGAATTGGATTCGAGCATTCACAGAGAGTTGACGGATGGTGCAAGTCAACCCGGATCTATCTGAACTCACCTCCCAGCACTTGCCCCCAAGGTCATTCAAGCAATGACTGCGTAAGGGTGAGCGGCTTATCCCCGATACGGATGAAACAAGTGGGTGAATGCTTAGCATTTGCCAATCTGGGTGGTACCGCGGGAATGTAAACAACCTCTCGTCCCTTTCGCAAAAGCGATCTGGGATGTGAGGTTTTCTTTGTTTTCACCTATTTTAAGATGGGAGTGCTTTACCATGGTATTCAGTCATCAAAATGTCGAAAAGAAGTGGCAGCAATATTGGGAGCAGAACAAGACCTTCAAAACCTCCGAGGATGAGGGAAAGAAAAAGTTTTACGCACTCGACATGTTCCCGTATCCATCTGGAGCTGGCCTGCACGTAGGACATCCGGAAGGCTACACGGCTACTGATATATTATCCCGCATGAAGCGGATGCAAGGATATAACGTTCTCCATCCAATGGGTTGGGATGCGTTTGGTTTGCCAGCGGAGCAATACGCGCTCGATACAGGAAACGATCCGGCGGAATTTACCGAGCACAATATCAACACGTTCCGTCGCCAAATTAAGTCACTCGGATTTTCCTATGACTGGGATCGCGAAATCAATACGACCGATCCGCATTACTACAAGTGGACACAATGGATTTTTACGAAGCTGTATGAGCACGGCTTGGCTTATATTGACGAGGTAGCTGTAAACTGGTGCCCTGCTTTGGGAACGGTTTTGGCGAACGAAGAAGTCATTGACGGAAAAAGTGAGCGTGGCGGACACCCGGTAGAACGCCGCCCAATGAAGCAATGGGTCTTGAAAATTACTGCGTATGCGGAAAGACTGCTCGCTGACCTGGATGAACTGGATTGGCCAGAAAGTATCAAGGAAATGCAACGCAACTGGATCGGTCGTTCTGAAGGGGCAGAAGTAACCTTTGGAATCGAAGGTCATGACGAATCCTTTACCGTCTTTACGACTCGTCCAGACACTCTCTACGGGGCAACCTATGCGGTACTGGCTCCTGAGCACAAGCTGGTTGAGCAAATTACCGTACCAGCTCAAAAAGAAGCAGTGGAAGCGTACCTGGATCAAGCGAAGCACAAGAGCGATCTGGAGCGTACCGATCTGGCGAAAGAAAAGACAGGAGTATTTACCGGAGCGTATGCGATCAACCCGGTAAACGGCGAGCGTCTGCCAATCTGGATTGCAGATTATGTGCTGATCAGCTACGGAACAGGCTCTATCATGGCGGTACCAGCGCACGATGAACGTGACTATGAGTTCGCGAAAACATTCGATCTGCCAATCAAGCAAGTAATCGCTGGTGGAGATATCTCCAAAGAAGCGTATGCAGGCGACGGAGAGCACATCAACTCCGGCATGCTCGATGGTTTGAACAAAGAAGAGGCTATCAGCAAAATGATCGAGTGGCTGGAAGCGGAAGGCAAAGGAAATCGCAAGGTAACGTACCGTCTGCGCGACTGGCTGTTCAGCCGTCAACGCTACTGGGGTGAGCCAATTCCGATTCTCCATCTGGAAGACGGCACGATGAAAGTCGTTCCAGAATCCGAACTGCCAATCATGTTGCCAAAAACAAAAGAAATCAAACCATCCGGTACAGGTGAATCGCCACTGGCAAACATCGCGGAGTGGGTAAACACTGTCGATCCGGAAACAGGCATGAACGCACGTCGTGAGACAAACACGATGCCACAATGGGCGGGTAGCTGCTGGTACTTCCTGCGCTTCATCGATCCACACAATGACAAGGCATTGGCTGATCCAGACAAACTGAAAGAATGGCTGCCAATCGACATTTACATTGGTGGTGCAGAACATGCGGTACTGCACTTGCTGTACTCTCGTTTCTGGCACAAGTTCCTGTACGATATTGGTGTCGTACCAACCAAGGAACCATTCCAAAAGCTGTTTAACCAAGGGATGATCCTGGGTGAAAACAACGAGAAAATGAGTAAGTCCAAAGGCAACGTCGTAAACCCAGACGATATCATCACCAGCCATGGTGCCGACACACTGCGCATGTACGAAATGTTCATGGGACCACTGGATGCTTCGATCGCTTGGTCGACAAAAGGCTTGGATGGCGCACGCCGCTTCCTGGATCGCGTATATCGTTTGTTTGTGGGTGACAACGGTGAGCTGAACGAAAAAATCGTGGAAACCTCCAACGTGGCTGGCATGGAGCGCGCGTACCATCAAACGGTGAAAAAAGTAACAGAAGACTATGAGGGCCTGCGTTTTAATACAGGTATCTCTCAGTTGATGGTATTCGTAAACGAAGCGTACAAAGCAGAAGTTCTGCCGAAGAAATTCATGGAGGACTTTGTAAAAATGCTGTCTCCAATCGCTCCGCACTTGGGAGAAGAGCTGTGGGAAAAACTGGGCCACAGCGAGAGTCTGGCATACGCAGCATGGCCTACGCATGACGAAGCGAAGCTGGTTGAAGACGAGGTAGAAATCGTCCTGCAAATTAACGGCAAAAACAAAGAAAAGCTGCTCATCGCTTCTGATTCGACGAAAGAACAGATGGAAGAGATGGCGAAAAACAACGAGATGATTAAAGAACTGATCGAAGGAAAAACGATCGTCAAAGTCATCGCTGTTCCAGGCAAACTGGTGAATATCGTCGTTCGTTAAGAAAAGGACGGCAAGAAATGAGAAGAGGAGTGGAGCCTGTGAGTGACAGGTATCCACTCCTTTTTTCGTAAATCAACGCTTCTTCGTCTTGCACTAATGCGGCTGATTATTTAAATTTCGTGCAACCAGTTCCTGGTCCTCGGCAAACTTCGCTTGTGTCCGACGAAATACTTGGGCGAAAAGACCGGGAATACCGTCTTGCAAAGGAATTAGTCCTTGCCCAGTAATTCCTCCGGGCACGCAGACTCTCTTTTGCAGAGTAGGGAGGGTGAACGCTTCTTCGCGTAAAAGATCTGCGATCCCAATTAGCATTTGCGTAGTCATGTAGGTAGCAGCTTCTGCGGAAATGCCAGTTTCTTCAACAGCTTCTTGAATCATTTGCTGCAAAATATAGCTGATGAACGCTGGCCCACAACTGACAATGTCAGAAGTAATTCGTAAAAAGGGCTCTGAAATCTCAATAGGGGAGCTAATGTGGGCAAACAGACTTCGTATAAAATGACGTTGTTCCTCTTGGATTCGTGACCCGAATTCACATAAGCTGACACCACTCATGACGGCATTTGTTATAGAAGGAACGACTCTTGCAACCGCACAAGGAACGTGAGACTCCAAATCCGCAAGCTTGATCGGACTGGTGATCGTAATCAGTAGGTGGTCTTGCGTTAAGGCAGGAGCAATTTGTTCGAGCATCACGCTATATTCCAGTGGCTTGACGCACAGCACGATCGTTGTAGCTTCTTTGACCAAATCGGCATTGCTGTGCGCGACAATGAGCCCGGGATGTTTTTCTGCCAGTTGCTGCGCCTTCGAAAGGGTTCTGTTGCTGATAATGACATGACCAGGAGTCAGCGCCTTGGCTGACAGTAATGATTCAATCAAGATACTGCCCATGCTGCCCGTACCAATGAACCCAATTCTATTCATGGGCATACCTCCCTCCGATATTCTTTTCCCATTCTATGTAGGAGTGTCTATGATCATGACCGGATGCTGAGCACTCATTGTACCAACAGCCGATCCTTTATCCGTGCAAACATCTTCTCGCCAATTCCCTCAATCTGTTTCAGGTCATCCGCTGAACGAAATGGTCCTTGTTTTGACCGGTAATCCACGATTGCCTTGGCACGAGCTTCTCCAATCCCGGGAAGGCTCATGAGCTGTTCGACAGTTGCCGTGTTGAGATTAATCCCTGAGGAGGCACCAGTGGTGGATACGCTGGTAGTAGATTGTACAAGGCCAATGGATGCGGAGACTGGCGCGGCTGCCCCTTTAGCCGGGATGACAAGAGCAGCTCCATCTGTGAGCGGCGCTGCCAAATTGATCTGGACAAGGTCAGCATCAGGTAATGCTCCTCCTGCTTTTTCGATGGCATTTGCGACACGGGTACCTGGTTCGAATTGGTATAAACCGGGACTTTTCACTTGCCCTTTCACATCGACATAGAGAGGAGTGGGGAGTGATTCCTTTTCTTTCTCTTTTTCAGGTGTCGTTTTTACAGGTTTGGCAGGTTGAGCAGTTGTTGAATCATCTGTCCGTTCTTTTGTTTCAACATTCGATGCAGCATAAGCAGGAGCATGCAACGGTAGTTCGTCAGTCTTATGCGATTGGTCGCGTTGATAGAGCAGATAGCTACAACCGACAAACAGAGCAGCCGCAGTCAGCAAGATGAAACGACGATAACGCTCCCACCACTCCAGCACCATAACAAAAAACCCTCCCGTCCTTCACATAGCGATACGTTCATAGAGTGAACTTGTTCTCTATCAACGATGCTACGAAAAGTAAGAGAGGGTCTGCAAATCTATTTATTGCGTTCTCGCTGTTAGCCGATATGCAGCAGCGAATTTTTTTTGCGGCGAAGGTCTACATTCGGGCTGACATAAGGCTCAAAATTTTGCTTTTGCTCAATGAAGATTTGATGCCACAGCATGAAGACCAGGATCGTCCAGATTTTGCGACTGTAATCCGCATTGCCTTCGCGGTGTTCATCGAGCATGTACAGCACGTAGGCCTTATTGATCAAATTATCCACCTTGGATTCGAAAATGATCTCTTTTGCCCATTTGTAAAATTCGTTTTTGAGCCAATGACGAGTTGGAACAGGGAAGCCCAGCTTCTTTCTCGTTTGGATCTCAGGTGGTAAGAAGTCTTTCATCGCTTCACGAAGCACGTGCTTGGTCGTGCCGTTGGCAATTTTGTACTTCGTTGGAATGGTAGCGGCGAATTCAAATACCTTCAGATCAATGAAAGGCACTCGCAGCTCCAAAGAATTGGCCATCGTCATCTTGTCGGCCTTCATCAAAATGTTGCCTCTAAGCCAAGTGTGAATGTCCAAGTATTGCATCTTGGTCACATCGTCATATTCGGAAGCACGTTTGTAAATATCTTCTGTAATGGTGAAAGGAGATACATACGCTTCCGAACGGGTAATATCTTCCATGACGACACGCTTTTTCATCTCTTCGCTGAAAATCAGTGCGTTTCCGAAAAAGCGTTGCTCAACCGTTTTCGATCCGCGGATAAGGAAGTTTTTCCCTTTTACCTGATCAGGGAGGCGTTCAGCCATGTATCCGATGGATTGGCGCATCCAGCCAGGCATCCCGGAAAACATTTTGAGTGAATTTGGCTCTCTGTAAATATTGTATCCGCCAAAAAATTCATCTGCACCTTCACCGGACAATACAACGGTCACGTGTTCACTCGCCATCTGCGCTACGAAATAGAGCAGGATGGCAGATGGGTCCGCTACCGGTTCATCTTGATGCCAGATCAGTCGCGGCAATTCATCCATGTACTGTTTGGCGTTTATCACGCGCTCGAAATGCTCCGATCCCAAATATCCGGCGGTTCGCTTTGCATAATCGAGCTCGCTGTAACCAGGAATATCTGAGCCGACAGAAAAAGATTTGACTGGCTCGAATGTGCGCAACATCCCAACGATACTGCTAGAGTCAACACCACTAGACAAGAAGGCTCCACGCGAAACCTCGCTAATCCGGTGTTTGTCGACAGATTCGAGCATGACACTGCGCGTACCCTCAACAAAATAAGAGAACGGTTTGCTTTCATCAGGCTTGAATTCTACATCCCAGTACCTTTCCAGCTTGATCTGGTCGTTTTCAATCACGAACGAGTGCGCAGGGGGTATACGGTAAATACCAGCAAACATCGTATCAGGATCAGGTACATATTGGAACGTCAAATAGTGATAAAAAGCGGTTGGATTCACTTCGCGCTTGAATCCTGGTATCTCCAGCAAGCTTTTAATCTCGCTGGCAACCCCGATCGAATCATTCGTCTCGACATAGTAGAGCGGCTTGATTCCAAAATGGTCGCGTGCCCCAAACAGACGTTTTTTACGGGAGTCGTAGATCGTAAAGCCAAACATCCCGCGCAAATGCTTAGGTGCATCTGTTCCTACTTCTTCATAAAGGTGGAGGATGGTTTCAATATCAGAATCGGTATGGAAAACGTGACCGATGTCCTTTAACCATTGCTGTAACTCTTTGTAATTGTAGATTTCACCGTTACCAATAATCCAGATGTCACGTGTTTCGTTAAACAGCGGTTGATGTCCGCCTTCCACGTCAATGATGCTTAAACGACGAAAGCCCAGGGCGATGTTGTCTTCAAGGTGAAAACCATCGTCATCTGGACCACGGTGCAGGATGACACCCGTCATTGCACTAATCGCTTCTTGTTGAACAGGCATTTGCCGCTTGTTATAGAGTGATACGATTCCGCACATAAGAAATGACTCTTCCTCTCACTGGATTGCTCCTGCTAACTCTATCATGTATCGACCATCAGCGCAATCTCTTATGAGTGCCAGTGATTGACCTCAAAACGCTGATTCCACAAGGAAATTAGCCTTTCTTCTCTTCTATTTTTGTCCCCATTCGGTTAGATATACTCCCCTAGGAGACCATGAATCGTTCGACAAAACGTCTCATGAAAGAACAGGACGGGGGGATTGCAGTGTCAGTATGGATAGCAAGCCTAGCGATGATGATCGGCCTCATTTTCTCCGCCTATTTGCATCCTGCTTGGCTCCTGTTGGCTGCAGGCGTATCATGGGCACTCGTTGCATGTATCCGGTTACCTTACCGCAAATACGTTGTTTGCTACTCACTGATTTGTATTCTAGCAGGCCTCTTTTTTTATGGGTACGAGAATCTCCACAGCTCTGAAGTGAAACCAATGGCAGAAAGGGAGCAGAGGATCTGGATAGAAGGTGTCATTGATTCACCTGTGAGACGGGATGGGGATGTAGCACGATTTTTTGTCACGATAACATCCTGGGGTGAAAATCAGCCTGATCAGCAAGAGCATCGGTCTATCGAAAAAATTGCGCTTCGTGTTAAGCTTGCTTCTTTCCAAGAAGCATCACAAATAGAGCAGTGGAGACGTGGCAGTGTGATCGTGGCTCCGATCCGACTATCCTTACCAGCTACTGCGCGCAATCCTCATGCCTTCGACTACGCCAGCTATTTGTATCGGCAAGGTGTCCATGTCACAGGAGAAACAAGCTATCAAGCGGTTGATATGACACCTGCTTTTTCCGTGTCGGCGAGCTTTCAAGAATGGCAAGACTCCGGTGCCAAGAGAATTGAATCATTATTTACAGATGTAGAAACAGCGGGTTACATGAAGTCGCTGCTGCTTGGTCTTGGACAAGAGGTAAATCCTGAGCTTGCGTCGATGTATTCGAATTTGGGCTTAAGCCATATCCTCGCGATTTCTGGTTTGCATGTGACATTGGTTAGCTCCATGTTTATGTGGTGTTTGGAACGGATTGGAATCAGACGTAGACTCGCATTTGTCGTAACGATTTTGTTCTTGATTGGGTATGTACTCCTGGTGGGAGCCAGCGCGTCCGCAATCCGATCCGGGCTGATGGGGAGTGTGGGTCTTCTCTGTCAGGTATTTGGAAAGAGGTTGGACGGCAAGGACGTTTGGGCAGGTGCACTCATTCTGATGCTGGTGGTGAATCCCTATCAGCTGTGGCATGTCGGTTTTCAGCTTTCCTTTGCGGTGACACTTGGTCTGATTATTTTTGTGCCATACAGCTTGCATGTGTTTGTGCGAGTACCCGTCTGGATTCGTACTCTCGTGGCGGTTACTTTGTCAGCCCAGCTCATTTCTTTTCCGTTTCTCATCTACCATTTTCATTTATTTTCACCTGTGTCTTGGCTGGTCAATTTGGTGGTGACACCGATTCTCTCGGCTATAGCGCTACCGTTCGGGTATATCGCGGTTGTCCTCGATTTCGTCCATCCATTTTTGGCGGTGATCCCTGCTTGGGTATCGACGGCTATGCTGAAATGGATTCATCTCCCACTGTTTGCTATTGAAAAAATGAGGCTCCCCTTCACATATTGGCCGCATCCTTCGTGGTGGTGGCTTGTTTCGTATACCTGCTTTTTAAGTGTTCTACCCATTTCATGGAAGTTGGGCTATCATCGAAAGCGTGATATAATGCTTACTTTCGTTATATTTCTGTTGTTCATTGTAGCGGCCAGACAGCCGTTTTCCGGAGTCGAAGAAGTGCGAATTACCTTCCTTGATGTCGGACAAGGGGATTCCATCGTTGTCGAAATTGGTGATCAGAAGGTATACTTAATGGATGCGGGTGGGACAATGCGGTTCCCAGCTGCTGAACCATGGATGGAAAAGCGTGACCCATTTGAGGTGGGGAAAGACGTCGTTCTGCCGTTTCTGATGGCCAGAGGAATCGAGAAAATCGATCGTGTCATCATGACGCATGGCGATCTGGATCACATCGGGGGAGTAAAATCGCTCATTCCTCATTTTTCTTTTGGAGAGGTATTAGTGAATGGAACAGCACCTTCCAAATTAGAGGGCGAGATTGTCCAGCTCTTCCAACAAGAAGGGGTTCCGATTTTAACTGGGCTCCCAGGTCAATCTTGGTCAGATGGGCCGGGAATCGAGTGGAAGTGGCTACACCCGGGTGAATCGACCTTCTCAGGAAATGATGCATCCGTAGTACTCCAGCTGACTGCTTTCAACAAGACTGTATTGTTTACGGGTGACATTGAAAAGGATGGGGAAAGTCAGCTTGTTCAAAACGGTTTGACTTCTGTGGATGTTTTGAAAGTAGCCCATCATGGAAGCAATACCTCGAGCACCGAAGAGCTCCTTGCAGTCACAGCACCAAAAGTTGCTGTAATCTCTGCTGGGGTGAAAAATCGGTACGGGCATCCATCATCCGAAGTACTGCATCGATTAAAAAAAACGGGTTCAGCCGTGTACAGGACTGATGCTCATGGAGCGATTACGCTGGTTATTACACCTGCGGGATTATATTGGCAGGCCCAAATATTGGATACATAATCTGTTTGCAACTTTTTCAATGAGCGAACCGTCTGTAGGGGGGAGAAGAGAATATGCCAGAAGCAGAGTTGATCAGGATGGCGCAATCCGGGGATCATGACGCGCTAGTCGAACTGCTTCGATCTATTGAGACCTCCGTTTACCGAAGCGCTTATTACATTCTAGGGAACGAACAAGACGCGCTTGATGCTTCCCAGGAAGTCCTCATTCGAATTTATCGAAAGTTGGACACCTATCAGGAAAAAGCAAAGTTCTCAACCTGGGTACAACGCATTGTCAGCAACGTCTGTATGGATAAATTTCGCGCGAAGAAGGAAACGGTCTCAATTGACGAGCACGAGTTGATCATTCCTGATCGTAACAACGTAGAAGAAGAAATCCTTCTCACCGGGCTGTCGAATGACATCCAGGAAGCCATCGGAAGATTGCCAAAGCAATACCGGATGGTTGTAGTACTCCGCTATCTAGAGGATTTGTCCTATCAAGAAATAGCGGAGGCACTAGATTTGCCGCTTAACACGGTAAAGTCGTATTTATTTCGGGCTAGGCAACAGTTACAGGAGCTGTTATACGACTACCAGAAAGGGGGGATCGGTTGATGACCAACGAAGAGATTTTTGAACTCATGCAGCGGGATCTGGATGGAGATCTGTCGGAGTCAGAGCAGCAACTGCTCTATCGTATGATCCAGAAAGATGCTGATCTGCAGCTTATGTACAACCGTTTGAAAGATGTGTCACAACAATTAGAACATCTGCCCCCTGTCGTACCTCCGTTCAGCATCGTAGATTCTATCCTGCCCAAGCTGGAGTTAGCCGCTGCAAAGCCTGCTGCGGTGAAATCTGCGGTGAACGAGGAAATCCTGCCCACTCTGGAAGTTAAGCGCGAGTCGTCTTCGCTGCCGGAATCAAAAAAGTGGAAGCGGATGAAAGTGTGGATGGCAAGTCTTGGTAGTACGGCCGTCGCTGCCAGCTTATTGGTTGGCATGCTTTTCTCGGGCGGTGATGGTAAGAAGCAAGACGTCGATTCGTTCCAGAACGGAACGGACATGACGCCTGCGGCCGTGGAACAACCTAAAACGCCTGGGCCAGATACTCCCACTCCTCCAAGCAATAATCCAATATCATCGAATTCAAAAGAGGAAGAGGACAAGACAAAAAAGTCTACTGGATCGGCTACTCAGACGAAGAGTAAAAAGCCACCGGCAAAGAACGTTCAAAAGCAAACACCGCCACCGAAGAAAACGAATCCGACACAGCCACCAAAGAAAGCTGTACCTCCAACGCCAGTAATGACAGATGATCAACCATCGGGCTGGCCGATCGGACTGGAGGAGAATCCGGACAGAGAAGACAAAGAACCTGCTAATGACGATAAGGACGACGGCAGGGACAAGCAAGAGGAGAAAGACAAGGGAAAAAATAAAGAGAAGAAAAAAAATAAAGATAATGACTAACTTTTTCCGCGTATGGACCGGCACCGCTTGCGGGGATTTTGCGTATAGTACATTATCAAGCACCCCCTGCTTACCGTTTGGGGAGGAGGAATCCCGGGGCTTTTCCCTAAACGTTTACATAGAGGTGCCAACGGATGAAAAAACCGCTACCGATTCACTGGTGGCGGTTTTTTTTCGCTTTGCTCTGATCAACATGTGCTATAATAACGCAGGTAATAAGAAGGAAAGGGGAGAAAACGTATGCCACTCCTATCGGCTATTCGCGAAATACGGCAAAAACAATTCTCGCCGATCTACGTCTTATACGGTCCGGAGTCTTTTCTGGCCGAAGATTTTTTGGCGTTGGCTCGTAAAGAAATGATTGATCCAGAATTTATGGATTTGAATATGAGCGTGTATGATTGTACCGAAACAGGATTGAGTGAAATTCTGCAGGATGCGGATACCTTGCCGTTTATAGGCGAGCATCGATTGGTGATTGCCAGACAAGCCTACTTTTTAACAGGAAGTAAGCCTTCAACTAAGGTAGAAAGCGACCCGGATGCTCTGCTCGATTATTTGCAAAATCCGCCTCCCTACACCACGCTTATTCTACATACAGAAGCTGACAAGCTCGATGAACGAAAAAAGCTGGTCAAAACGCTGCAGCAAAAGGCGAAAGTGATCCCTTTTCCGTTGCTAAAAGACGGAGATTTGTACGGTTGGGTAGAGCGGCAAACGGGTAAATACGAGGCGAAAATCGATCGTCAGCAAGCCATGAAGCTTGTGGAGCGAGTGGGAGCCGAGCTGCGCCTTCTGAACAAGGAAATCGAAAAGATGGCCCTGTTTGTCGGGGTGGGTGAAAGCATCACGGACGAGGTCATTGAGCTGCTCGGAGCACGTACGCTGGAGCAGGATGTATTCGCGCTGATTGAACAGGTCGCTTCGGGGAGATTGGACAAGGCACTCAGGATGATGTATGACTGTATGAAAACAGGAGAGGAGCCGATCAAGCTGCTGGCTCTCTTGGCGAGGCAGTTCCGTATGCTGCTGCATGTGAAGCAATTGGCTCCACGTGGTTATTCGCAGCAACAGATGGCAGGCATGATAAAAATGCATCCTTACGCGGTGAAAAAAGCAATGGAGCAAGCGCGTCATTTTTCTGAGGAGTCGTTGAAAAAACTGCTGGGCATTCTGGCGGAAGAAGATTTTCGGATGAAGTCAGGGCAAGTGGACAAGCGTCTCGCCCTCGAATTATTCATTGCACGTGCACATGACGAACGAACAAAACAGTCGTGACGATTTTCACAGAAAAAAACCCCTAGAACAAGATGTTCACGGGGTTTTTTGGCGCTTGGTCTCTTACGCTACAGGAGCGCTCAGAACGTTAAGCTTTTTCATCAAACGAGACTTTTGACGGTTTGCTGCGTTTTTATGAATGAGACCTTTCGAAGCGGCCTTGTCCAGCTTTTTCACAGCCACCAGAAGAGTAGATTTCGCCAATGCTACATCGGAAGCAGCGACAGCTTTCTCATAGTTCTTGATGGAAGTACGCAGATCAGACTTTTGAGAAGCACGGTGTGCGCGACGCTTTTCGATTGTTTTGGTGCGTTTAATCGCGGATTTAATGTTTGGCATGTGTGTCACCTCCTTAATACGACCATAGACATACAGTCATACAACAAAGTAATTCTAGCATGGGGCGAACCCATTTGCAAGAAAGGATTCGGAATAAAAATGAAGGATTCAAGCAAGCTAGTAGCAGGAACAAAATGGTCAGTAGTTTTTTCACTTCGGATCAAAGGAGCTGATGAACATGGCACATAACATTGATTTATCTGGTTATTCCATTCGTACGGATCTGGCCTTGGAGGCCCACGAGCTTGCCCAGCAGCAGAATCAGAGCGGCATTGAGGGCGTTTGGCTGCAAGCTGACGACAGCGAGCCCAATGTGAAAGTAACGAGATTACATGTGGAAACAGAGGAAGCGGGGAAGGAAATCGGCAAGCTCCCAGGGCATTACCTTACGATTGAAGTGCCTAAGCTGCGGGATAATGATACATCGATCGAGGAGCAGGTGGCCAAGCGATTCTCCGTCGAATTTGCGATGTTTCTCAAACAGCTGGGAATCACGGAGGACAAAAAGGCTCTCGTCGTTGGTCTCGGTAACTGGAATGTGACCCCAGATGCGCTGGGACCGATGGTTGTGGAAAATTTGTTGATTACACGCCATCTGTACACACTGGCACCTGAAACCGTCGGAGAAGGGTATCGGGAAGTTAGTGGGCTATCACCGGGTGTCCTTGGGATTACGGGTATAGAAACGAGTGAGATCATTTTTGGTGTCGTGGAAAAAAGCAAACCCGATTTTGTCATCTGTATTGATGCTCTTGCGTCCCGCGCTCTGCACCGGGTCAATACGACGATTCAAATATCGGATACAGGCATTCATCCCGGATCAGGGGTCGGAAACAAGCGCAAAGCGATTGATCAGGCGACACTTGGTGTGCCTGTGATTGCGATAGGAGTCCCTACGGTCGTTTTTGCCTCGACGATTGTAAATGATGCGATTACGTATTTGCTGGGGCATTTTGGACAATCGATGGTGGAGAGCAAGCGGGCGTTTAACAAACTGGCATTGAGTACGCTGCCGGAGCGTAAGGAACCGTACACGGAAGAGGATTTGCCTGACTTGGAATCCCGAAAGACATTTATGGGATTGGTAGGTTCCTTGCCGGAAGAAGAGAAACGGCAACTGATTCATGAGGTCCTTCGACCGCTGGGACAGGATCTGGTCGTCACTCCAAAAGAAATTGATGATTTTATTGAAGGCGTGGCGAATGTGATCGCAACAGGTTTGAATCGCGCCTTGCACAGTGCCGTAAATGAAGAAAATAGCGGCTCGTATACCCACTAACCCACTAAGTCGTGAAAAGCTAGAGTGAGAGAGAAAAGCTAGAAAAGGGTTCTATCGTCTCTATGAGCCTCATAAGCTAAAGCATAGACAAGCACGAGGGGAAGTTCTCCCGACGTGCAACCATGCAACAGCTAGAGGAGTGAGACAGATGGCGACCCTCATTCAACGCCAATTCGTTGTTCTTTCCTTTATAACTGCCTTCCTGTTTGTCATGACAGGAGTGCTTTCGCTCGGTGGGAACCGAATCGCAATTTCTTCCTCCGCCATACAACAGGCCGCTTCTCATATTTCCAGTCTGGCGATTTTGGGGTGGATGGGGCAGGAAATTCCGGTTTTGTCCGAAACGGTGCAAGCACAGGCTGATGATCGCACAAATAGCGTAACGGGTTTTCTCTTTCGCTTGGCAACCAATATACAGCCGGGAGACTTGCGTAGCTTGCTAGGCAGGGAGCTCCCAGGGATGGTGACGACAGAGGATGCCAGGTTTGTCGTACAGGGAAAAGGAGCTTCTCTCGCAGATTTTTATTTGGAGTATCCCGCCCATCCGAGACAGGTAGCGGATCAATCGCAAGTAGTTCCGATCGTAGAGCCAAAGCCGGAGGATACCACGAAGTCAGGCGAAACAAAGCCAGCTCCAGTGCCCAATTCAGTCACAAACGGCAAAAAAATCGTTTACGTCTACAACTCGCATAATCGGGAATCGTGGTTTAGTGAGACGAAGCCAGTAGGAACCTCCGTCGATCATCCTACAAGAAATATATCGTTAATCAGCAAGTATTTATCAGAAGCGTTGAATGACAAAGGAATTGGTTCGGACGTGAGCACCGATGACATCTATCAGGAGCTGTTGAACAAAAAAATGCATTACTCCTTCTCCTACGCGGAATCTTTGCAAGTGGTCAAGGCCGCAACGGAGAAAAACAAGGAACTGTACTACTTCTTCGATCTGCATCGAGACACAGCGCCACGAGATCGTACGACGGTCACGATCAAAGGAAAAACGTATGGAAGAGTATTGTTCGTCATCGGAAAAAGAAACAAAAGCTACGAAAAAAATGAGGCGTTTGCAACAGAGCTTCATGAGCTGATGGAAAAAATGTACCCAGAGCTTTCACGTGGCGTGATGGAAAAAGGCGCAAAAACGGATCATGGCGAGTATAATCAGTCCCTCTCCCCGGGAAGCCTGTTAATAGAAATAGGTGGTACGGAAAACAGCGTGCAGGAAAGCAAGAATACGGCAGAAGCATTGGCTGATGTTTTCGCAGCCTATTATCAGCAAGCTGAAAAAGTAGGCAAAACAGTTTCTGACGAGCCTGCAAAGAGGTGACGGGCATGAACGTGACGATGAAGCTGACTGGATTGTTAATCATCTTGCTGGTCGGGGTAGTTTTGGGATTGCAAACGGCTGAGCGTGGAATATCCAAGGTGAGTGGAGTGCCTGAGGGGCAGGCGCAAACCTTTTCCATCAAAAAAGTGGACCAAGGGCAAGTGGAGATCGCGGTAATGGGCAAGCAGGTTCAGACTGCCAACCCGAAGGAAATGGTCAACTACGTCAGTCGGATTGGTTTGACTTTGGGTGGAAGCATTAAAAGTGGGGCGCAGAGTTTTGTCGATTGGGTAGGGAGTTATTTTGAACCGTGAAAATGGTTTATGCGCAAAAAGAAGGGGTGCAGAAAGCCCCAGTGACAAAAGACCCGTACAGGCGGGTCTTTTGCATGTGACCACAGATGCTTCACTCAATCTGCTTAAACAGTGCAAGTAAGGCTACATCAACAATGAAAGGGCTATCATATAATTCTTTTACATAATTTTAAAACGCGAGTCAAATTTTCTTTTTAATCAGTAAAGAGGTAATAGTTTGAATTTATTGTGTTGCGAAAAAATTGAATAAATGTCATAATGTCTACTGAAAGGTCTATTTTGGAAGTATATATCGGTGAGAGAGGTGAGCCACGTGTCACATCCTGTCCTACAAATCGAAAACCTGCAAACGCACTTTTTCACGGACCGCGGCCAAATCCCTGCCGTTGATGGCGTGACGATCACGGTACAAAAAGGAGAAGTAGTCGGTATCGTAGGCGAATCCGGCTGCGGAAAGAGCGTTACCTCCCTTTCCGTTATGAAGCTAGTACCCAATCCCCCAGGGAGAATCGTGGGAGGCTCGATTAAATTCAAGGGGGAGGATCTCGTATCTGTCGACGAAAAGCGAATGAGAGACATCCGTGGAAATGAAATTGCGATGATCTTTCAGGAGCCGATGACATCGTTAAATCCGGTGTTTACGATTGGAGACCAGATAGGAGAATCAGTCCGATTACATACGAAGGCGAGCAAAAAGGACGCAAGAGCACGTGCCATTGAGATGTTGAAAAAAGTCGGAATTCCTCGAGCGGAAGCTATCGTCGATGAATACCCGCACCAGCTTTCTGGGGGCATGCGACAACGCGTCATGATTGCGATGGCAATGGCTTGCAATCCAGCGCTTCTAATTGCAGACGAGCCTACTACCGCGCTCGACGTGACGATTCAAGCGCAGATTTTGGACCTGATGCGCCAACTCAACCGGGAAGCAGACACAGCCATTCTCCTCATTACCCACGATCTTGGGGTCGTTGCGGAAATGTGTCACCGCGTCGTGGTGATGTACGCAGGCAACGTGATTGAACAAGGCGATGTTCGTACGATCTTAAAAAATCCGAAGCATCCTTATACGATCGGCTTGTTGAATTCGTTGCCGAAGCTGGAAGAATCACAGGAGCGTCTCTATTCAATTCCAGGCAACGTCCCGATTCCGGGTTCGCTTACTGTCGGATGCCGTTTTGCACCTAGATGCGATAAAGTATCAGACCGATGCCGCAGTGAGATGCCAGAATTAAAAATGGTAGGGGACAATCACCTTTCCCGCTGCTGGCTGTCCGAATAACCCGAGAGGAGCATGCAGGTGGCTGAAGATCTTCTGATCGTAAAAAATTTGAAAAAATACTACCCAATCACAGGCGGTGTTCTTGGAGGGGAAGTAGGTGTAGTAAAGGCGGTAGATGATGTATCGTTTACCGTTAAGAGTGGAGAAACTTTGGGGCTGGTAGGTGAGAGTGGCTGTGGGAAGTCCACGACTGGACGTTCCTTGCTGCGACTGATTGAACCTACTTCCGGTGAAATCAACTTTGACGGGACAGATGTCATGTCGCTTTCCACAGATGCGATGAGAAAGATGCGACGTGACATGCAAATTGTTTTTCAGGACCCGTTTGCTTCACTCAACCCTAGACATAATATTGAGAAAATTTTGGAAGAGCCCTTGATTGTACATGGTTTGGGTTCTTCGGCAGAGCGAAAAAAGCGCGTGCAGGAAATGCTGGAGATCGTTGGTCTGAGCAGCTATCACGCGAGTCGCTATCCGCATCAATTCAGCGGAGGACAGAGGCAGCGGATCGGCATTGCGAGAGCGCTGATGCTCAAGCCCAAATTGATCGTTGCGGATGAGCCTGTGTCTGCACTGGACGTGTCCATTCAGTCGCAGGTGCTCAATCTCATGCAGGATTTGCAACGCGAATTCGGCCTTACATACTTGTTCATTGCCCACGATTTGAGTGTAGTGCGTCATATCAGTGATCGGGTAGGCGTGATGTACCTTGGCAGAATTGTCGAGCTGACGACGAGTAGCCAATTGTATTCCAATCCGCTCCATCCGTATACGAAAGCACTGCTGTCGGCGGTACCTTCGCCAGACCCTGATGCGGTACGAGAAAGAGTCATCCTCCAGGGAGATGTGCCGAGCCCTGCAAAGCCTCCAAGTGGCTGTACATTCCATACGAGGTGTCCCCATGTAACAGAGGAGTGCCGTACTGTGCGACCAGAATTTATGGACGCAGGCGACGGACACTTTGTTGCTTGTCACTTATACAAGTCCTAATCGACAAAAGGGAGTCTGCCTGCCGAATAGGAAGTCTTGTAAAGGGGGGATGCAAAGCAGGAGGTATTGTATCGACCATCTACCAAAAAGGAACATGCGACCATTATTAGAAAAAGGGGGATGATTTCATGAAGAAGAGAGTTCTCTCCGCAACCATGACCAGCCTAGTGGCGCTGGCCATGCTGATTGCTGGATGCTCAAGCACTTCTACGACACAAACGCCGGCAGAACAACCAAAGACAGAAACTCCGGCACCTGCAACTGAGCCTGCAAAAACTGGACCGAAGCAATTAATCGTCGGTCGCGGTGCAGACACAAAGGGGCTTGACCCAATCACTCAAACAGATGGTGAGACATTCAAAGTAACAGAGAACATCATGGATACTTTGATCGGTTTCGCTGACGGCTCAACAGAGCTCGCTCCATCGTTGGCTGATAAATGGGAAGTATCTCCTGATGGTCTTGTTTATACGCTGACATTGAAATCTGGCGTCAAGTTCCACGACGGTACAGATTTCAATGCAGAGGCGGTCAAATACAACTTTGAGCGCTGGAGCGACAAGAGCCATCCACAGCATTCACCAGAGGGCTTCGAGTATTACATCAGCCAATTCGGTGGATACAAGGGTGACGCGAATCACATTATCAAATCTGTGGAAGCAGTCGATCCTACCACTGTAAAGTTCACCTTGACTCGTCCATTGGCTCCATTCCTTGCTAACCTCGCGATGTCTCCTTTCGCGATTGGTTCTCCTGAAGCATTGAAGAAGGATGTTAAGAAATTCAATGAGCACCCAATCGGTACAGGGCCTTTCAAATTCGTAGAGTGGAAGCGCAACGACACCATCACTCTCGAGAAAAACCCTGATTACTGGAACAAAGGGTTCCCGAAATTGGATAAATTGGTATTCAAGGTCATTCCAGAAAACACGGCGCGTCTGACTGCTTTGGCATCAGGTGAGATCGATTTGATGGATGGTTTGAACACAGATGATATCCCAGCAGTAAAAGACAACAAAGAGCTGCAACTATTCCTCCGTCCTACTAATAACATTGGTTATATTGGCTTTAACGTAGAGAGGAAGCCACTCGACAATCCAAAAGTTCGTGAAGCCATTGCTTATGCAATTAACAAACCTGAAATCGTAACGGCCTTCTTCGATGGCGTTGGAGAACCAGCAGTCAACCCAATGCCAAAGACCATGTGGGGACATAACAACGATATTAAAGATCGTGAGTTCAACCTCGATAAAGCAAAACAATTGCTTGCAGAAGCAGGACATCCAAACGGTTTCAAAATCAAATTCTGGGCAATGCCAGTACCGCGTCCATACATGCCTGAAGGTGTGAAGATTGCAGAAGCAATCCAGCAAGACATGAAGAAAATCGGGATTGATGCTGAGATCGTGACGATGGAATGGGCAACGTACTTGGAAAAGACTCGTTTGGGTGAGCAAGAAATGTTCATGCTTGGTTGGACAGGTGACAATGGCGACCCTGACAACTTCTTGGCTGTCTTGCTCGACAAAAACAGCATTGGCAGCAACAACTATACACGCTGGGCAAACGACGAAGCTTCTCAATTGATGATGAAAGCTCAATCCACTCCAGTGCAAGCAGAGCGTGAAAAACTGTACAAACAAGTACAAGAGATCATTTTCAAAGACGTGCCAATGGTTCCGCTGGCACACTCTACACCAGCATTGGCAGGAAAAGCGAATATCGTAGATTACAACCCGCATCCAAAAGGGACTGAAAGTTTGGAAAAGGTAGATATCAAGTAAGCTGATTCATAGTAAAAGGGTAAGAGGAGTGCATACCTCTTCTTACCCTCCTTTCATTATTAAGCGATTATTTTATGCAGGAAGGCGAGGAGATGGCATTGCTAGCTTACAGCATTCGAAGAATTTTAATGCTCATTCCTGTCTTAGTGGGCATGTCAATCATCGTTTTTTCCATTATTCGTGCCATCCCTGGTGATCCGGCTTTGACGATTTTGGGAGAAAAGGCAACACCACAAGCGATTGCAGACATACGAGAAGCATTGGGATTGAATAATCCGTGGTACATACAGTATTTCGATTATATGAAAGATATTTTGAGCGGAAATCTTGGGGAATCATTGCAAACGAATGCGCCGATTTCAGATGAAATCATACCTTATTTGGCGGCGACGACTGAACTTACGATTGTGAGTATGCTGATTGCGGTGTTTATCGGTGTAAATGCAGGGATTCTTTCTGCGTGGAAGCAAAATTCCTGGTTTGACTACAGTGCGATGTTGATCGCCTTGGTTGGTGTATCCATGCCAATTTTTTGGCTAGGTTTGATGGAGCAGTGGGTGTTTGCCCAAGAACTGAAATGGCTGCCATCAGTTGGTCGCGACAATTCGCGTAATCCCGTAGAGGCCATTACGCACTTTTATATACTGGATACGATGATTGCTGGTCAGTGGGATCAGCTATGGGAAGTCATCAAGCATTTGATCCTGCCGGGAATCGCGTTAGGTACGATCCCAATGGCGATCATTGCGCGCATCACTCGTTCAAGCATGCTGGAAGTCATGCGTGCCGACTATGTCAGAACCGCTCGTGCAAAAGGACTGACACAGTTCTGGGTCGTGTACAAGCATGCGCTGAAAAATGCGATGATCCCTGTCTTGACGGTAATTGGTTTGCAAACAGGGTTGCTGCTGGGTGGAGCCGTTTTGACAGAGACAATCTTCGGATGGCCAGGTGTCGGTCGTTATATTGTGACCGCCATTGGAAACCGTGACTATCCGGTTATCCAATCCGGTATCCTTGTGATCGCGACGATTTTCGTCCTGATCAATCTCTTGGTCGACCTTCTGTACGCCTATATCGATCCACGCATCAAATATCGCTAAGGAGGGACGAAGAGACATGGCACAATCACAATTACAACCACGAGATCAGGTAGTACCTTTAAAAGTGAAGCAAGAAGAAGTAGTCTCTCCTTGGAAGGATGCATGGAGGACGCTACGAAAAAACAAGCTGGCGCTGGTGGGCTTCGGGATTATTTTGTTTTTCATTGTTGTGGCGGTTTTAGCTCCATGGATTGCTCCGTATCCGTACGACGAAGGCCAGCTCGTGATGAAAAACAAGCCGCCTTCCGAAGAACATTGGTTTGGAACAGATTACAATGGTCGCGATGTGTTTAGTCGCGTTATTTATGGGGCTCAAATCTCCTTGTGGGTAGGGACGTTCTCTGTCATTGGCTCCGTTCTCGCAGGGACCTTGCTCGGGCTGTTGGCAGGATATTATGGCAGATGGATTGATACGATCATTTCGCGTCTCTTTGATATTATGCTTGCCTTTCCAAGTATTCTTTTGGCGATTGCCGTTGTTGCCATCTTGGGGCCTTCTTTGCAAAACGCCTTGATTGCAATTGCGATTATTAACATTCCGACATTCGGACGGTTAGTGCGCGCCCGTGTATTGAGCTTGAAGGAAGAAGAATTCGTCATGGCCGCACGGGCAATTGGGATGAAAAATTCCCGGATTATCATGCAGCATATTTTGCCGAACAGCCTTGCGCCAATCATTGTGACCGGGACGATGGGGATCGCCACAGCGATTATCGAAGCAGCAGCACTTGGCTTTCTCGGACTGGGAGCACAAGCGCCAGAACCGGAATGGGGAAAAATGCTCGCTGATTCACGACAGTACATTCAGAAAGCACCATGGACTGTTATTTTTCCAGGGCTCTCTATCATGCTGACAGTTCTCGGCTTTAACTTAATTGGGGACGGCTTGCGCGATGCACTCGACCCACGGATGAAGAGCTAGTCCAATCGTAAAAAGACAGAAGGGGGCTGGAGATGCCCGTCCTTCTGTCTTTTCTTGGTTTAGCCTTCTTCCATGAAGGTGCGGCACAACTGATTGAAAACAGGAGCAGCTTTCGTGATGACTTGATGTTTCACGTTAGGGATCATCTCGAGTTTTGTTTTTGGCAATTTCATGGTAAGCATCTGCGCATAATGGTGCATCCGTTGATCTTGTTTGCCATAGGCAAGTAAAATCGGAAGCTGGATGTTGCCCAAACGCTCCGTACATTGATAACGATGTCCCGCAGCATAAAGGTATTTTAAGCTGTTGGGATCTGTTTTGGAGGCGTGCGCCGTCCATTTTTCCCGCATTTCTGGGTCATCGACATGTGAGGAAGCAATCGAACGGGCAAGAAGAGGAACTCCGTGAAGCATCGACAACGCCTGCCCCATCCAAAATCGTCCATGTAAATACAGGTCATTCACTTCAGAAAAACCGCTCACGAGTATACCGCCTTGTGCATGATCAGGATATCGAAGACAATATTCAAGGGCGATAGAAGCACCTTGGGAGTACCCCAAAATAAAGGGACGTTCAATGCCGAGGGACCGGACAAGCTTATGGAGCTGTTCTGCCAGCTCCTCAATGGAAAAGGGCTTCTCCATCGGAGAACTGTCGCCATGTCCGGGCAAATCAGGGACAATGAGCTGATATGTATCTGCGAGTGTTTGCTGATAAACAAAATTGATAGAGCCGATGCATGGCGCATGGATACACAATAACGGCTTGCCTTTTCCCGATATGTGAAAAGCAAACTGCTTGCCATCCTGATGAACGAGTATTTGTTCCATTTTCGTTTTCACCCCACCCTTAGGTTGTCCGATACGAAGTAGATTTTTCAATTGCAGTCTTCTTTTTTTGATGGGGAAGTGGTATTCTCGCAATAGAATAATTGGTGAAAGCAGGGTGAAGAAGTTGTTTCAAGAGCGCATTTCGAAGCTCCACACGTTTTTGACAGAGCAAGAGCTGAACGCGGTGTTGATTACCTCTCCCAAGCACGTCTACTATTTGACCGGATTTTTTACAGACCCGCATGAACGTTTTATGGGTCTCGTTATTCCTGCTGAGGGAAAACCTTCTTTAATTGTACCTGCTCTTGATCGTGAGGCAGCGGCAGAGGCTTCGTTCGTTCAAGATATCCATACACATACGGATATCCAAAACCCGTATGAAATCCTCAAGCAAGTGTTACCAGCGAATTTGACGAAGCTCGGTATTGAGAAAAGTCATATGACTGTCGAGCGCTATGAAGCACTTGGACAAGTTGTTCTGGCGTCGAGCTATGTGGACGTGGAAGAGCCACTGCGTGAAATGCGTTTGATCAAATCCGCGGATGAAGTGGATCGTCTGAAGCATGCTGTTCAGTTGGTCGAGGATTCCTTGCGGGAGACCCTGAAAAAAGTCAAGACAGGCATGACCGAGACGGAAATCGTAGCTGAGCTGGAATTCCAGATGAAGCGCTTGGGTGCGGAAGGTCCATCCTTCACGTCCATGGTATTGGCAGGGGAGAAGTCGGCACTGCCACACGGGAAACCAGGAACGCGCCAGGTGCAAGAAGGCGACTTGCTTTTGTTTGATATTGGAGTAGCAGCGAACGGATATGTATCCGATATTACCCGTACCTTTGCTGTAGGCGAGATCAGTGCCCAGCTTCAAGAAATTTACGAGACAGTATTGGCTGCCAACGAAGCGGCAATTGCTGAGATTCGTCCGGGTGTGACCTTTGCGCATTTGGATAAAACCGCTCGCGATGTCATCACTGCAAAAGGCTACGGAGAATACTTCATGCACCGTCTGGGGCATGGACTTGGGATGGATGTACATGAATATCCGTCTGTTCACAGCCAGAACCAAGAAGTGCTTCGTCCAGGGATGGTCTTTACGATCGAGCCGGGCATCTATCTGCCAGGTGTAGGCGGAGTGCGGATTGAAGATGATGTATTGGTTACGGAAACGGGCGTTGAAATTCTCACGCAGTTCCCGAAAAAACTGACTTCTATCAACTAATGAATAAATCGTAAAAATTGAATACGTATCGAATGGTGCTGGATGGCATATGCCGTCAGCTTAAAAGGGAAGTCCGGTGAGAAACCGGCGCGGTCCCGCCACTGTAACGAGGAGCGCCTAGCGTATAGCCACTGTTTTTTGCGAGACAAAAAATGGGAAGGTAGCTGGGTGTGTTGATCCGTAAGCCAGGAGACCTGCCATGCGATCATTTAAAATCGACCCACGAGGATGGGGCAGATGTGGAAGCAGTCTATGAAAGGGCGCCTTTGTGCCTGCTTATAGCTATATCTACGTTTGTCATGCACCTCCCGATAGAAATGGGGGGTGCTTTTTTTGTGGAGGATTTGGTTCAACCCATCATATACATAGAGAAAAGGGGATTACAGATGGTTAAGGCAAACAAATCACATACAGTAATGAAAGGACTAGCTTTCGGTATCATGACAGCTGCCATGCTTTTGGTTTCGGCATGCGGCTCCACTACGACAACACAGGCTCCAGCCAAAACAGAACAAACAGCTGCACCAGCAGCAGAGGGCAAGGCTGTAACACTCACCAATAATGGTATCGAAATGACTTATCCAACAGCACCTGAGCGTGCTGTGACATTGAACCAACACGTCACCGAAATCATGTTGACATTGGGCCTTGCTGATAAAATGGTCGGAACCGCTTACCTAGACGATGAAATCCTTCCAGAGTTAAAAGCAGATTACGACAAGATTCCGGTACTGTCTGATAAGTATCCTACGAAAGAAGTGCTGCTGGCAGCGAACCCAGACTTCGTGTACGCCGGATGGAAAAGCGGATTCGGCGAAAAGGGCGTAGGATCGATGCAGGATTTGGAAAAAGTCGGCATCAAATCGTATCTGCAAACGTCATCTAGTATGCCTGGCCCGACAATCGACGATGTGTTTGCAGACATTACGAATATTGGACGCATTTTCCGTGTGGAAGACAAAGCTGATGATTTGATCAACAAAATGAAGAGTGAAATGGACCAAACGCTTAGTAAAATTGGCAAGGTGGACGAGCCACTTAAAGTGTTCGTGTACGACAACGGGGAAGACAAACCATTCACAGCAGCCAACAACTACATGACGTCCTTAATCAAGACTGCTGGCGGTAAGAACATTTTTGATGACATTCAAAAGGGTTGGGCAGAGGTTAGTTGGGAACAAGTAGTGAGTCGCAATCCAGACGTGATTATTATCGTAGACTACGGTGATAGAACCGTTGAGCAAAAACGTAATTTCCTTTTGACAAAAAAAGAACTGGCGGATATCCCGGCGATTAAAAATCAACGACTAATGGTATTGCCATTGTCTGCGGCTTCTGAAGGCGTTCGAGCACCGATTGCGCTAAAAATTTTGGCGGAAGGACTCTACCCGGATAAATTCAAATAGAGTACACCCCTTTTAAGGGAGGGAATAGCACTGCAACAGATCAAGTTACCTTATATCATCATTACTCTACTGGTCGGACTCTTCCTCTCCATTACGTTCGCAGTTACCTTGGGATCAGTGGAGATTAAGCCGACAACGGTATGGAAAATCGCCTTATCAAAAATTCCGATATTGACCCAATGGATTGAGATGGATTGGTCCAAAGGGGAGCAAACGATTATTTGGGATATTCGCTTTCCGCGTGTACTTTTGGGGGCGATCGTCGGAGCAGGTCTATCTGTCGTGGGAGTAGCGATCCAGTCGTTGGTTCGCAACTCCCTGGCTGACCCGTATGTGTTAGGTGTATCTTCAGGTGCTTCGGTTGGAGCTACCTCGGTGATTATATTCGGAGCATTCAGCATGTACGGGCAGTATGCGCTATCCTTTGGCGCTTTTACAGGCTCCCTTGTGTCAATCATTCTCATTTTTACGCTATCCCGTATCGGAGGACAAAACTCGACGGTACGCCTGCTCATGGCCGGAATTGCGATATCTGCGATCTTGTCGGCCATTACTAGTCTCCTTGTTTTTTCAGCGCCAAATGAGCATGGAATTGGGACGGTCCTGTTTTGGTTAAGTGGTAGTTTGGCTGGTGGGAAATGGGAGTACCTGACGATCCCAACAATGATTGTCGTCATCTGTCTCATCGTCTTAATGGCCCAATATCGCTCGCTCAATGCGATGTTGATGGGCGAGGAGTCAGCGGGGACATTAGGGGTTAATACGGTACAATTCCGCAAGCTTCTCCTGGTGATCACGGCACTGCTCACGGGGGTGATCGTGTCCATAGCGGGATCAATCGGTTTTGTTGGATTAATGATGCCCCACATCGTCCGTGTAATGGTCGGATCAGATCACAGACGTGTTCTTCCTGTCAGCGCTTTGTTTGGCGCGATATTTCTCATCTGGGTTGATGTAGTCGCCAGGCTTGCATTTGCACCGGAAGAGCTGCCGATTGGTATTTTGACAGCGCTGTGTGGAGGCCCATTCTTTATCTGGTTGATGTTGCGGAGTTCTTATTCCTTTGGAGGTAGCGGACGATGAATTTACTGGTTGAGAATATATCGGTCGAACTGGAGAAAAAGGGAATCCTTCGCAACGTCAGTCTGGAGGTACGCTCCGGAGAGTTTGTGGGGCTGATCGGGCCGAATGGCAGCGGGAAGTCCACGTTGCTAAAAAGCATTTATCGCGTACTGAAGCCGCGTTCGGGATGGATCTCGCTCGATGGCGATGACGTGTACAAGTTAACCTCACGTCAAAACGCTCAGCGAATGGCGGCAGTACGGCAGGAGACCTCTGTGGAATTCGATTTTTCGGTAACCGAAATCGTGAATATGGGACGTGCCCCGCATAAGCGACTATTTCAGTCCGATAACGCAGAAGACGTTCAAATTTGTGAAGAAGCACTACAGCGAGTAGGGATGCATACATACGCTGATCGCAGTTTTTTCAGTTTATCGGGTGGGGAGAAGCAGCGGGTGCTGATTGCCAGAGCTTTGGTGCAACAAGCCCAGTTTCTTGTCCTTGATGAACCGACGAATCATTTGGATGTTCGATATCAGTTGCAGGTGATGGATCTGGTCAAAAATCTTGGGATTACGGTCTTGTCCTCGTTGCATGATCTCAATATCGCTGCGATGTACTGTGATCGGCTGTACGTGATCTGTGAGGGGGAAATCGTTACAGCGGGGACGCCAGAGGAAGTCTTGACACCCAATCTGATACGGGATGTTTTCGGAGTAGAGACAGAAGTGACGACGCATCCCATGACAGGCAAAAAACATGTGTATTTCTACTCGGAAGCGATCCGTGTGAAGCCATCTATCCAGAAGGTAATGAGTGGGGCCAACTGATAGGGTCAAGTTGAGTATCTTTGATTTTCATAAGAGGGGATGCCTAGTCGGCGTCCTTTTTTGTTAAGTGGACGGCACTTGTTTTTCAAATAAATTTTTTATCATACAAAAAATTGTTGAAGATGAATTTGCAGAATAGTATGTTTAAAGAAAGGAATGAAATTGATGATGAGGTGATGGCCTTATGTCCAAAGTGGAACAACGTTTAAAAGAGTTAGGGTATGAGTTGCCGCCAGTTCCTCCAACCATGGCAAATTATGTGTCATGTGTACAGACTGGCAATGTCATTTATACATCCGGTGCGGGGTGTTACGTAAATGGGAGCCCGATGTATCTGGGCAGGCTGGGATCGGATGTGACGATCGAGCAGGGCTACGAGGCTTCGAAGGTCACGGTTCTTAATCTGTTAGCCATTTTGAAAAGCGAGATTGGTGATTTGGATCGAATCACACGGATTGTCAAGCTGTTCGCACTCGTCAGCAGCGCTCCTGATTTCTACGAGCAGCCGCGGGTGATTAATGGAGCTTCTGATTTTCTTATCGAAATTTTTGGTGAAGCGGGCAAGCATGCGAGAGCGGCAGCTGGGACATCTGTTCTTCCGTTTAACAACCCAATCGAAATTGAGATGATTGTGGAAGTGAACGAGGGGTAATATGAAAAACGTACATCCGATATTAGCAAGCTACATTCCGGTAGTAGAGGGACTGGCACGGACATTTGGCGAGCATTGTGAAGTGGTGTTACATGATCTAACAGGCGATATTTCATCATCGATCATTGCCATTTCCAACGGCCATGTCAGTGGCAGGCAGATCGGTTCACCAGTTACGAATCTGGCACTGCAAGCTTTACGTACGGCGAAGGTCAGTGAAGAAGCTTTTGACCTCAATTACCGCAACGATACCATCAAAGGTAAACAGATCAAATCGAGCTCCATTTACATCAAGGATGAACAAGGAGAGGTCATTGGCAGTCTGTGCATCAATCTTGATATCACTCATCTCGCAATGGCGCAATCATTCATCGAATCGATGATGGTGATCCAAGACAAGCGTGATGCAGAAAAAGCGGAAGAGAACTTCGCTCCGACTGTCGGGACTTTAATGGAGCAAATGATAGAGGACTGCCTGAAACGGACAGGCAAACCAATCGCCCTGATGCAAAAAGAAGAGAAAATTCAATTTATCCACCAGTTGGATGAAATGGGTCTCTTTTTGATCAAAGGAGCCGTGCAATACGTCGCGGATTTGTTGGATATATCCAAATTCACGGTTTACAACTATCTCGATAAGAAAAATCCATAGAACAAGATGGGAGTTGACCCGTATGACGGAAGTAACGAGAGAACAGGCGCGCAAATTTCATGACGGTGTTCACGTATTGGATGGGCATTTTGATCTGCTGATGGATGTGGAGATACAGCGTGGATACGGTCGAACCAAAATGATCGAGACGGAGTATTTGCCACGGTTCCAGAAGGGTGGCGTGCATTCCATCGTGGCAGCCGTGTTCGTAGAGGATGCGTTTGTACCAGAGATGAGTCTGCGCAAGGCGCTCAACCAGATCAGCGCCCTGCACGCAGAGGCGGCAGAGTCTCCCGAGCACATCGTCATCGCCAAAAATCTGGATGATTTGCAACGGGCAAGAGTAGAGCAAAAAGTATCGTTCATCCTCTCGTTGGAAGGGGCAGAACCGCTGCATAATGACCTGAGTCTCTTGCGTGTCTTTTATGAGCTCGGAGTACGGATGATGGGGCTGGTTTGGAGTCGGCGCAACTTCGTTGGGGACGGCAGCTTTTTTGCACCGGTACGCGAAGGGAAAAAAGGGGGCATCACTGATTTCGGTGTTCGTCTCATCGAGGAAGCGGAAAAGCTGGGCATCGTCATCGATGTGAGCCATTTGAATGACGAAGGATTCTGGGACGTGATGGAAATCGCTAAAAAGCCAGTGATTGCTTCTCATTCCAACAGCCGAACAGTCGTGCCGACGATGCGCAATTTGACAGATGAGCAGATCAAAGCGATTGCGGAAAAGGATGGGCTTGTCGGGCTGAATGCATTTAGCATGTTCACAGCCACTAACAGCGCTGACGCAACTATCGAGAGACTGATTGATCATGTTGACTATATGAAAAAGCTTGTCGGAGCAAGGTACATCGGTATTGGCTTAGACCTGTGCGATGATTTGACGAAATATTTGCCCTTGGACAAGATTGCCAAAACCAAAGAAATGCCATTTGATGTAGTGAAAGGCCATGCGTCACTTCCGGAAATTACGCGTGAGCTGATGAAGCGCGGGTACACGGATGCAGAAATCGAAGGAATCTTGGGTGGTAATTTCCTCAGAGTGTATCAGGAAGTGTGGAAGTAGATCAGATAACAGGAGGAATGACGGATGGCACAGACTGGGCTCAAACAAGCTTCTTTTGGCTATTATCAATCTGGCATCAAGGTAGCTGATATACGCTTTGGGGATGGGGAAGTTTGGCATCGGGGCACAGGCTGGGATACGGGTGGTGCAGCTGAAGGTCTATTTGCACAACTGGCTGAAGGGGAAGCAGCCTACGAGTTGCCTCTCCTCACCCTGGCACAAAAGCTGCCCGTATGGGAGCAAATCGACTGGGAGAGCGAACAAGTCGTGTTTCCGGAAAGCGGAGGGCACTACCAACGCCACCAATCCATCGAAGGAACAGGTCCCGCAGGGCAAAAGCAAGCGTGGATCTGGGCGGTGCGCGAAGCAGCGCAGCCAATTGACTTGATCATTTGTGAGAATGAAGTCATCGCGTTTGTGCTGACGGGTCGTGGCGATAGTGTCGTATTGGCAAAAGCAGGGTGGGAGGATTTGACGCCGCTTTCGATGTGGCAGGACCCTCTGCTGTCCGAAGTTAACTACGGTGTACATCATTTGGGCAGGCATGATGTAGAGATGAGAGATGGCATTCGTTTGGCGACCGAGGTTTGGCTACCCGCGGGTATGACAGAAGGACAGCGAGTCCCAACTATTTTCATGCGCACTCCCTATGGACGAATGGATGGCATTTTTCGACGTTTACCCTTTGTAGCTCGCGGATATGCGCTGGTTGTTCAGGATACGCGGGGACGTGAAGATTCCGAGGGAGAGTGGATTCCACTCGTTCACGAGCGCAATGATGGAGACGACAGCCTCAACTGGATCGCGAGTCAGAAGTGGTCGGATGGCAACATCGGGATGCTCGGCGGCTCGTATGTCGGGTATGTGCAGTGGGCTGCGGCCGCAAGTGGAAATCCACATCTTAAGGCGATTTTCAGTTACGTGACAGTAGGGACACCTTACGTGGACATCCCACGCAAAGGGGGAACGATTCTTGGTGGCCTGTCATGGATTTTCATGATGGCGGAGAAGCATCGAAATGTCGCGGCCCTCTCTCGGGATGATTGGAGTGAGGTCATCAAGGTGCGCCCGATCAAGGAAATCCCGCAAAAAGTGCTGGGAAAAGAAATCCCGTTTTGGACAAAATGGATGGAACATCCGGACGGAGACGAGTTCTGGGGTATGTCAGACTGGAAACGGCATGCGGATCAGGTAAAGGTGCCTGCACTTCTCGTATCAGGCTGGTATGACGACAACGGGATGGGGACGAGCGAATCGTGGGAGGTTGTCTCGCGAAATGTGCCAGAGCACGCCAGACTCATCTTGGGGCCGTGGTATCACAAGGCGAATACGACGCGAGAAATCCATCATGTGCCCTTTGGAAACAACGCAATCCGCTACGATCTGGATGTGACACAGCTCCGCTGGTTTGACCGCTATTTAAAAGGAGTAGAAAATGGCGTCGATCAAGAGGCACGTGTTGAGTACTACATGGTGGGAGAAAACGAATGGAAGACCTCGCAGACTTGGCCGCCAGCGGAGACGACGCCGACGCATCTGTATCTAAGCAGTGGGGGAAACGCCAATACGAGCAGCGGAGATGGAACATTGACCCTGTCTATCCCAGGTGAACAGGCGGCGGATACATACAGCTATGATCCACTAGACGCAGCACCGTATCTGCTGGATTTGTCCGAGAATGAAAACAGCGTTCCGGAAAACTATCGTGATGTGGAAGAACGGGCAGATGTCCTAGTCTACACATCAGAGCCATTGGAAGAGGACGTCGTCATCGCGGGAGAAATCTCAGCTGTTATCTATGCATCCACTTCAGCGCGTGATACAGATTGGCTGGTCCGGCTATGTGATGTAGATGAGGAAGGCAATTCGATTCGTCTATCGGACGGGATTATTTGCGCGCGCTATCGTCACTCATTCGAAGAGCCCGAGCTACTTTTTCCTGGACAAATCGAATGCTATGAGATTCGCATGACTAAGATCGCCAATGTCTTCCGAAAAGGTCATCGCATTCGCGTCTCGGTTACTTCTGGCGCCGAGAACTTCTCGTTCCCCAATCCGAATACAGGCAACGATCTGGCAACGGAAACCGAGACTGTCATCGCCTCGCAACGTGTCTATCATGACAGCCAGTATCTGAGTCATATCAAGCTCCCTCTCTTGCGTTCTGGGGGAAGCAAGCAATCTTCAGGAGGTATCTAAAGCATTATGACTGTGTACAGTTGCAGAATATGCAAGTTCCGTTACGACGAGTGGCTAGGTGATACGAAAAATGGCGTCCCGCCCGGGGTGCCTTTTCCTCATTTAGCAAGTTCGGTGTGTACCGATTGTGGGATGAACGAGGAAGGTCGGCACTTGCCGCTTCCTGAAACCAAGTACACAAATGTAGAAGCTACGTATTACGATCAATTTGCCGGGAAGGCCAGCATCGCTTTTTATCGAAACTGGTTGCTGCGAGAAGCGGAGCAATCACCGGTCTCCGTGCTGGAGCTGGGTGTCGGAACAGGGAGAATTGCCATTGAGCTGGCACGGAATGACTTGTCAGTCTGCGGGATCGATTGGAGCCCGGATATGCTGGAGATGGCCTCCAAAAAGAAACGGCGCATGTTAAAAGGGAAAGAAGAACGACTGGAGCTGGTAGAACAAAATATGTGGGAGCTGGAGCTTGATCGGCAATTTACGCATGTGCTTCTTCCGGAAGGGATTTTTCAGCAGGCCACCTGTAGAGACAAGCAACGTCAATTGCTTTCGGTCATCCACGATTACATAACAGAGGACGGAACAGTGGCAATTGACTTACTCTTGCCGCCAGTAAAAAAACAATGGACAACGATGCAACGCAAATTCGTTTTCCCGGACCGTATGGTGTATCAAAAGGTGGAGGGGGAAACCTCGCTTTTGGATCAAAAGTTCCGCTACACGCTTACTTATGAGACTTTTCTTGATCAGATTGAGCAGCCAAGGTATCGCGTAGAGCGCGAGATGGCGCTGCTTTTGCCTACTGAGCTTGAGCTGTTATTGGAAGGAGCAGGCTTTCACGTCACTCATAGCAAAGAGAATGTATTCCACAAGCAAGACTTCGAGCCGAGTCAGGCGGACGAGGGTTATGATATGGATCGTTGGCAGCATGGTGGGTATCCATTCGCTGAACCTGTCGGGACACCGGGTGGAGCTACTCGCTGGACGATTTTGGCGAAAAAAATATCTTCCTCCACTTTGTAACAAAACGTCTGCTGCTGCATCTAACCAGTATGAATGCGAGTAAAGGAGGTCGCGCCCTTGGAAAAATTGCAGCCAACGACAGATGCTGCGTTTGAACAAATCATGAGGGAATATGGGACCCGTGTGCTTCGACTCGTCACTTTTCTGGTCAAAGATCGTAGCTTGGCAGAGGATATTACGCAGGATGTATTCGTTACGGTGTATCGGCATCTTCCCCGATTTCGGCAGGAGAGCAGTGTGCACACGTGGTTGTATCGAATCGCGGTTAATGAGTGCAAAGGTTATTTGCGTTCTTGGTCGTTCCGTCATATCCTTCCCCGCTCGTGGATTAGACAGGATGGGAAGCTTTCCACAGAAAGTCTTGTGCTCGATCAAGCCGAGAGGGACCAGCTCGTATTAGAAGTGTTGCAGCTTCCTCCGCTCTATCGTCAAGCGATTGCCCTTCATTACTATGCGGATTTATCTATCGGAGAGGTGGCGGATGTGCTTGGGGTAACGGAAGGAACGGTCAGAACTCGGTTGCATAGGGCCAGACAACAGCTTCGGCAGGGTATGGGAGAAGGGAGGGACTGGGAATGGACGAAAACCGATGGCTCACGGACTTAAAGGAACGGGCAGATCAGACCATTTTTCGTGATGTACAGTTCACTGCATCGATGGAAGAGCGAGTGCGGCAGAGGATGAGACCCCAGACAGGGTGGTTGACTGGCTGGAGGAAGCTAGCCTTGCCGGGCGTTATTCTGACTATGGGCTTGCTATTGTGGTTTGAGCTCCCCATTCAGGAGGAGAGACAATCTGCACAGCATGAGGTGAGACCATCACAACAAGAGGTACAAGTCCCCTCCTTGTTGCCAGGGGGTCAAATCGTCGAAGCGGATTTGTGGAAGTTGTCGCCTTCGTTGTCTTCCACTTACGACAATCAGTCCTTTTCTTATTTGGGAGAAAAGCCTATCCGCATCATGACAGATCAGGACGGTTTCTACGAAGGGCAGACGCAGCGGGTGATATGGCTGTTAAATGGGGACTTTGCACAAAAAGTAGAGATCACTGCTTACAACACCGATGGGACCCGTCTGTCATTGGGCAGCTACGAGGTTATGGACCCGTTATACGATGCAGATGGTCATTTTCCATCAGGGATCGTGTTACCTGAACCGGGAAAATGGAAGCTGGAAGTAAGATCGGGAGGCAAGCATCTCGGACAGGTGTTTGTAGAGGTGAAAAAAGGGATAGCACCTGCGAATCGTCAACTGGTCGGGCCTATCATTCAGCAGTATTTGGAGACGGAAAGCGATGAGCTGGGGTGGCTGGGAAAACAACGCGAGATTAACGTCGAGCTCCTCGGAGTGGAAGCGCCAGATGCGGCGAAGCGAACCGTATACGCTTGGGTGAAAATAACGGGAAGCAATTCTTCCGCGCTCAGTGCACCGATGGTCTTTCATATCGTCTACAATGGAAATGCTTATCGGGTAACGGACTTCCAAATGCCTGAGGACGGCAGCAACTACCAGAGCAGCCTGCAAAAACTGTTTCCACCTAAAGTGCTGGAGCAAGTTCACAATCGATCAAAAACAAAGTAAGAATGACAAAACGGACCTTTTCTTAACAGAAGGTCCGTTTTTAGCTATGGATGTCTATCCGTATATTTGAGCGCCTATCGCCCAGTACGTCCCAGCACGGCGTGGCAGGTTATCAGCATTCGCAACCATCACTGGGGGATGAGAAACCTGTGTGAAGCCGTTTTTCTCCAAATAAGCGTGAAACGCTGCTTGTTCATCCGGTACGTCTATCCGCACACGTCCCGTATGATGTTGCGTCAGCTTGAACAGGATGTGTTCAGCCATGATGGCATTTTCTGCGACGATCGGCCCCGCGATAAGATTGACCGGGCCTTGAACGGCGAAGCCATATCCGATAATCTTGCCGGAGCGATTTTTGGCTACCAGACAGGTAGTAGCTTGTCCTATGCGTGTCTCGAGAAAATGAGTGCGTCTGCTACCTAGTGCTGCTTTGTCCAATTCAACCACGCTCGAGAAATCGTCCAACTCCATTGGTCCAATTTCAAATTCGTCATTGGCTTCGTTTTGCAGTGGTGCTTCAGTTACAAAGCGTTCAGCAATAAACTTTCGAATACGATCCACTGTCTGGAACCCTAGGGTTTTGTACAATGGTTCTCCTTCTGGAGTTGCAATGAGCATGATCGTTGTATCGGTAGAAACAGACGCCATGCACGCCTGCATGAGCTGGCGGCCATACCCTTTGCCTTGTGACGAGGGATGGACGATTACCATACCGATGCTCGCAAGCTTGTCATCGTATGGGATGATAGCCGCACTTGAAAGTAGAGTGCCAGTCGCATCTTTGTGACCGAATACGGTGCCGATAGACAGAATTGTGCGAATTTCCGATTCGTCGTAATCCCAACCTACAGAATCAGATAAGGCAATGAGTCCGGGAGTATCCGATATCGTTAAGCAATGCAAGCAAGAGTCAACGCTGTTCACTTTGATCATTCTCCGTTTCTTTCTTTGTGTTCACGGCGGTAGAACCTAATAGATCAGTTAATGCTTTCGCCATTTTTATACGAGTAGCTGCAAGGCGCGTTTCAGCTCCATGCGCATACAAAGGATCACTCCACGCGAACCCGTCATGATGAAATCGTGGGATGACATGCATATGAAAATGAGTCAGCTCGTTGAAAGCACCGCCGTTTTGACAAATGGTAACACCAACTACCCCATACTATTTACCACTTTAGCACAGGAAAAGTTTGGATACGAGAAAAAGGAGGCAAATGCCCGATTCTCTTTGGTTGCTCTTTATATCATCGGTTTGTTATAATTACTGTTAGTGTATTTTTTGCGAGGCGCAATCTGAACGTTTGAACGGATTCGCGTGGGAGGGAACGAACAACACATGGATCGTCGTGAAAGACAAAAAAGGATACGAAATTTTTCCATCATCGCCCACATTGACCATGGAAAGTCAACGCTGGCAGACCGCATTTTGGAGCTGACCGGTGCTTTGACTGCACGTGAGATGGAAGCCCAGTTTCTTGACACGATGGAGCTGGAAAAAGAGCGCGGGATTACGATTAAGCTGAATGCCGTGCGTTTGAACTATAAAGCAGATGACGGTGAGGAATACATTCTCCACCTGATTGACACCCCTGGACACGTCGACTTTACGTATGAAGTATCCCGCAGTTTGGCTGCCTGTGAAGGAGCTATTCTCGTCGTGGATGCGGCACAAGGGATCGAGGCCCAGACTTTGGCTAACGTGTATTTAGCGTTGGACAGCAACCTGGAGATCATTCCAGTTGTGAACAAGATCGACCTGCCGAGTGCAGAGCCTGAGCGTGTGAAGCAAGAGGTTGAGGACGTGATCGGTCTGGATGCCAGCGATGCAGTTCTGACTTCTGCCAAAGCAGGTATCGGAATTAAAGAAGTACTGGAAGCCGTTGTACAAAAAGTACCTGCTCCAGAGGGAGACCCGGATGCACCTCTGCAAGCTTTGATTTTCGACTCCTATTTTGATGCGTATCGTGGCGTTATTGCCTCCATCCGTGTCATCAACGGAACCTTGAAAAAGGGTATGAAGATCAAGATGATGGCGACTGGCAAGTCGTTTGAGGTTACCGAAATTGGTACATCGACACCACGCCAAACGCAAGTAGAAGAATTGACGGTTGGAGATGTAGGCTACGTAGCTGCTTCCATTAAAACAGTGGGAGACACCAGTGTGGGGGATACCATTACAGATGCAAGTCGCCCTGCTTCTGAACCGCTACCTGGTTACCGGAAGATCAACCCGATGGTTTTCTGCGGTTTGTACCCAATCGAAACGAACGAGTACAACGATCTGCGCGATGCATTGGAAAAGCTCCAGCTAAACGATGCGTCCCTGCAGTTTGAACCGGAGACTTCCCAAGCACTTGGTTTTGGTTTCCGTTGCGGTTTCTTGGGACTTCTGCACATGGAGATCATCCAGGAGCGGATCGAACGGGAATTCAACATTAATTTGATTACCACCGCGCCGAGCGTTATTTACCGCATTACCAAAACGAACGGCGAAGTATTCGAAATCGACAACCCGTCCAAAATGCCGGAAGCGCAAAAGATCGAAATGGTCGAGGAGCCTTACGTTACGGCGACAGTCATGGTGCCGAAAGAATACGTCGGTGATGTTATGCAGTTGTGCCAAGGTAAACGCGGTGAGTTTCTTGACATGCAGTATATGGGTGAGACCCGTGTGCAGCTGAAGTACGACATGCCTTTGTCAGAGATCGTTTACGATTTCTTTGACATGCTGAAGTCGGGTACAAAAGGCTACGCATCCTTTGACTACGAGCTAGCTGGGTACAAAGCTTCCAAGCTGGTGAAAATGGATATTCTCCTCAACAGCGAAGTGGTGGATGCTCTGTCGTTTATCGTACACAAAGACACGGCTTATCCTCGTGGAAAAGTCATCTGCGAAAAACTGAAGGAACTGATTCCACGTCAGCAATTCGAGGTGCCGATTCAAGCGACCATCGGACAGAAGGTTGTCGCTCGTGAAACGATCAGTGCGTTGCGTAAAAACGTTCTTGCCAAATGTTACGGCGGGGACATCTCGCGTAAGCGCAAGTTGCTCGAAAAGCAAAAAGAAGGAAAGAAGCGCATGAAGTCTGTCGGTTCCGTAGAGGTTCCACAAGAGGCGTTTATGGCTGTATTGCGCATGGATGATAAGAAGTAGGCCTGACCTTGTGTCAGGTCTTTTCCATTAAAGAGGTTGTCAAAAAGTCGGCTTTTGATCACGAAGACATTTATGAAAGTTGATTTGGCATCGAAAATGGTGTTCACCTTTGAAGTCCGGTGCTCATGTAGGTCACCTACACTCCGCTCCTCCTTCTTCAGGTTCTCGTCACTTTCTCGGTGCTGAAAAGCCGACTTTTTGACTTTTCATTTTATTAATTTAGGAGGGAAAGGGACATGATGCCACAATCGGTTTACATTCACATTCCCTTTTGTACGAATAAATGTTACTACTGTGACTTCAACTCATTTGTGACGAACAATCCACAGCTCATTTGGGATTACTTAGACGCATTGAAAAGCGAAATGGAGATCACCTTCAGCCAACAGCCGATCGAGCAGGTAAAAACGATTTTTGTCGGCGGAGGGACGCCTACGTTTCTCGATCATGCCCAAATGCGCGCGTTTTTGGAAATCGTACAAAAGCAATTGGGCAGGTACTGGGCGGATGATATCGAGTTCTCGATGGAAGCCAATCCGGGAACGACAGACGTGGAAAAGCTGCGGATCATGCGTGAGCTGGGTGTCAATCGTCTGAGCTTTGGTGTACAGTCCTTTGACGACGCGCTCTTAAAACGACTAGGACGAATCCACGACCAGGAAGCTGTGTACCGCAGTATCGATAATGCGAAAAAAGTCGGCTTCGACAACTTCAGCATCGACCTGATGTTTGGATTGCCGGATCAGACACTGGACATTTTCCGCCAGACGTTGGACAAGGCGTTTGGGCTAGGTACCACCCATTTCTCCGCGTACAGTCTCAAGGTGGAGGAAAACACGTTGTTCCACACGCTCTACCAGAAGGATCAGCTACCACTGCCATCTGAAGAGACAGAGCTTGAGATGTACATGGTATTAATAGAAGAGATGGAGCGTCACGGGTACAAGCAGTATGAAATCAGCAATTTTGCAAAACCAGGCTTCGAGAGCAAACATAATAAAACCTATTGGCTCAATCGTGAATACTATGGGTTGGGTGCAGGTGCCCACGGCTATGTGTGTGGCCACCGACACGTAAATGCTGGCCCGCTAGCGATTTACATGCAGAAGTGCAAGGAAGGGTTGCCGCGTGTAGAACAATTCGAGGTACCGCGCGAGGATGCCATGGAGGAACAGATGATTTTGGGGCTGAGGTTGAGAGAAGGAGTTGACCTTTCGGCGTTTGCCTCCCGCTTTGGCGCAACGGTTCATGATGTTTTTGGGACAATAATAGAAGAAGAGGTAGCCAAAGGAATGCTGGAAGAAAAGGACGGGTTTTTGAAGCTGACGAAACAGGGGCTTCCGCTCGGAAATGAGGTATTTGCGCGCTTTCTCCGTTAAGTACAAAGCGAAACTCGCGAAAAATGAGATTTTTTGTCTCTGGAACTAGCTCAAGTTCGTTGACAAATCCTTCTACTATTGATACCTTAGTATATAGATTTAGCACTCGATAAGCATGAGTGCTAACAATCCAACAGGAGGCGAGCGACATCCATGTTATCAGACCGTCAACAAATGATTTTAAATGCGATTGTCGATAATTACATTCATTCTGCCGAACCTGTTGGCTCCCGAACCATTTCCAAACGGGAGGACATCGGATTCTCTTCAGCAACGATACGCAACGAGATGTCTGACTTGGAAGAGCTGGGGTACTTAGAACAGCCCCACACATCGGCGGGACGTGTTCCTTCTACAAAAGGATATCGCTTCTACGTTGATAACTTGATTCAGCCTCATCTTTTGGAGGATGCTGAGTTGGGTAAACTAAAACAGTTGTTTGCCGAACGTATTCTCCACGCAGAACAAGTGGTAGAGTACACTGCCCAAATTCTCTCTCAGCTGACAAACTACACGGCGATTGTCTTGGGTCCAGAGATTTTTGAGCATCGGTTAAAACATATTCAAATCGTTCCTCTCAATGCTGCACAGGCTGTCGCGATTGTGGTGACGCATACCGGACGAGTGGAGAACAAGCTGATCGATCTTCCAGAAGGGATTGGTGCTGGGGAAATCGAGAGACTCGTCAATCTGTTGAATGCAAAGCTGTCCGACGTGCCACTATGGCAACTTCGGCAACGTCTTTATCAAGAGATTTCCGGTGAAATGCAGCGTCATACGGAGCAGTATGAAGAGATTCTTCAGCTCCTCAACAACTCGCTGACACAAGAAGAAGAACGAGTATACTTACGCGGTGCGACCAAGATCATGAACCAGCCGGAATTCCGAGACGTAGATAAAGTCAAGGATATTCTCGAGCTATTAGAGCAGCACGATCAACTGATGAATGTGATCGGCATGCAGGGTGATGGTCTCACGGTACGCATCGGACAGGAAAACCAGCTAGACGCGATTAAGCAATGCAGTATTATTACCACTTCTTATTCGCTTGGAGGCAAGCCAGTAGGAATGGTGGGGATACTTGGGCCGACACGAATGGAATACGGCAAGGTCATTACTGTGCTCAACCATTTGGCGGAAGGCCTATCGCGCATGCTGACTTCGCAGTTTGAGAAATAAATGGAGTGAATGGCTAAACAGTCTTTTGACTGGGGAAAGCCGCCAGGAGGTAGTGACGTTGAGCGAGGAAAAAGTAACGCAAGACCCGACTCTCGAGGAAGAACAAGTAGCAAAGGATGCAGACCAAGCAGAAACATCCGAGATGAACTGGGAGCAAGAGGCTGCTCACTGGCAGGCTCAGGCTGAGGATCACCAAAACCGCATGCTGCGTGCTATGGCCGATATGGATAACCTCCGCCGCCGTGTTCGCAAAGAGCAGGAAGATCTGGCTAAATACGCTTCTCTTAAAATCGTGGAAGAGCTTCTGCCAGTTCTCGATAACTTCGAGCGAGCACTTGCCGCTGACAAGGAATCCATGACAGTAGACTCCCTCTTGGAGGGTGTAAGCATGGTATACCGTCAGATGGTCCAAGTTTTCGATAAAGAAGGCTTGGCTGCAATCGAGGCAAAAGGAAAAACATTTGACCCTCACATCCACCAGGCGGTTATGCAAACACAAGACCCTGAGTTTGACTCAGGCGTTGTGGTAGCCGAGCTGCAAAAAGGATATATGTTCAAAGACCGCGTCGTTCGTCCGGCGATGGTTCAAGTGAACGAGTAATCTCAAAAAAAGTAAATTCACTAGACGTATAGTGTTAGGAGGACATTTTGTATGAGTCGCGTAATCGGAATTGACTTGGGAACAACCAACTCTTGTGTAGCAGTAATGGAAGGCGGAGAGCCAGTCGTTATTGCCAATGCGGAAGGTAACCGCACTACACCATCTGTAGTAGCATTTAAAAACGGCGAGCGCATCGTTGGGGAAGCGGCAAAACGCCAAGCGATCACCAATCCAGACAATACCGTAATCTCCATCAAGCGCCACATGGGTACTGCTCATAAAGAAACGCTTGAAGGGAATGCATACTCGCCTGAGCAGATTTCTGCTATGATTCTGCAAAAGTTGAAAGCAGACGCGGAAAGCTACCTTGGTCAACCTGTGACGCAGGCAGTGATTACGGTTCCAGCATACTTCAATGACAGCCAACGCCAAGCGACAAAAGACGCTGGTAAAATCGCTGGTCTGGAAGTACTGCGTATCGTGAACGAACCAACGGCAGCTGCTCTTGCATACGGTATGGAGAAAACAGAAGATCAAACCGTTCTCGTATTCGACTTGGGCGGCGGTACCTTTGACGTATCTATTCTCGAATTGTCCGACGGCTTCTTCGAAGTAAAAGCGACTTCCGGTGATAACAAGCTGGGTGGAGACGACTTTGACGATGTTGTTATGAACTACCTGGTGAGTGAATTTAAAAAAGAACATGGCATCGATCTATCCAAGGATCGTATGGCACAACAACGTTTGAAAGACGCTGCGGAAAAAGCGAAGAAAGACCTGTCCGGTGTTCTGACTACGACCATTTCTCTGCCGTTCATTACAGCAGATGCAACAGGTCCAAAACACTTGGAGATGAACCTGACTCGCGCAAAATTCGAAGAGATCTCCGCTGATTTGGTTGAGCGTACGATGGGCCCAACTCGTCAAGCGCTGAAAGACGCTGGTCTGACTCCGAGCGAACTGGATCGCGTTATCCTGGTTGGTGGTTCTACTCGTATCCCAGCGGTACAAGAAGCAATCAAGAAGTTTACAGGGAAAGAACCACATAAAGGTGTAAACCCAGACGAAGTAGTAGCACTGGGAGCGGCTGTTCAAGCAGGCGTACTGACTGGTGACGTGAAAGACGTCGTTCTTCTCGACGTAACTCCACTGTCTCTCGGTATCGAAACATTGGGTGGCGTATTCACCAAGCTGATCGATCGTAACACGACGATCCCAACAAGCAAATCCCAAGTGTTCTCTACAGCTGCTGACAATCAAACATCTGTAGAAATCCACGTTCTCCAAGGTGAGCGTCAAATGGCGAACGACAATAAATCTCTCGGTCGCTTCAACCTGTCCGATATCCCGCCAGCGCCACGCGGCATCCCGCAAATCGAAGTTTCCTTCGATATTGACGCGAACGGTATCGTAAACGTACGTGCAAAAGATCTGGGTACAGGTAAAGAGCAACGTATCACGATCACTTCTAACTCGGGTCTGTCCGACGATGATATCGATCGCATGGTAAAAGATGCTGAGTTGAATGCAGAAGCGGACAAACAACGCAAAGAGCAAGTAGAAGTTCGCAACGAAGCTGACCAACTCGTATTCACGACTGAGAAAACACTGAAAGAAGTAGAAGGCAAGATCGACCAAGCTGAAATCGATCGCGCTAACACTGCGAAAGATAAAGTGAAAGCTGCTCTGGAAGGCGGCAACATCGAAGAGATCAAGACAGCGAAAGATGAACTGTCCGAGATCATCCAACAAATTTCGGTGAAGCTCTATGAGCAGGCTGCTCAAGCACAAGCAGCTCAAGGCGGCGCTGAAGGTCAAGAGCCGAAGAAAGACAATGTCGTTGATGCTGACTACGAAGTGGTAGACGATAAAAAGTAACACGCTGGAACTGTGAGGGGAGAGATTTCTTCCCTCACTTCCCACGATGTGACCCATGAAAGTCAAAGTCACGGAATGCTGACTTTGACTTTTTTTCAAGTCTGTCACATGCTATGATAACAGTTGACTGTCATGGGAGTGATGTAGGAGATGAAACGTGATTTATACGAGGTTCTTGGCGTAGCAAAGGAAGCGGACGCTGATGAAATCAAAAAAGCGTATCGCAAGCTGGCACGTCAGTACCATCCCGATGTAAATAAAGAGGCTGACGCGGAAGAAAAGTTCAAAGAAGTAAAGGATGCGTACGACATCCTGTCCGAGCCACAAAAGCGTGCGCAATATGACCGTTTCGGTCACCAAGACCCGAATCAGGGCTTCGGTGGCGGAGGTTTTGATGGGTCAGGCATGGGCGGCTTCGGAGATATTTTTGATATGTTCTTCGGTGGTGGCGGCAGACGTTCGAATCCAAATGCACCGCGCAAAGGATCTGACCTGCAATTTGGCCTCAGCATTGACTTTATCGACGCGATTTTTGGAAAAGAAACCGACGTGGAAATTCCAAAAGAAGCAGAATGCGATACATGCCTTGGTTCTGGCGCGAAGCCTGGTTCCGGTGTCGATACATGTAAGACTTGTAGTGGTACAGGACAACAAGAAGTGGTGGCGAACACACCATTCGGCCGAATCGTCAATCGCCGTGTTTGCTCGACTTGCGAAGGCAAAGGGAAAGTTGTCAAAGAAAAATGTTCAACTTGCCGAGGCAGTGGACGTGTCAAAATACGCCGCAAAATTCATCTCAACATCCCAGCGGGTGTGGACGATGGAGCACAATTGCGCGTAACAGGTGAGGGAGAACCGGGCGCAAACGGTGGACCTTCTGGAGATTTGTACGTCGTATTGCGTGTGAAGAGTCATGAGTTTTTTGAGCGTGAAGGAAATGATATTTACTGTGAGGTTCCGCTTACTTACGCACAGGCAGCACTTGGAGATGAGATCGAAGTGCCGACTGTCGATGGTCGCGTGAAGTTGAAGATCCCGGCGGGTACCCAAACAGAAACATTCTTCCGCTTGCGTGGAAAAGGTGTTCCGCATTTGCGTGGAAACGGCCGTGGTGATCAGCATGTGAAAGTGCGCGTCATTACGCCGACCAAGCTGAGCGATAAACAAAAGGAATTGTTGCGTGAGCTCGCCGAACTGTCTGGAGAAAAGCCAGGACAGCATGGGGGAGAAGACGAAAGCTTTTTCGAAAAAATGAAACGGGCATTCCGCGGCGAGTAATCCGTCGCGGTTTTTGTCCGCTTTTTGCCTAAAGTTTCATGTAGCGAAGTCGATTAAATGAAAAGCCCGATTGGGAGCTTATGTGGGGAGTGGTAGATTCGTGAAATGGTCAGAAATCAGTATCCATACTACAGCGGAGGCTACGGAGGCGGTGTCAAGCCTCTTGTATGAGTTGGGTGCCAATGGTGTCGTAATTGAAGACCCGGAGGTGCTTTATCGTGAGTGGGATACCCCCTTTGGCGAAATCTACCAGCTTTCTCCTGATGATTTTCCAGCCGAGGGCGTATTCGTTAAAGCATACCTGCCGGTTGACAGCAGCGAGTTGCTTGACGTTGTAGAAGAGCTGAAAGAGCAATTGGCGCAGTTGATCGAGTACGGTCTGGATATCGGTAAGGCATCCATTGCTGTAAACGATGTCCACGAAGATGAATGGGCCCACGCCTGGAAAAAATATTACAAACCGGTTCATGTGTCTGATCGCATGACCATTAAGCCAGTCTGGGAAGAGTACGAGCCGAAGCATCCAGATGAGATCATTATCGAGATGGACCCAGGCATGGCGTTTGGAACAGGTACACATCCGACGACCATCCTTTGTCTGCGTGCACTCGAGAAGTATATGGCAAAAGGCGACCAAGTGTATGATGTTGGGACAGGCACAGCTATTTTGAGTATTGCTGCTATCAAGCTCGGAGCAAAAGATGTGCTAGCGATGGACTTGGATGAAGTAGCCGTACGCTCTGCACAGGCCAATACCGAATTGAATGGTGTGCATGAGCATATCAACGTGAGACAAAACAACTTGCTAGACGGCATCGAAGAGCAGGTGGAAGTGGTCGTGGCTAACATTTTGGCAGAAGTCATCGTGCGTTTCACCGACGATGTATTCCGGGTGTTGAAGCCAGGTGGCACCTTTATCTCGTCAGGTATTATTGCTGCACGTGAAGCGGATGTGAAAGCGGCGTTGGCGGCTTCAAGTCTTGAGGTCGTGGAAACCATTTTCATCGATGACTGGGTAGCAATTGTAGCAAAAAAACGATAGAATAGTGGGGTTGGCGAGATGCAACGATATTTTGTCGAGCCACATTCCTTTACTGAGAATGAGCTAACGATTGTCGGAGACGATGTACATCATATCGTAAATGTAATGCGTGCTCGGGAAGGCGAAGAAATCATCGTTTCTGATGGAGCGGGCAAGTCGGCACGGGCCAAGCTTGTCTATCTTTCTGCCAAGGAAGTACGGGCAGAAGTAATGGAAATGCTTCAAGAAGAACGAGAACTGCCGATCCGAGTCACAATTGGTCAGGGGCTTCCAAAAGGTGAGAAGCTGGAGTGGATTTTGCAAAAGGGGACGGAACTTGGGGCGTACTCTTTTTTTCCGTTTTCTTCTGAGCGAACCATTGTAAAGCTGGACGCCAAAAAAGAAGCGAAAAAACTGGAGCGTTGGCGCAAAATTGTCAAGGAGGCTGCTGAACAGTCTCATCGTGCTGTTTTGCCAGAGCTTTTATCTCCTGTTTCATTTCGTGAGATACTTCAAGCTAGCCAGTCGTATACTCATTGCGCAATTGCCTATGAAAAAGAAGGCAGTACAACGATTCATCAAGTGCTAGAAGAGATGACTGCGGGCGATTCACTTCTCGTCCTCGTTGGACCGGAGGGAGGCTTCTCCCCTGAGGAAGTGGCCCAAGCAGAGAGCAAAGGGTTCCTGACGGTTTCCCTCGGCCCGCGCATTTTGCGCACGGAAACGGCAAGCCAGTACGTTTTGGCCTGCGCTTCCTATCAGTTTGAACGAGAGGCTTCATCACTTCGCAAAGGATGAGCAGGAACGAAACGGTCATGACCGTTTCGTTGACCGCAAGCGGTCACATCCACTTTTATGAAAAACGTCGAGACGTTTTTCACGGAAAAGGAGGAATGGCAATGTCTACCGTTGCTTTTCATACATTGGGCTGTAAAGTAAACAGCTATGAAACAGAGGCCATCTGGCAATTGTTCAAGGCAGACGGCTACGAGAGAGTTGACTTTGAACAAGATGAAGCAGATGTTTACGTCATTAATACTTGTACGGTTACGAACACGGGAGATAAGAAGAGCCGCCAAGTGATTCGTCGTGCGATTCGCCGTAATCCTGAGGCGATTGTTGCCGTAACTGGCTGCTATGCGCAAACCTCTCCAAGTGAGATTGCGCAAATTCCCGGTGTAGATATCGTAGTTGGTACACAAGGGCGCGAAAAGCTGATCGAGTACGTGGATCAAATTCGTACAGAACGCACGCCGATCAACGCAGTAGGCAACATTATGAAAGCTCGCGAATTCGAAGAGCTGGATGTTCCTAACTTTACGGATCGCACACGTGCTTCCCTCAAGATTCAAGAGGGCTGCAACAACTTTTGTACGTTTTGTATTATTCCTTGGGCGCGCGGTCTGATGCGTTCCCGCAAACCGGAAAGCGTCGTCGAACAGGCTCAAAAGCTGGTGGAAGCAGGCTATCTGGAAATCGTTTTGACTGGGATTCATACGGGTGGATACGGCGAGGATTTGGAAGACTACAATTTGGCCAAGCTGTTGATTGACCTTCATCAAGTGGAAGGCCTCAAGCGCATCCGCATCAGTTCGATCGAAGCGAGCCAAATCACCGATGAAGTGATCGAGGTCATCAATAACTCTGATCGTGTCGTGCGCCATCTGCATGTACCGCTGCAAGCGGGCGATGACGAAGTGTTGAAACGCATGCGCCGCAAGTATACGACTGCTGAGTTTTACGAAAGAATGGTCAAAGTACGCGAAGCATTGCCAGGAGCAGCGATTACAACAGACGTCATCGTAGGCTTCCCGGGTGAGACCGAAGAGCAATTCTGGAACGGATACGAGTTTATGAAGAAAATCGGTTTTGCCGAGATGCACGTATTCCCGTACTCCATGCGTACAGGTACACCAGCAGCGCGTATGACAGATCAAATTCCTGATGAGGAAAAGAACGAGCGCGTAGCGAAGCTTCTGGAGCTCAATCAGGAATTGACCTTGGCATACTCCACGAAATTCGTAGGGGATGTACTGGAAGTCATTCCGGAGCGTCCATATAAAGAAGCACCTGATAGCGGTCTTCTGATGGGCTATTCGGACAACTACCTGAACGTCGTCTTCCCTGGCGATGAGAGCATGATCGGCAAGATTTGCAAGGTCAGACTGGATGAACCAGGCTCGGAATACTGCAAAGGGACTTTTGTTCGCGTAGTAGAAACAGAGGCGCTGCCTTACCTGAAGGAGCGAGCTATATGAGGGAGATATCGGCAGGAGGCGTTGTATACCAGAAGCAAGACACAGAGTACATGCTCCTATTGATTGAAGACCGCTATGGCAAAGTAACTCTCGCAAAAGGGAAGCAGGAGATGGGCGAGACCATCGAAGAAACGGCTCTGCGCGAAGTTTTGGAAGAAACAGGCGTAGCAGGACGATTGGGGTCCAAGCTCGACATGATCACCTACGTGTATACGCATCCGGTGTCGGGCGAATCCATCGACAAAGAAGTTCATTATTATTTGGTGGAAGCTTACAACACAGAGATCACCGTACAGCTAGAAGAAATCAATGATGTTCATTGGCATCCAGCAAAGGAAGCTTGGGATTTGCAACTGCAACGAGGATACCGTAACAATGACAGCATTTTTCGTCTTGCATTCGAACAATTAGGGATAGAGGTGTAGTTCTATGAACATGAACAAATATATCGACCACACACTGTTGAAGCCTGATGCTACACAAGAGATGATTGACAAGCTGTGCCAAGAAGCAAGAGAGCACGACTTCATGTCTGTATGCGTAAACCCTTATTGGGTAAAACGCTCTGCTGAACTCCTGGCAGGCTCTGATGTGAAAGTGTGCACGGTTATCGGATTCCCTCTGGGAGCGAGCACTATCGAGTCAAAAGCAGCCGAAACCCGCGATGTGATTGCAAAGGGAGCGACTGAGGTAGATATGGTACTGAACGTAGGTGCCCTGAAATCCGGCGATCTGGAAACTGTCAAAAAAGACATCGCTGCTGTGAAGCAAGCTGCTGGCGATATTCTCTTGAAGGTGATTCTGGAAACTTGCCTTTTGACCGAAGAAGAAAAAGTAGTCGCGTGCAAGCTCTCCGTAGAGGCTGGTGCTGATTACGTAAAAACCTCCACAGGATTTTCAACAGGTGGAGCAACGGTTGAAGATATCGCCCTGATGCGTAAAATTGTAGGACCAAATGTAGGCGTAAAAGCGTCTGGTGGTGTTCGTGACGGCGAAGCAGCGGTTGCGATGATCGAAGCAGGCGCGAGCCGTGTCGGTACGAGTTCCGGTGTTTCCATTGTAACTGGAGCAAAAACAACAGGCAGCGGATACTAATACGAAAGAAAAGCCTGGCCGAGGAAAGGCCGGGCTTTTTCCGTCCTGCATGCTGATGTTCCTATAGAGAGAGGATAGGGAGCGGGGAGGAGATTAGCAAAATGAAATTTGTTAAGGGAATCGTCATCCTGTTGGCTTTTTATGGGGTAGGCGTAGCTGCGAGCAAATGGCTGCATATTCCCCTGCCCGGTAACCTGGTGGGAATGCTGCTGTTAACACTGGGACTGTGTATGGGATGGATACGAATGGATTGGGTGGAACAAGCCGGTACTTTTTTGATTCGACATATGTTGCTCTTTTTCGTACCGATCATTGTCGGAGTTGCTTCCTATTTAAACGTATTCACGCAAAATCCATTGCCAATCATACTATCGATGGTTCTCGGTCCATTGCTAGTCATGCTTGTGACTGGTGTGGTTGTACAATGGTATTTGAAGCATCATAAACAAAAATCAGAATCGTCCTTGCAGCAAGAGGGGAGGACTCTGGATGCTTAGTCAATTTTTCGCCATTTTGGTATCGGTAGCAGGGTACAAAGGTGCAACAATGATCAACGCTCGATTTCAACGATTGCAGCCTCTTCTGGTGGCTGTGGTCTTGGTCTGGACCATGTGGTGGGCGTTTAGCGGCGATTGGGAGGCATTTACTGCCGGTGGCCAGTGGATTTCCTTTTGGCTTGGCCCTGCAACGGTTGCACTCGCTATTCCGCTGGCTAAACAGATCAAGGAGTTTGCTCATATTTGGCGCGGTGTTTTGCTTGGTGTATGTGCAGGCTGTGCCGTTGCGATTTTCGTCGTTATCGGGGTTCATTGGTTTCTGGGTTCAGATGAGCTCGTATACAAAAGCATGCTTAGCAAATCCGTGACCACTCCGATTGCGTTGGAGCTGAGTCGTTCCATAGGTGGGGAACCTGCACTTGCAGCCTTTTTTACCGCGTTGACGGGGATGGTCGGTGTCATGATTGCCCGTCCTGTTCTCAAATGGGGTAAGATCACGGATGATTGGGCAATCGGGATCGCCATCGGTACGAGTGCACACGCCATTGGTACGGCTAGCTTGAACCGTGTTTCTCCTGTTCAAACGGCAGCGTCCAGTGTCGCAATGATCGTGGCAGGCGTCATTACTTCCATCTACTTGATACCATTTTCTTTCTAAAGGTGAGGTCAGTAGGACGACGCTTATCAGGGATCAGCCATTGAATAAACCGGGCTATCTGCGGGACGAATGGCAGCGCGACCAACGAGCAGATGAGATTGAAGATAGTCTGTGAATGGGCGATCTGCATAGAAGGACTATCCGTTAAAAATGCACTGACGAGGGCAAGCTGGGAAAGAAACGGTAAAAAAACAATCGCGCCTGCGACGTTGAAGAGCGTATGGCACCATGCGACCTGTTTGGATGCCGTATTCGTGCCAATCGCAGCGATGACAGCGGTAAAGCAAGTCCCGACATTCGCGCCCAATACGATGGCGAGTGCCGTTTCCATCGAAAGAATTTGATGACTGAGCAGGCCCATCGTGATTACGGTCGTAGCGGAACCGCTATGGATGAGAGCGGTGAAAATGATCCCGGTAATCAAACCGATCCAGATGGAATGGCTGCTCTCCAGAAAAAGCGAACGAAACGTCTCAGACTGCTCCAAAGGCTTCCCCATGATTTTCAATGTATCGATACCGAGGAAGATCAGTCCGAAGCCGGCGACAACAAGACCAATGCAACGAATGTTTCGGCGCGGCATCAGCCATAGAGCGACTCCGATGAGAAGCATGGGGATGGCAAAGGACTCGAGCTTGAGCGCAACCAGCTCCGTTGTCACTGTCGTGCCCAGATTGGTTCCCAATATGATGCCGACGGTTTGTGTGAACTGGATGATGCCTGCGTTCGTCAGCCCAATCGTCAGGACGGTTACCGCACTGGAGCTTTGCAAGACAAAAGTAGCGAAGAGACCAATCCAGAAGCTATGGAGCGGGGTACGTGTAAAGCGCCCCATCCATTCTTCCATTTTTTTGCCGGCGAGGTTTTGAAAGCCGGAGCGCATGGCGTACATACCGAAAAGAAAAAAAGTGAGCCCAAAGGTAAAAGGGGCGAGGATGGAGACTATCACAAGATACGTTCCTCCCTGTCCATTTTTAGCAAGTTACTATAACGCTATGCCTGTACAAGGGCAAGCATGACAAAGAGGAGGAATAGCTGCATGGCACGTGTGCTATTAAATCAACATCGGAAAAAGCGGCTAGAAGTAGGACATCCGTGGATTTTTCAATCAGAGGTATTAGAAATTCAAGGGGATATAGAACCAGGTGAAATCGTCGAGGTCACCAATCACAAAGGGCATTTTTTGGCAAAGGGCTACATCAACCCAGCTTCACAAATGATCGTGCGCATTTTGAGCTACGACCAAAAGGAAGAGATCAACTACGACTTTTTCTTGCGCAAAATCAAGCAGGCGGCAGAATTCCGGACGAGATTTGTGGATAACCCACGAGCTTGCCGCGTCATTTACGGGGAAGCAGACTTTTTGCCAGGACTGATCGTTGACCGCTACGAAGACACATTGGTTGTCCAAGTCCTCTCATTGGGGATGGAGAAGCGAATCGATTGGATTCGAGATGCACTGGTAGAGGTATTTGCACCGACTGGTATTTATTTGCGCAATGATGTACATGTCCGTGAACTGGAAGGGCTGACACAAGGCAAAGAAGTCCTGTACGGAGAGTGTCCGCGTGAGGTATTGATCGAAGAAAACGGATTGAAATACTATGTGGATATCGTAGAGGGGCAAAAGACGGGCTTTTTCTATGATCAGCGGGAAAATCGTGCGTCCATCGCGCCTTTGATGAAAGGCTGGGGCGAAAAGCACGGCATTACCCTGACGAGCATGGAAGTAGACGGCGAGACAAAGCAGGTGACTGTAGACAAGCGTGGTAAAGTGGTCAAAAATCCGTTTTGGGATGGCGCTGAGGTATTGGAATGCTTTACACACACTGGTTCCTTTACCCTAAATGCTTGCAAGCACGGTGCGAAAAAAGTGACAGCCCTCGATATTTCCGACCATGCCATCGAAACAGCGAAGCGAAACATTACACTCAATGGCTTCTTGCATCGCGTTGATTTTGTGGTGGCCAATGCGTTTGATTACTTGCGTGAAAATGTAGAGGCAGGCAAGAACTGGGATGTGGTCATTCTTGACCCACCAGCGTTCGCGAAATCGCGTGGAGCAGTGAAAGGCGCTTGCCGCGGTTACAAAGACATTAACTTAAACGGGATGAAGCTCGTTCGTCCAGGCGGATTTCTCGTTACCGCGTCTTGCTCGTACCATATGTCACCTGAGTTGTTCCTGCAAACGATTCAAGAGGCAGCAGTCGATGCCAAAAAGATATTGCGCCTGATTGAATGGCGAGGCGCGGGCAAGGATCATCCGCAAATCAGTGGAGCTGATGAGGCTCATTACTTGAAATTTGCCATCTTTGAAGTAAGAGATCGTCGATAGCGAAAAAGAAAAACAGCGTCCGCGTTAATACGGCGCTGTTTTTCTTTTCGGCTTCAGTTTGATTTAAGACTTTGGTTTTTCAAAAATCAATTCGAAGTATTTGGCCATACCGTCGCCCCCGATGCTTGGAGCAAAGATTTGCACCAAACGCCAGCCTTCCTTGGCGTGCTCGTGGACAACGGTCTGATAATCTTCTTTTGGTTGGCGTCGAAAAGAGGACAGCTCAACTCGGACGAATTTGTATTCAAACATGTTCTTTCCCCCCGCTTGTATCGTCTCTCTTTTTATACGCGCGACGAGCGGAAAGAGTTGCAAAAGAATGTGAATCATTTCGAATAAAGAAATAAGTGCTCATGACAATTGCTTGTCATTTTTTACACGCCTGACGAGATCGAGAGCCTGCTTGAACCCCAGTTCCTTGCCTAAAAAGACTTGTCCTTCGGCAGGGGTAGAAGCGCGGGCCTGGCTTAAGTTCTGAAGCTCGTGGGACAAGAGATGCTCGACCAGATATAGCTGTACCTGACCGATTTCCCGTTCGCTTTTCCGATCACGCTCCTTGAATTTTGCCCGTTGCTGACTTTCCTCCACGTACTTGTCAATATCATCCTCCAAAAAATGTGAGGCATTGCAGATGATTTGACGGTAGTCATCCGTCTTAGAGGGAATGGTACGGATGGTGTGACCGAGATGGGCGAGGAGAAATTTGTTCAAGATGATTGGGTCTCGGGTGTAGTTGTTATGCAGCAGGGAGTATTCCCCCAAGAAAGACCCGCTTTCCTTATCATAGCTGTGCAATAAAGTGTAAGAAGAGCAATATGTGCAGAACAACAAATAATCTCTCATGGAAATCCCTCCAAAAAATAGCTCCATGACAGGAATTTTATTTATAGGGTATGAGAAAAAACGTGAGCAGGTGATACTTGCTTCTCTTGTTTTTGGCGTTTGGTTTGTGTATGCTAAATGACGGGCTCGGCCCGGTAAATAGAGCAGATGTTGGGCTTTTGCATAGCATAGGAGAGAGTAGAAACTGGGTAGACTCTCCGGTTTCGTACGGAGAGGAAAGGAGCATGACACAGATGGGAAATCAAAAGATCCGACTGGGCATTATTTATGGAGGAAAATCCTCAGAGCATGAAGTTTCATTGCGTACGGCCATGTCCATTATGCAGGCCGCGGATGCAAATAAATATGAGGTAACACCTGTGTACGTTCAATTGGATGGCTCTTGGGTGACTGGAGAGACACTGGCAGGTCAACTGCCGGATACGATCGAAGCGTTGCGCTTATCGGCAAAAACGCCAGCCATTCCCGAGACAACAGAGACAGGGCAAGAGCTGGCAATCGCAAACAAGCAAGGATCGCTGTTTGCCATGAATGAGCAAATGGATGTTGTTTTCCCTGTGGTTCACGGACCATTTGGCGAAGATGGGACGATCCAGGGATTGTTGGAATTGGCGAATATCCCGTACGTGGGAACCGGAGTAATGGCTTCCGCTATCGGAATGGATAAATGGATGATGAAGACCGTCTTTGCACAAGCTGGACTTCCGCAAGTGAAATATGTAGGCTTTCTGCGCTCGCAATGGGAAAAAGGCCAGGACGATGTCATGGATCGGATCGAGCGTGAACTCGGCTATCCGTGTTTCGTCAAACCGGCGAATATGGGTTCTAGCGTAGGGATTAACAAAGCGAAAAATCGTGAGGAGCTCAAGCACGCATTAGAGGTAGCTGCCAAATTCGACCGTAGATTGATCGTGGAAGAGTTCGTTCAAGCACGTGAGTTGGAGATTGGCGTTTTGGGGAATGAAGAGCTGATGACATCTGTCGTTGGGGAAGTCATTGCCGCTAAAGAATTTTACGATTATGAAGCCAAGTACAAGGGGGCGGGAACAGAGCTCTCCATTCCTGCCATCGTTCCCGAGCATGTATCCGAACAAATCGCGGAAATTGCCAAGCAGGCATTCCAAGCACTCGATGGCTCTGGCCTTTCCCGTATAGACTTTTTCTGGGATGAGAAAAACGACAAGCTCTATATCAATGAAGTGAATACGATGCCAGGCTTTACGCCGTTTAGCATGTATCCAATGCTCTTCCAAGCAGCGGGTGTGAGCTACAGCGAGCTGATCGATCGTCTGGTGCAACTCGCTATCGAGCGACATGCGGATAAAGGTCGCAACGTCGTAGATGCGGAAGAGTTGGACTAATCATGAGAAAAAAGATGCTGATGAATCGGCATCTTTTTTCATTTTGTGTAGGAGGGAGGAACTAATTTCTGTCAGACTATCTCTCCTAACTGTACAAGGTGAATATTATCACTTGAAATGAGAATGATAATCGTTTACATTATTTATGGGACGTTTTACCAGTTATGTCAGTCACAATGCTTGAATAAAAAATTTGGATCAAGCAAGAGGAGAGGTAACATGTTCGTAGTCAAGCATATCGCAGAGCATGCAACGATGCAGAGCTTTCTCAATTGTTATCTCCGAGAAACAGGTAGGGGCGAGTGGATCAATCGAAAAGACGAGATTACTAAGCAGCTAACGAAGATCATACAGCCGAGTGCAACAGGTACATACCTTCATTGCGAACTCCCGCATCAGGGGATTTCCCTCTATGTCGGTGTCAAATATCATTCGGTGACTGGCAGGCATTTGTTTCATTATCCAGCTTGCTACCGAAGTGGTGACTGTACTCGTTTCGTTCAGGCGGACTATTTGACATTAGCGGTTCTTTTGATTAAAGAACTAACGCTTCAGCATGGGGAAAATGCAGTTCCAGATGAGTTAGTCTTGCGTATGATTCAAAGCTGCCAAAGCATTGAGAAATTTGTTAGGGCTCGCCAAAGTAATGCGGAGATTTTATATGGAGTGGAACAAAGCTTCATCGAAGCAGAGCAGGCACTTTTGTTCGGTCACTTGTTCCATCCAACACCGAAGAGTCAGCAAGGAATTCCTGAGGCCAAGCAAGCGTTGTATGCACCGGAGTGTTGCGGGAAGTTTCAACTCCACTTGTTTGCTGCCCATCCGTCGATTGTTCACGAAAAATCTGGGTTAAAAGAATCCGCTACGCAATTACTGAAGGGTGAGTTTCCTTCGATATCTGATGTCGATCCATCATTTTCAATCGTCCCGATTCATCCACTTCAAGCAGAATGGTTGCTTGAACAGGTAGCCATACAATCCTTGATAGAGAAAGGGTTGCTTCTTTACCTGGGACCAGCGGGTGAGGAGTATATGGCAACATCTTCTCTCCGAACGGTTTATCATCCTGAAAAGAAATATATGCTCAAGCTGTCCGTCCCAATCAAAGTTACGAATTCTTTACGGATCAATAAGTTAAGTGAGATGGAGATTGGTTTAGAGGCGAAGCAACTTTTTGAAACAGGGATCGGTGAGGTGAGTCGCAAGTATCCAGGCTTTGGCTTTATCTCTGATCCGGCGTACATCACGATTACGTTGGATCAGGGGGAAGAAACGGGATTTGAAGTGATCCTGCGTGATAATCCCTTTATGGGGAGTAATGCAGAGCAAGTCACGCAAATCGCTGCACTCGTGCAAGATCCACTTCCTGGTTACAAGAGTAGGTTGGCAACGATCATTCACCATCTGGCACAAAAGGAAGGTAAAGCACTGGAAGTAGTTAGTTTGGAATGGTTTAAGCGGTATGTAGATATTTCATTGAAGCCAATGGTATGGCTCTATCTAAAGTACGGAATTGGCTTGGAAGCCCATCAACAGAATAGTGTTGTCACTCTTAGAGACGGATACCCCGATCAGTTTTTTTATCGCGATAATCAAGGCTACTATTTCTCAGAATCGATGCAAGAAGTATTAGAGACAGAATTGCCTGGGGTTGGCAAGGCGAGTAGGAACATTTACAAAGACCATCTTGTAGATGAGCGTATCACCTATTATATGATTTTTAACCATATGTTTGGACTCATTAATGGATTTGGAACGGAAGGATTAATTGATGAACAAATCTTATTGGCAGAGATGCATGAGGTTTTGACGAAGTTTTTACCTATGAATCGAGAGGCGTCGAAGTTTCTAGAGAATCTATTGACTCGCGAACAGCTTCCGTGTAAGGCGAATCTGCTCACGCGCTTCTATGATCTGGATGAATTAACCCAACCGGAAGAGAGATCATCTGTTTTTGTTTACATAGATAATCCTTTAGCAAAAGTAAAGCAGACCGAAAAGGCTGGGCTTCATGCTTTTGGATAGCTTGCTAGCATCTAGCTTGAAGAGATTTGGAGGATATAAGGTATGGAGTTAACAATACAAGATTTCTCGGTTGAAGAGGCACTTCACTCGACACAGTACGTGCAGGTGAGAAGAAGGGTCTTTCGACAATGCATCGAGTCTTTGTTATATGAGGGAATTTTGATTCCTGAGACCATCCAAGAGGGTGAAGAGACGATTTACACCCTACATGGGCTTGATGAGGGGGATCTGCCTGTTCGCTATCGTTGCCAAGGGCGGAGAAGTGCGAGTTTTGGGCTTGTTCGTTTAGGGAAGGCCCCCGTTACTCGTGTTGTTTACGATCAAAGCGGAGTCGCACAGCAAGAATCTGAAGCGATATCCCTCACTCGTTTTTTAGTGGAAATCTTCCGAATGAATACGGTAGATGAACAAAGACTGAAGCTATTTGCCAATGATTTGGAACAAACGTTGTTAAAGGATACATTGGCCCAATACTATCGGGTACAAAATGATATTCGGATGCAGGGCAAATCGTACGATGAGCTGGAAGGTGATCTGATGGACGGACACCCTTACCATCCTAGTTATAAATCACGTGTTGGATTTACCTACGTAGATCATTTTGCTTATGGTCCTGAATTTAAGCAGGAAGTTCATTTTCTTTGGTTAGCGATACATAAACAATATTCTCAAGTGTCCATTGATCAAGGTAGAAATTTCGATGGCCTTCTTTTGGATGAAATAGGCCAGGAACAAAAAGAAGCTTTTCAACAAATCATCGTCAATCATGGATGCGATCCCGATCAGTATGCCTTCGTGCCTGTCCATCCTTGGCAGTGGCGTAATCATATCGTGTCTGGATTCCTGGACGATATCCATCGCAAAGAGATCATTGTGCTAGGAGTAGGCTCTGATGGTCATCGTCCACAACAATCCATCCGCACCTTTGCTAACAAAAGTAATCCGCATAAACCTTATCTTAAACTCTCGATGAACGTAGTGAATACTTCAGCGCCACGTCATCTCACGCCGCACTCACTGGCAAGTGCCCCCATTGTTTCGAGGTGGCTCAAGGGGATTACGGACGCAGATTCGTATTTACGAGACGTGCAAAGGGTGATCATGCTCCAAGAGTTTGCTGCAGTGGCATACGATCCTCCACCTGCTTCTGAACTGGTGGAAATGGTTACATTCGGGGTAATTGGGTGCATGTGGAGAGAAAGTCTCATCCCTCATCTCGAAGCGGAAGAAGATGCGGTTCCTTATAACGTATTAGCGGCAGTAGAGGTGGAGGGGGTGCCATTCATTGACCGTTGGATTCGTGAGCAAGGGCTAGAGAATTGGCTTGCGCGATTATTGGAAAGCAGTGTATTGCCAGTCGTTCATATTCTTGTGAAACACGGAATTGCAATGGAAACCCACGCGCAGAATATGATCCTGGTGCATCGGGATGGTGTCCCTTCTCGGGTAGCATTGAAGGATTTCCATGAAGATTTGATTTTTTGCCAACCGTTCTTGAGTGAGCCAGACAAATGCCCGAACTTCGCGGAAGTGCATGAATATTACGCAACGAAGCCCGATGATGTGATGTTTCACATGAATGAAACATCAACAGTCAGAGATCTGACATTGGAGACTTTATTTCTAATCAATCTGGGGCAACTCGCACGGCTGTTAGAGGAGCATTACGGATATGCCGAAGAGCAATTCTGGGAGATGGTCGTTAAGGTATTGGAGAGTCACCAGCAACGATTCCCGGAATTGGCGGAGCGATTTACGCGATTTGATCTGTTTGTTCCAAGCGTGCAGGTAGAAAAATTGACCAAGAAAAAGCTATATACAACGAACGAGAACTATCATTTACATGAAGTCCCCAATCCTTTGTTCGAGGCAAGGAAAAGGCTTCATTCCATGGCTGTGGGAGGTTACTAGCATGTTCATAGTGAATCAAAATGAGATTTCTGTGCATGAAATGGAGAGACATAAGCAAGCGTTCGAAAGCATGGATCATTTTCGACAGCCGGAAGGAAAGAGGTACGCAGTCTGCATAGCTGACCCACTTGACGTAATCAGTCTTGTTCAATATTTGCGTGAGCATAATGCCTCGGTGCTGTTAATTCATGGGGAAACTCCAATGGAAACAGCCTATCAAATGGCAGTGAAGGCAAGGTGTTATGGGCTTGTTTATCAGGAGACGAAGCACTTCTTGTCCATCACGGATAAGCAACAGAGCGAAAAACCATCGCTCTTCCAATATAGCTCAGGTACTACGGGGGACGCGAAGCTCATCGGGAGAAGTTGGGAGGATATTCAAACAGAAATTCATGCCTACAACCAGTTGTTCCAAGGTGAGGAAGCGTTAACCCCGATCGTGCTGGCATCGGTGACACATTCGTATGGATTGATATGTGGAGTTTTGGCAGCACTGGAACGGGGAAGTAAGCCTTCGATTGTGACGCACAAAAATCCCAAGTTTGCTTTGCAAGTGATTCAAGATACTCCCCAGCATATTGTTTATGGTCTGCCAGTATTTTATCACATCTTATCAAGCTTTACGCGAGAGCAGGTACGTTTTCACCGGTTAATGACATCTGGAGCTCCTATGCCAGAAGGCTTGTTTCTAAAGCTGCAAGGCATGAGCGACATCTTGATGCAACAATATGGATGCTCCGAGGCGGGGTGCGTCAGTATGAGTAAACAGATGCGGACGCATACAGATCTGGGGGTTCCCCTTTCCCATGTAACCATGACGACGGGTGAAAATGAAGAACAACCTGCGGAAATAGTCATTCGGATTGGACAGAACGAAATAGCGACGCAGGATTTAGGTTTCTGGACAGGAGAAGGACATATTCAATTTGTATCAAGGATGGATGATGTGATAAACGTCTCTGGTTTAAAGGTATTTCCTTTAGAGGTTGAGGACGTCATTTTGAAAATAAGTGGGACAAAAGAAGTGGTCGTGTATCGTGGACGTCATCCGGTCATGGGAGAGATTGTGAAGGCGCAGGTTATTACAGAGGGAGGGACTACTCCTGAACAAATCAGGGAATGGTGCCAAGATCGTTTGCCAGGCTATAAAGTCCCATTCGAAATCCAATGTGTGATGAGCATTCCTAAGACAGCCACAGGAAAAATCAGCCGTCGATTATTAGAAATGGAGACGATCAGCAAATGATACGAACAGAAAGAATCGAGCAAATCCATACGATCATGACCGAAAAATTAAAATTATCGCATATCCTCACGCTAGAGGAGTCCATGCGATTGAATGAGGATCTACATATTGATTCGATTATGCTATTGCAACTGATTGTTTATATCGAGGAAGATTTGCACTTGGTAGTTCCTGCTCATGAGTTAGATCCACGAATCTTCCAAACTGTTGGATCACTCCTTACTTTTGTTGAACAGTTGGAACCGCAGCATGTATCGAATTAGCGTCTATCCAAACATCGAGTGGGGGATACAGAATGGTTAAGGTTCATTGCATTATTTCATGCCTATGCGAAGTGATTAAGCGCCGCACAAAGATTGATTATCGTCCCTATTATTTTGGTATATGGGATGCCGAGTATTCCATTACGGATCAAGGTGTAGTCACGTATTACATTGATAACCATGAGGAGATTATCAAGGGTTATGAACGACTTTTCCGAGCGAAAGTAACAGAATGGTATGATCATTCCCAAGATAAAGCCTCCAATTTGGACACATTCTTAGAGCTAATTGATAAGCGTACCGAGGATCAGTTTGTCCTTGTTCAGATAGACATGTCGCTGGTTCCAGAGCGAGATAATAAATTTGCGTTGAAGCCATTCCCGCATTTTTTGATGATTTCAAAGACGGAGAACGAAGATGAGTGGTTTATGTTTGACCCGGATTTTCGTTGGGAGGGCAATGTGAAGAAGGAGACGGTGATCAAAGCCTTCTTAGAAAATCCGTTTGGTGGCGGCTTTATGGTGGATGCGAGTGAAATTAAGGAACCAACCTATGAAATGATTCACGACTATTTCTACGACGCACTCAAACGTGATCATAATCCGTTTACCCTTGAGTTGAAGCAATTGATTACAGACATGGCAGAAGGGCGCAATGGATACAACTTGGACATGCTACTCCCAGCAGTGACCCAGGTGAAAGTGATTGCGATCCGTAAATACAGCTACGAGTATGCATTCCTATATCTGCAAGATTACCTGGAATACCATCGTGATGAGTTTCTACGCATCGCATATAAAGTGGAGGACATCTACCAAGGGTATACGACAGCTCAGTACTTGTCTGTCAAAATGGCGATGACCAAGAATATGGCGTTGTTACCTCCGATTATCGAGGCGTTAGAAGAGATTGATCTGATTGAACTTGAAGTGAAAAAAGAACTGGAACGTCAGTTTGTTCTGTGGACCCAAATGGATAAAAGTCTCGTCACTGTAGACGAAAAAGGGTGGAGGTAAAGGTCAAATGAAACTCTCATTGTGCACAATCACTTTTCGCCACCAGCTAATTTCGTTTGCACAGATTGTTCGGTTTGCTCATCGTCATCATTTTGATGGGATCGAATTATGGGGAACCCACGCTCAACATCTGTACGATCATGATCGATTAGAGATGGAGGAGCAGGTAAGGTTGGTCAGGGATCAAGGCATGAGTATCTCCATGCTTAGCGATTATCTGGATATTGCTACTTCATCCGGATTTCAGCGTACACTGGAAAAAGCAAAAAGACTCATTTCACTGGCAAAATGGCTACATGTAAAGCAAATCAGGACGTTCGCTGGACAGAAGGCGAGTAATGAAGTAGGGCCAGAAGAGCGTGCACGCTATGTGCATCATCTGCAAATCTTATGTAAGATGTGTCATGAGCACGGGATTCAGCTCTTGGTCGAAACACATCCGAACACGCTCACAGATTCTATGAGTTCTACACTTGCTTTGTTGCAGGAAGTCAATCATCCTGCACTAAAAGTGAATCTTGATTTTCTTCATGTCTGGGAATCAGGTGCTGATCCAATCGACGCGTACGAGCAATTGAGACCGTGGGTAGCTCATTATCATTTGAAAAATATTTCCTCGCCGAATCATCTGCCGGTATTCGCTCCGCATAATGTATATGCCCCGAACGGCGATCGTGAGGGAATGGTACTGCTCGGTGAAGGTGTTGTAGATTATGGGCCTATTTTAGAAAAAATTGCAGATACAGATTATTTTGCATCTATTGAATGGTTTGGTCAGAGTCCGCAGCGTGTTTTAGCTGAAGAAGTAGAGTGGTTGCGGAAGGCAATGATGGTTCGTGCGTAAGTGAAAAAGGTCGGAGGCGCAGGGGTGCTTCCGATCTTTTTTTCGTGCAACAAGAAACCAAGTGCTTCCAGCGAGCGTCTATGTATTGATTACCTATTCGGGAGGTCCCTTGATGAAAAAATGCTTGTTGCTCTCATGCTTGCTGATTACCTTGCTAGGTACCCTTATCCCTGGACAAATCAATGCCTCTGCTCCAGCAAAGGCAGACCCACGCAAGCCAGAACCAGTCATCATCTACAAAGTAGCCCTAGATGGAAAAACCACCAAAACTGTTACAAACATGCCCTTGATGCACCGGGCGAGTATGTCGCCATCGAGCAGATTTGTATACGGGGAGCGAATCGGTTACGGGAAGGCGGACCGAACCATACCGTACCTGTACGACATGCAGACAAAAAAACTGACGCAACTATCCGGCGATGGAAAATGGTCGCCGAAGCAGGACGCGCTCTACGTTCTTGAAAATGGCAGTATCGTGAAGCTCAGTCTGCCAGACGGCAAAAAAACGGTACTCGTCCCGACAGCAGCTCAATATCCCGTCGTTGATTTTTCCGTTTCACCGGATGAACAGTACATGGCGTTCACCCGGATAGACATGCTCTCTTCCAATACCAAAGTAAGCGGTCACCTTTACTTGCAACATCTGCCTACGCTTAAAATGAAAAAGAATGACCAGTATGAATGGCGGAGTGGAACAGACGAAGAAATGTATTACTGGGTGCCGAATTCGAAAAAGCTGTTTTACAGAACACAAACGGCATACAAGGAGTTAGACTTACCGACTGGCCTGAAATACGATCACAATATGACCACATTTCCTTCTTACTCCAACGATATGAAGTACCGTTATATCCGAACAATGACAGAAGAATACATGCTGGATTTGCAGACGGGGGAAAAGGTCAATTTGAAAGATCCCGTGTTCACTGAGAGACACTTGGACAAGATTGTTTGGTCGCCATCAGGACATCAGATGGCAGTAGAACAGCACTCTCGTACTTCCAATTCTCAAGATTCGTATATGTACATTCAATCGTGCAAACAAGTCACAAAATGCGGCTATCCATTTGGTTCTCCTGACAAGGGAATGCCTGGCTACTACAATTTAAGTGACAATCATCGCATCATCGGCTGGGCAAAGGACGGGAAGTCGTACTACGTAGCTGATCTCGCATCGATCCACTATAGCGATTTTTCGCCTGAAAAGTTGGGTCCTTCCAACAATGTCGTTGAAATCCGCTAACATAAAAGAAGCCGTCTCCCGTTAACGAGAGACGGCTGTTCTTTTCTATTATTCGTGACCTTCCAATTCAGTGATAAGCGTCCATAATGACATACCTTTGGAGGCTTTAAACAGGAAAGCGTGCTTGTCATCGCGTAGCGGCAGTAATGCACGCAGTGCCTCTGCTTTTGTGGCGAAGTGCAGCTTGTTCCCCGTGTAAGCATCATGGAGATGGCGTGTATTCTCACCGACTGTCACGAGCAGCTCAAAGCGCTCAGCGATGTCCTGAATCGAGGCTCCGACGCCAGCGTGCATAGCGGCACTTTCTGGACCGAGCTCATACATGTCACCTAACACGACGACTCTTGCGCGCTCAGGGTACAGCTCAGCAAACGTCCGTACGGCAGCCTCCATGGAGACAGGGCTGGCATTGTAGGCATCACTGATATACACAGTACCGTGCTTGGAGTGAATTTGCTCAAACCGCATGGCGGAGAGCTGGACGGTGGACAAGGCGTAAGCGATTTGTTCTGTATCCATTCCGAGCCTCTTGGCAATTGCGACAGCAGGCAGTGCATTCAGGACACTGTGGCGGCCATGCAACGGCAGGAATGCCTCGAAATGCTCCCCGGAAGCAAAGCACACGTTGAAGCGGGTCCCACCCTCAACCGTTTCGATTTGTTCCGCCCAAATATCAGCCTTCTCATTAACAGAGTAGAACATGATCTCACCCGGATACAGATGGGCTATCAATCGCAGATATTCGGAATCTTTGTTGAGCAGCACAAGCCCGTCAAGAGCAGTATGAGGAAGCAGCTCCGCCTTTGCGAGAGCAATTTTTTCACGCGTGCCAAAATGCTCAATATGAGACTCTCCGATAAATGTAATCACGCTAATATCTGGCTGCACGAGCGAAGCAAGCAGATCGATTTCCCCGGCGTGGTTCATCCCGAGCTCTAGTACAGCAGCTTGATGTTTTTCTTCCATTTGCAACAACGACAAAGGTACACCGAGGTGGTTGTTGAAGTTTTTATACGTCTTGTATACGGGCGAACGGCTCCCAAGTACATGGGCCACGATGTCCTTCACGGTTGTTTTTCCGATACTTCCGGTAATGGCGATGCGAGGGAACGAAAAGCTTTTCCGATAAGCGGCAGCCAGCTTTTGAAAGCCACGTAGTGTATCATTGACGAGAATTAACCCAAAATCGTTTGGCAAGTTCGCAGGAATCTTCTCCTGATTCGAAACGAGTGCAGCTACAGCTCCTTGTTCAGCTGCTTGTAACAAAAAATCATGCCCATCCCGTGCGCCGCCTGTCAGCGCTACAAACAAAGATCCCGCAGTTAGCTCGCGGGTATCAAAGTGAACGGATGACAAGGCAAGCTCTGGGGAACCAGCGAGCAAAATCCCTTCTGCGTTGATTGCTGCCTGATCCAGTGCAATTGGTTTCATCTGCACGAACTCCTTTTGTAATCCAGTTTCAACCTCGAAGTCATGCTACCATGCGTTAGGTAGCGCCGCAAGACAAAAGTGAGGGAATGTGATACGATCAATTCTTACATACATAACTATCCACATACTGAGGAAGAAAGGAGTCTCCCATGGAAAAAAGTATTTTTACCAAAATCATGGACGGTGAAATTCCTGCTCGTATCGAGTATGAGGACGAGCACGTCATTGTCATCCACGATATTGCACCAAAAGCACGCGTTCACTTGTTGATTATCCCGCGTAAGCCAATTCCTACACTAATGGATGTAAGCGCCGAGGACCTGCCGCTGATTGGGCATATCCACCATGTAGCACAACTCTTGGCGAAAAAGCTGGAACTGCCAGGTTTTCGCCTGATTAACAACTGTGGTAAAGAGGGTGGACAAGAGGTTTTCCATATCCATTATCACCTTTTGTCCGGTTTTTACGAATAAAATTGAACTAAAGGTTGACCTTCTTTAGTCATCTATCCTATAATGAAGTGTGACAGTCTGTTCGTACGTTCGACTCAGGCGTCCCACGGTTTTAGCGGAGGGAGGGAAGACAAATGGCAGAAATTCGAGTCAAGAAAAACGAGTCTTTGGATAGCGCACTTCGCCGCTTCAAGCGTGAAAGCGCAAAATCCGGGGTGATGGCGGAACTGCGTAAACGTCGCCACTTTGAGAAGCCTAGCATTAAGCGCAAGAAGAAATCCGAAGCAGCTCGCAAACGCAAGTTTTAATTGACGGAGGGCTCATCATGAGTGTAATGGAGCGACTCGATCAAGATATGAAGCAAGCAATGAAGGACAGAGCTGCTCTAAAACTCTCTGTTATTCGCATGGTGAAAGCCGCATTAAAGAACGAAGAGATTAACAAGGGCAGACTTTTGTCTGAAGACGAAGTGCTGACCATCTTGACTCGTGAGTTAAAACAACGCCGTGAATCCCTCCACGAATTTGAGAAGGCAGGCCGCGTGGAACTTGCCTCGAAAACGCGCGAAGAGATCGACGTGCTCTCCGCTTACTTACCCGCTCAGCTTAGCGAAGACGAAATTCGTGATATCGTTCGGGAAGGTATCGCAGCTACCAATGCCTCCTCCAAAAAGGAGATGGGCAAAGTGATGGGTGCGATCATGCCGAAAGTGAAAGGCAGAGCAGACGGAAACCTCGTGCAAAAGATTGTATCTGAGGAACTACCATCGTAGACGAGAGTAACACCTCATATAGATACGAACAGAAAAACTCAACCTGTAAAGGTTGGGTTTTTCTTTTTTTCCAAGATGTGAAATAAATATGAAACAATTGGCCCCCTCTTTCGTATACCTTATTGCACATACGTTGAAGCTGATAGAAGGAAAGGAGGTACATGCAATGAGTGCAGCAAGGCTAGTAAAAAGCCGCGTGCGATTGCTTTTTTCACTTCTTTGCCTGATCATGGGAATGACGATGCTTCTTGCTCCCGCACCCACTACAGCCCAGACCTATCAAAAAGCTGTATGGATTCCAGTAGATAGCACGATCGAGCGAGGGTTGGAGAGCTTTTTGCACAGAGCATTTGCTGACGCACAGGAGCAGCAGGCAGACCTTGTTATCTTGCATATCAATACGCCAGGTGGCGAAGTGAACGCTGCCGACCAGATTGGACAGTTAATCCGTCAGGCTCCCATGCATGTGATAGCCTATATTGATAACCAGGCTTTTTCAGCGGGAACTTACATCGCCTTGAATGCAAATGAAATTATTATGACTCCAGGCAGTAGCATGGGAGCAGCCGCACCGATTGACCTGGCAGGGAATGCAGCAGATATCAAGTTCATTTCCGGTTGGAGCAATAAAATGAGAGCGGCAGCTGAATTGAACAATCGCAATCCTGACGTTGCTCGCGCGATGGTGGAAATCGATACAGAATTCCCAGGATTAAAGCCAAAAGGCACGGTGCTTTCTCTCGATGCCCAACAAGCGAAGCGGTTAGGTTATGCGGATGATGTGGTGTCCAATAAGGAAGAGCTGCTCAAAAAGCTCGGTATTCAGCCAGATTCCCTTCAGGCGATTGAGCCAACAGGTGGGGAGCTAGTCGCTAGATTGGTGACGAGTCCCATTGTGATGAGTCTTCTGCTCATCATTGGATTGGGCGGAATTGTAGTAGAACTGTTTGCCCCTGGCTTTGGTGTCGCAGGGACGATTTCGCTCGTCGCGTTCAGTCTATACTTCTTTGGACATTATGTAGCGGGATTTGCCAACTGGTTGCACATCGGACTGTTTGTCATCGGAATCTTACTGATGCTTCTGGAAATTTTTCTTCCGGGCGGCATTGTCGGTGCGATTGGCTTCGTGAGTATTGTGACAGGTCTCGTAATGGCAGCCTATGACACGCAGCAAGGGCTTGCGTCACTGGGTGTAGCTGCTCTGATCACGGCAATTGTAGCGTTCATGCTAGTGAAGAAGTACGGGGTCAAAGGTCTATTCAACAAGTTTGTCTTGGGTGACACGCAGCGCAATGAAGAAGGATACGTAGCTCCGCGCGATCAGCGTGAGCTGGAAGGAAAATCAGGCATCGCCCTAACTCCATTGCGCCCAGCAGGGGTCGTCAAGGTGGAAGGAAAACGAGTGGATGCAGTATCGGTTGGTGGTTTCATTGAATCGGGTACCACCATCACCGTGGTGCAAGTAGAAGGCACGCGTATCGTCGTTGCCGAACTAGAACAAAAGGAGTGAGCTCTTCATGTTTGAAGGCGGTTTGATTCCCCTTATTTTTATGGTGGCAGTAGCCATCGTCGTACTTTCAGTTTTCTTCTCGTTCGTACCAGTTATGCTCTGGATTTCTGCACTGGCTTCCGGTGTGAATATTGGGATTATTACCCTCGTCGCAATGCGCTTGCGTCGCGTCGTACCATCTCGTATCGTAAATCCGTTGATTAAAGCGCGTAAAGCTGGCTTGCAGCTGGATACAAATCAATTGGAGAGCCATTATCTCGCAGGCGGTAACGTAGACCGTGTAGTAGATGCGCTCGTAGCAGCACAACGCGCAGATATTCCACTTGGCTTCGAACGAGCAGCAGCAATTGATCTGGCTGGTCGTGATGTATTGGAAGCGGTACAAATGAGCGTTAACCCGAAAGTGATTGAAACACCTGTGGTAGCAGCAATGGCAAAGGACGGTATCGAGCTGCGCACTCGTGCAAAAGTAACAGTTCGTGCCAACATCGATCGATTGGTCGGTGGTGCTGGTGAAGAAACGATTATCGCTCGCGTAGGTGAGGGGATCGTATCGACCATTGGTTCGTCAAAAGGACATAAGGACGTATTGGAAAATCCGGATCTGATCTCTAAAACGGTATTGAATAAAGGTCTGGATGCCGGAACTGCTTTTGAAATTCTCTCGATTGATATTGCGGACGTGGATGTAGGAAAGAACATCGGGGCACAATTGCAAACCGACCAAGCCGAAGCAGATAAACGTATTGCTCAAGCGAAAGCGGAAGAGCGTCGTGCCATGGCGGTAGCCCAAGAGCAGGAAATGATTGCGCGCGTACAAGAAATGAAGGCAAAAGTAGTAGAAGCAGAAGCACAAGTACCACTTGCTTTGTCCGAAGCATTGAAAAGTGGCAAAATGGGCGTAATGGATTATTACAACATGCAAAACATTGCTGCTGATACACAAATGCGTCAATCCTTCGGGCATGCAGGTGACAAACAAGATCCTGCTTTGCCAGACGAGAAAGAATAAGGGCGATTGCCATGGAAGATCTCATGGATCTCGTCGTAGATTTACTGGATTTAGTCGAGTGGGTCATCCCGCTCATCGGCAAGTTCTGGTTTGTCATCCTTGGTTACTTGGGATATAAAGCTCTTGGCAAAGCCGGAAAGAAGAAGATGTCTCAAGGTAAAAAAATGCCTCCGCTTACCCCGGCTACAACGTCGGATATGCCTATGGAAACAGAGGATTACGGCAGAGAGACGGTGCGGGCATCCTCCAAATACGAGCCACTTCAGCGAGAATCGATGGAAGGGATTGGAGTCGAGCAGGAATGGGCATTCTCCAGTACAGCTCGTGCTTCAACGGGTCCAACCATCACCGTGAAGCAAGCGGAAACGATGAAGGTCGCTGATTCGGAACGAGTGGGAACACTCACATCGAAACACGGTAATCCACGTGATGGGATGAAATGGGCGCTCATTTTTGGAGAGCCGCGCTCAAAAGCACCGTACGCCCAGCAGGTTCGACAAAGAAAAATTTTATAATAGTAGCTAGTCAAACAGGTGAACATCGGTTCGCCTGTTTTTTTTATTGATAAGCAACGTCTTATGTCGAAATATATCGAATAACTTGTCTTGTTTCTCGTATCCTTGTTGACTATCCTGAATGTAAAGAAAATTCTCCCAATAGAAGAAGGGGTAGAGGTCAAGCGATGAATCAACAAATTTTTGAACAAATGGGGCGGTTTCGTCAAAAAGTGATTCGGCTTGCCATCTTCGAAAACAAATCGATATATGAAACGGCGATCGCGTGCGGTTGTTCAGCTGAGAAAGTAAAACGAGTCATGAAAAAATGGAAGGCGCTTACAAAAGAAAAAGAGCTTGTTTCTACTACAAAAGAAAGCAAATAATCGATGGGTTTTGTTGGAAGTATTTCAAAGACGGAGTTCTCAACTGCTTGCGAAATTGCGAGCGACGAGGGCTCTTTTTTTGTGGCTGTTTTTGATGAATGCCTCTTTATGCTCGTGCATACGCATAGATAAGAATGGTTTTGCACCTGCAAACAGATGAGATCGTCATATTCGCCAATATATAGAACGAGAAGGGGGGCTAATCCATGAAGCGTTGGAGCCGCCGTCTGCGCCAGTTGGCCGGAGGGGTGTTGGATCTGCCGCAAGATGTAGTTCTGGAAGTCCCGCGCATCACGATGATCGGTCATTTGCAAATGTATATAGAGAATCATCGAGGAGTCTTGCATTTTAGCGAAAAAGAGCTTCGCTTGCTGTTGACGAACGGTCAAATGATTGTTTCAGGTGAACAGCTTGTCATCCGAGCGATTTTGCCTGAGGAGGTTTTGTTAGAAGGCAGAATCGGTGGCGTGAAATTTTTGGAGACGGGACCACAGAGCTCGTAATCTTTGGTAGAGGGAGGGGGCGGCACGTATGCGGAATGGAATCAAGGAGTGGGTGGATGGACATGTAACCATTACCGTTCGGGGAAAACGGTTTGAGCGGATGCTGAATATGGCCGTACGGGATGGAATTCGAATCTGGAATATTCGCAGGGTAGGAGAAGAGGTGACTCGCTGCGATATTTTGATTCGTGATTATTTTCGTTTACGGCCGCTTTTAAAAGAGACAGGCTGTCGTAGTCACGTCGAGGCAAGAGACGGGCTGCCTTTCTGGCTGCTGCGGTTACGCAGACGATCTGGATTGGCAATTGGGGCTGCTCTTTTTTTCATCGGATTGTACATGCTCTCCTCTTTTGTTTGGAGTGTTGAAGTGAGTGGGACAAAAATGGTTGATCCACGACGAGTGATTCAAGCCGCCGAACAAGTGGGGATTAAAGAAGGGGCATGGAAGGTCAAACTAAAAGAACCGTTGGTTTTGCAAAAAGAGCTGTTGAGTCTGCTGCCTGAAGCGTCCTGGGTTGGAATCGAGATTCAAGGAACCAAGGTCATGCTTCAAGTGGTTGAAAAAGAGGCTCCCGTAAAGCCACTTGCAACAGGTCCCCGCCATCTTGTAGCAAAAAAGAGGGCTGTCGTCCATAAAATTCTCCCAGAGGTTGGTCGCAGTCAGGTTGTGAGCAATCAATTGGTGGAAAAAGGCCAAGTACTCATTTCCGGGATCATTGGCAATGACGCCCGTCAACAAGCCGTATCGGCACGAGGCAAGGTGCAAGGGGAAGTGTGGTATATGAGCAACACATCGGTCCCGCTAAAACAAACGATGCAACGTTTGACAGGAGAAAAGCTGGAGCATCAATACCTGCTTGTAGGCCCTTATGCGATATACGTATGGCCATTTGAAAAACAGTCCTTTGCACAAGCCGAAATGGCAGAACAACGGTTTTTGCCCTCGTATGCGGGATATACCTCACCACTTGGCTGGAAGACAGTAACGTACGCGCAAACAGCACCCGTTCAAACAGAAATGAGCGTGGAGGAAGCGACGGAACTGGCTAAAAAATTCGCCAGGGAGGATATCTTGAAAAAAGCTGGAAAAGATGCGTTCATTCAGGACGAAAAAGTTTTGCACGTCACAACAGAGAATGGTAAAGTTTACGTAAGCATTCATTTTTCCGTCATTGAAGATATTGCCATTGAACAGCCTTTCGTTGGGCAGTGAGGGATGGCAAGCAAATGACGCATTGCTGATTACCGTTGCAAGGAGATGGAAGCCTGTTGCACGTACAAGATGAGGTAAGAATCCCGTTTTCAGACGCATCTGAGGCCTTGCTGTTGTTCGGACCACATGACGCGTACCTAACACTGATCGAGCAAAGAAGTTCCGCCAAAATCATGACCCGAGAAGGTGAACTGGTTATTAGCGGGGATAAGCCGGAAGTGGACAAACTGACAGAGTTGATTGAAATTCTGCTACAGTTGATTCGCAGAGGGATTGCCCTGTCCGAACGAGACATCTCTTATGCGATGTCGTTGATTGAACGGGGAGAAGGTGCCCAACTGCTCGATGTGTATGATGAAGAAGTCGCTCGTACCCAACGTGGCAAAGTAATCAGGGCAAAGACTTTGGGACAGCGTCATTACTTGTCTGCGATCAAGAAGCATGACATTGTGTTTGGAATTGGACCAGCTGGTACCGGAAAAACGTATTTGGCTGTTGTCACAGCAGTAAATGCGTTGAAAAATGGGCGTGTCAAACGGATCGTTCTTACCAGACCGGCCGTAGAAGCGGGGGAGAGCCTTGGATTTTTGCCAGGAGATTTGCAGGAAAAAGTAGACCCTTACCTGCGTCCGCTCTATGATGCCTTGTACGACATGCTGGGCAATGAACAAGTCGCCAAAATGATGGAACGTGGACTCATTGAGGTTGCACCTTTGGCGTACATGCGTGGTCGTACGCTCGAAGATTCCTTTGTCATTTTGGATGAAGCCCAGAACACAACTCCCGAGCAAATGAAAATGTTTTTGACCAGGCTTGGCTTTGGTTCCAAAATGGTCATTACGGGTGATGTAACCCAGGTGGATTTGCCAAAAGGCAAGAAATCCGGACTGCGCGAAGCACAGCGCATCTTAAATCCGATTTCCGATGTAGCCTTTATTCATTTCCAAGAGGGAGACGTTGTTCGTCACAGTCTGGTACAAAAAATCATCGCTGCCTATGCCAAGGAAGAAGTAGATCACGGCTATTAATAAATGGCGTCACAAAAAGGAGATCGTTTACCTGTGTTATCTGTAGAAATCCTTCATGAAGAAATCGAACCGATCGATGAGAATTTGCAAAACCTGCTTGTCCGTTGCCTGGAAGCAGCGGCAAAGCTGGAAGACGTACAAGGAGAAGTAGTTGTCACGCTGGTGAACAACGAGCGCATCCACGAGCTGAATCGCGACTATCGTGGCGTTGATCGGCCTACGGATGTTCTGTCCTTTGCGATGAACGAGCCGGGTGAAGGGGAAATGGAAATCTTCATTGATGAGGATGAAGCAAACGAGTTTCCGAATATGCTTGGAGATATTATCATCTCGGTGCCAAAAGCACATGAGCAGGCTGAAGACTATGGCCATTCATTCGAACGCGAACTCGGATTTCTCACGGTTCATGGTTTTCTTCACCTTCTGGGCTATGATCATGGGACGCCAGAAGAAGAGAAGGAAATGTTTTCACGTCAAGAAAAGGTGCTGGAAGAAATCGGCTTGACGAGGTAGGAGATTACGTTGAAGGAATGGCGACGATTGACTCGCAGCTTCACCTACGCTCTGCAAGGGATTTCCTATACCGTACGGACACAGCGAAACATGCAAATCCACGTAGCCGCTGCCATTGTGGTGTTAGCGGCAGCGTGGTGGCTGCAGATACCCCGCAGCGATGTTTTGCTGGTCCTTTTTTCTATCGGTCTGGTCTTCTCTCTTGAGCTGGTAAATACCGCGATTGAAGCAGTCGTTGATTTAGCTTCCCCGGAATGGCACGCCAAGGCGAAGATTGCCAAAGATGTGGGAGCAGGAGCTGTGCTTGTGGTCGCGATCCTGTCCCTTATCATCGGAGTTCTCGTATTTGGACAGCCACTGTTGCAAAAAGTATGGGGATAGTTTTTACTAGTAGAGAAGAAGAAATTTTTTCATAAGCCAAAATGAGGTACCGGACGGGTCATTGTAGTTGACCTTTCAGTCTGGTTTCTTCGTGTCTCATTGGACACATTCTGTTGTGGAATGATGTTAAAGATCAATCATATGAGGAATGATGAGAATGGATAAACAATCATTATTAGCACAAGCAATCGAAGCCAGAGAGCTCGCTTATGTACCGTACTCCAAGTTTCAGGTAGGAGCAGCTCTTTTAGCTGAGAGTGGCAAGGTTTATTTGGGAGGCAATATTGAAAATGCAGCGTACTCGCTGTGCAACTGTGCTGAGCGTACGGCTCTTTTTAAAGCGTACTCAGAAGGCGATCGGACTTACAAAGCGTTAGCCGTCGCTGCCGATACACCGCAAGCTGTATCACCATGTGGGGCTTGCCGACAAGTCATAGCGGAGCTGTGCCCGCCGGACATGCCTGTATTTTTGACGAATCTCAAAGGCGACATTTGGGAAACGACAGTATCTGCCCTGCTTCCAGGCGCATTCACCAAGGAGGATTTACGTGGATAATCGCAAGACCAAGCAATCGTTTAAATCTGGCTTTGTCTCCATTGTGGGACGGCCAAATGTTGGGAAATCAACACTGTTGAATCATATTGTGGGACATAAAATCGCCATCATGTCGAATAAGCCGCAAACGACACGCAACAAAATTACGGCGGTGCATACGACAGAAGAGGGTCAAATTATTTTCTTGGATACACCAGGGATTCACAAGCCTCAATCCAAGCTCGGAAACTACATGGTTTCGGTTGCCGAAAATACATTAAACGAAGTTGACCTCGTTTTGTTTGTTGTCGATGCAACAGAAAAACGCGGAGCCGGGGACGACTACATCATCGAACGGTTGAAGCAGGTCAAAACGCCAGTATTTTTGGTCATCAACAAAATTGACAAGGTGCACCCAGAAGCATTGTTGCCAATTATCGACGATTACCGCAAATTGTATGATTTCAAGCAAATTGTTCCAATCTCTGCATTGGAAGGTAACAATACAGGTTCATTGCAGCAGGCTATTTTGGGTGAAATGGAAGAAGGCCCGATGTATTACCCTGCAGATCAGGTGACAGACCATCCGGAACGCTTTGTAGCAGCCGAATTGATTCGAGAAAAAGTTCTGCATTTGACGAGAGAAGAGGTACCTCACTCCATCGCTGTCGTGATTGAAGAAATGAAGCGAGGCGAAAATGGTAAAACGCTTTACATTTACGCAGCCATTTACGTAGAGCGGGATTCCCAGCGCGGTATTTTGATCGGGCAAAAAGGTCAGATGCTCAAAGAAATCGGTCAACGTGCGCGCAAGGATATCGAGCGCTTGATGGGGGACCAAGTATTTTTGGAGCTCTGGATCAAAGTGAAAAAGGATTGGCGCAACCAAGAGCGGATGCTGCGTAACTTCGGTTTCTACGACGAGCAATAATATTCCCAGCGCGATGTGTTAATTTTTCCAAGGCATAGAATAACGGGCAAAGGTGATTCTAAGAAGGAAGTGGATAGACCCGATATAGGAAAGGATGATGCTCCATGCTTCGTGACTTTTCTTGGAGAGTTTTCGCTTCAACCGGTGACATCCATGCTTACCTTCTCTACCGTGATCACCATCAAACGGATGTTTCCAGCGAGGAAGCCTCGTTTGATCTCGCCCAGGAAGAATTGGGTGACACGCAGGCATGCTTGTAAAGTGGGAAGGGATTGTCATTCGCAGTGTGGACTATGGTGAGTCCAGTAAAGTGGTGACATTGTTTACCCGGGAGAACGGCAAATTAGGCGTGATGGCCCGTGGTGCCAAAAAGACCAAAAGCCGTCTTGCCGCCGTCTCCCAGTTGTTTTCGCATAGTTATTATCTATGCAAGGCAGGACCCGGTACAGGAATGCCCGATCTTTCTCAGGGAGATATGCTGGATTCGTTCCGGGATATGCGGCAAAGCCTGACTGCTACGGCTTATGCCGCATACATAGCAGAACTGTTGGATAGACTGACGCAGGAAAAGGAGCCGAATCCCTACTTGTTTCAGCTACTCCTTCATACGTTCCGCTATTTGGATGAAGGACGAGATGCTGAGATCCTGTGTCGTATTTTTGAGACCAAAATGCTAATTGTAGCGGGGATCTCCCCGCAGCTCACGGCGTGTGTAAACTGTGGCGAACAGCGCGAGCCCTATGCAATCAGTGTGGGACAGGGTGGCCTGTTGTGCCCAGTTTGCCAGCCTTCCGATCCGTATGCCATGGCGGTTACACCCTCTACCTGGAAGCTGTTACGGCTGTTCCAGGTATTTGATTTGGAGCGGCTTGGTGACATTGAAGTAAAACCAGCTACTCGTAACCAGCTCAAGCATGTGCTACGGAGTTTCATGGACGAGTATCTGGATATCAGGCTGAAAAGTCGAGCATTTCTGGAACAACTGGAGCGTATGGAAAGAATGACGCAATCAGATCAGGACTAATTGACATACGAATTTGTTTTCGTTATGATAAGAACCAAACTTGTATACCGAATGTTGCCATGAAGGAAAAGAGTAGTCGGCCACTGGCTGTGAATAGCGAATCGGGGATAGTGGGAGCCCGGTCACCATGCTGATGAAGGGCGTTCTGGAGCAATTTAATTGTAAGGTGGGCGAAGAAGTCATTCGCCAAGTAGGGTGGAACCGCGAGAATCCTCTCGTCCCTACACTGTCGCTTCAGGCAGTGTAGAGGCGGGAGGTTTTTTTAGTTTCGACTTAAAGTCAAGTTCTAATAAGTTTAGAGGAGGATAAAGCATGAAAATGACATTTCAAGACATCATTTTGACGCTGCAAAACTTTTGGGCAAAGCAAAACTGTCTCATTGTCCAGCCATATGACGTTGAAAAAGGGGCAGGTACGCTAAACCCAATGACCTTCCTTCGTTCCATTGGGCCTGAGCCGTGGAATGTGGCATATGTAGAGCCTTCCCGTCGCCCGGCTGACGGACGCTATGGGGAAAACCCGAACCGTTTGTACCAGCATCACCAGTTCCAAGTAATCATGAAGCCATCGCCGGACAATATTCAGGAGCTGTACCTGGAGAGCTTGCGCGAACTCGGAATCGATCCACTAGAGCATGATATCCGATTTGTAGAGGACAACTGGGAGCACCCTGGCCTCGGAGCATGGGGCTTAGGCTGGGAAGTTTGGCTAGACGGAATGGAGATCACTCAGTTCACGTACTTCCAGCAAGTGGGCGGTCTGGAATGTAAACCAGTGGCAGTCGAGCTGACTTACGGACTGGAGCGTTTGGCTTCCTATATTCAGGAGAAAGAAAATGTGTTCGATCTGGAATGGTGCAACGGGTATACGTACGGAGATGTATTCTTGCAACCAGAATACGAGCATTCCAAATACACATTCGAGCTGTCTGATGTCGACATGCTGTTCTCTCTCTACAATACGTATGAGGCAGAAGCAAAAAGACTGATGGCGGAGCGACTGGTTTACCCGGCTTATGACTACGTATTGAAATGCTCTCACACCTTCAACTTGCTTGATGCGCGTGGAGCGATCAGTGTGACGGAGCGTACGGGCTATATCGCTCGTGTACGCAATCTGTCTCGTGAAGTAGCACAAACCTACTATAAAGAGCGTGAGCGCCTCGGTTTCCCGCTTTTGCAAAAAGGCAATGCAGACGCTGCGGATCTAGTGAATCAGGTGAAGGGAGAGGATACAAATGAGTAAGCGCGATCTACTCGTAGAGGTTGGTTTGGAAGAAATGCCTGCTCGTTTTGTTGCACAAGCAGCGGCACAATTCAAGGAAAAAGTAGAAAAGTGGCTGACTGCTGAGCGTGTGCCGTTTGATCAAATTACGGCATTGGAGACACCTCGTCGTTTTGCCCTGTTGATCAATGGATTGGCAGAAAAGCAACCTGACCGCAATGATGAAGCGAAAGGCCCTGCACGCAAAATCGCACAAGATGAAGCGGGCAACTGGTCCAAGGCAGCACTCGGCTTTGCAAGAAGCAACAATGTTGAGCCTGACCAACTGTATTATAAAGAAGTAAACGGAATCGAGTATGTTCACGCACGCAAATCCGAAGCGGGAAAACCGACTACCGAGCTTTTGCCGCAACTGGCTGAAGTAATCACCGGTATGAGCTTCCCGAAAAACATGCGCTGGGGCGCACGCGATTTGAAATACCTTCGTCCGATTCGTTGGCTGGTTGCTTTGTTCGGCGATGAATTGATCGATCTGGAGATTGCAGGCGTAAAAAGCGGGCGCGTTACTCGTGGACACCGCTTCTTGGGAACAGAGGTTACGTTGAATCACCCAAGCGAATACGTGAGCAAGCTGGCTGAGCAGTATGTCATGGTGAATCCCGACGAGCGCAGAGCAGCGATTGTAGAACAGATTCATCGCTTGGAGAAGGAAAATGGCTGGACGATTCCAATGGACGAAGGACTTCTGGATGAGGTAGTCCATCTTGTAGAATATCCTACCGCTCTTTATGGTACGTTTGAGCAAGAATTCCTTTCCATTCCACGTGAGGTTTTGGTTACCTCCATGCGTGAGCACCAGCGTTATTTCCCTGTTGAAAACGCTCAGGGCCAATTGCTGAATCATTTTGTGACAGTGCGTAACGGAGACAGCCGCGCTCTGGAAAACGTAGCGAAAGGGAATGAAAAAGTCCTTCGCGCACGCCTGTCCGATGCTCGTTTCTTCTACGTGGAAGACCAAAAGTTGTCCATTGAGAGCTGCCTGAAACGTTTGGAGACAATCGTTTACCATGAAGAGCTGGGAACAATCGGTGATAAAGTTCGCCGTGTACGCAAAACAGCTGCGCAAATTGCAAGCAAGCTGGGTGTGAGCGCAGAAGAAACCAAACAGGTAGACCGTATTGCAGAAATCGCAAAATTTGACCTCGTTACCAACATGGTAGGTGAATTCCCTGAACTGCAAGGGATTATGGGTGAAGATTACGCACGCAAAGCGGGTGAGTCCGACGTTGTCGCAAGTGGCGTATTCGAGCATTACCTCCCGCGTTTTGCAGGGGACAAAATGCCTGCTTCCGCCCAAGGCGCTATCGTCAGTCTAGCTGACAAGATGGACACGATCGTAGGCTGCTTCTCAATCGGTATTGTGCCTACTGGCTCACAGGACCCGTATGGCCTGCGCCGAATGGCAGCGGGGATCGTTACGATTTTGGTGGAGCTTGACTGGCAAATTTCCCTTGCCGATCTGTGGAATGCTGCGATGGAAGGCTATGTAACGCAAGGCGTAAACAAGAGAGCGGCAGAAGACGTGAAAAAAGACCTCGTAGACTTCTTCGCACTCCGTTTGAAAAACGTCTTGCAGGATCATGGCGTTCGCTACGATGTCATCGATGCCGTTCTTGCTGCCGACCTGACAGTGGTTCCAGAGGTGCTGGCAAAAGCTAAAGCATTGATGGGAGCGGTACAAACAGAGGAATTCAAGCTGATTGTGGAGCAGTTTAACCGGGTGAACAATCTGGCACAAAAAGCGGAAGCAGACCAAGTCAGCGAAGCTCTGTTCGCAGAAGATGTAGAACGTGCCTTGTATCAGGCATTCCAAGCTGTTCAAAAGGATGTAGAGGGTCTGAAGGATCAAGAGAAGGTGCTCGCTACCTTGTCAACCTTGCGCCAGCCGATCAACGCATTCTTTGATAAGGTAATGGTTATGGCCGAAGATCAGGCTGTTCGTGCGAATCGTCTGGGACTTCTCTTGCAGCTTTCTCGTGTGCTTTATCGCTACGCAGATTTTTCCAAAGTTGTATTCGCGTAAACAAAATAAAACCGGTGCCCTTCGTCTGAAAATCAGGCGGGGGCACCTTTTTTCCGCGTGAAAGAAGGAATATCCCGTCGAATAGAGTAATACTAGGAAGAGGTAAAGACAGAACCGGGGTGATTGGTCATCGAGCTTACCAAACGACAAGAGCACATCTTACAGATAGTGAAGGATGACGGACCGATAACAGGAGAGCATATCGCGGAGCGACTGAATTTGACTCGCGCGACGCTACGCCCTGATTTATCCATCCTCACAATGTCAGGATATCTAGAAGCCAGACCTCGGGTCGGGTATTTTTATGCCGGCAGACCCGCAAGCTCAGTCATAAGTGAACGGCTTCACAAGCTTCTCGTCAATGACTACAAGGCGGTACCGATCGTGGTTTCCGAATCCGCCTCGGCTTACGACGCCATCGTTACCCTCTTTTTGGAGGATGTTGGCACGTTATTCGTCGTCAATCAAAAAGGATATTTGGCTGGCGTGATCTCACGAAAAGACCTCCTGCGGGCTTCTTTAGGCAATAAGACGCTGGAGGATGTACCGGTCAGCATTATCATGTCTAGGATGCCGAATATCATTACATGCGCACCTGATGAGACCTTGTACGCAGCCGCCAAAAAGCTGATTGATTTTCAGATCGATTCTCTGCCTGTTGTCAGGCCGAGCGAGGAAGATCCGAAGCAAATGGAGCTGTTGGGGCGCGTCACCAAGACGACGATCGCGAAAGCATTTGTAGAATTGGGTAGCGAACCGAAAGTGTAGGAGGAGAAGCGATGCAAGGTAAACAGCAAGGACAGCTCATCTATGTAGTCTCAGACTCCATCGGCGAAACGGCCGAACTTGTCGTTCGCGCAGGAGCTAGTCAGTTTGATCGTTTTTTGTTTGATGTACAAAAGTATCCGTATATAGAAGACAAGGAATCGATTGACGAAATTATTGCTTCGGCAAAAGAATCGCGGGCAATGATCGTGTTCACTCTGGTCATTCCGGAGCTGAATGCGTATATTACACAACAAGCTGCTATTCACGGAATTCCAGCACTTGATGTAATGGGACCTCTGATGAATACATTGCAGGGCATGTTGGAAGAGCCACCAACAGGAAAACCGGGCTTGGTACGCCGACTGGATGAAGAGTATTTCCGCAAAGTAGACGCCATCGAGTTTGCTGTCAAATACGACGATGGTCGGGACCCACGCGGCCTGTTGCGCGCAGATGTTGTTTTGATCGGCGTTTCGCGTACTTCCAAGACGCCTCTTTCCATGTATTTGGCTAACAAGCGACTTAAGGTTGCCAATGTTCCGCTTGTCCCGGAAGTAGAGCCGCCAGAAGAATTGTTCCAACTGCCAATAGAACGGTGTATTGGACTTACCATCAACCCGGAGCAGCTGAACGGCATTCGGACAGAGCGTCTGAAGGCACTGGGATTGACTGCACAAGCAAATTACGCCAACCTCGAACGGATTGCCGAAGAACTGGCTTATTCCAAGCGCATTATTGAGCGCCTCGGATGTACCGTGATCGATGTATCCAACAAGGCAGTGGAAGAAACGGCAAACATCATTTTGGAGATGATTAGAAAAAACAATCTCCGTAATGAAAGGAAATAGGCCGAAAGAAGGATTTTGACGTTTTTTGTAGAAAATCAATTAGCCGAGGTACTTATCATACGTGAGTTTCTCAGCGTTTATTGCACTTAGAAATGTGGAAAAGTAGAAAAGAAGAAAAGAAGTTTGATGCAAAGAAGGAAATTGACGAATTTTGACGAACTAAATATTCTCACGTGCGATTCTCCTTATAAAGGTGGAAAGACATGACTGGTCCCACTTCAGATGAATTTGTAAATCAAGTGCGTGCCGCTGTCGACATCGTAGACGTTGTAGGAGAGTACGTTCAACTGAGAAAAAGCGGTCGTGCCTTTCTCGGTCTATGTCCGTTTCACTCTGAAAAGAGCCCTTCCTTCAACGTAAATGCAGAGCGACAGTTTTTTCATTGCTTTGGCTGTGGAGCAGGTGGGGATATCTTTTCCTTTTTAATGAAACTGGAGCAATTGACTTTTCCAGAGGCACTGCACAAATTGGCGGAGCGTGCCGGGATAGCTGTGCCCCAGCCGCAGCAAGTAGAGGAATCACCTGAAAAACGGATGAAACATGCGATGCAGGAAGCGCATACGTTCGTTTCACGCCTCTACCACTACGTGCTTACGAAAACCCCTTATGGCGCAGAAGCGATGAAGTATCTCGCGAAGCGCGGAATGTCTGAGGCGACAATCGCCGAATACCAAATCGGATTCGCCCCGGATTCCTGGGATTTCGTGACGCAGCAGTTGACAAAGCGGGGATTTTCGCAGGAATTGATGGTGGAAGCAGGGCTTTTGGCCAGGAGCGAAGCAGGAAAAATCTTTGATCGCTTTCGAGGTCGTATCATGTTTCCGATCCAGGATTCTCAAGGTAACGTCATCGGATTTGGTGGGCGCTTACTGCAAGGATCGAACCCCAATTCCAACCAAAAGTCTCAACCCAAGTATCTGAATAGCCCGGAAAGCCTTTTGTTCAACAAAAGCGCTACGCTGTTTAATCTTCATCGTGCGCGCCCCATTATTAGAAAGAGAAAAGAGGCGCTGTTGTTTGAAGGATATGTCGATGTCATATCGGCATGGCAGGCGGGTTTTATGCAAGGCATTGCCACTTTGGGAACAGCCTTGACGGAGCAGCAGGCCAGAATTCTTCGTCGCAATACAGAATCAGTCGTACTTTGTTATGACGGAGATGCTGCAGGACAAGAAGCAACGAGCAAAGCGATTCACGTTTTGCAGCAAGCCGGTTTGATCGTTCGAGTTGCTCCACTTCCACAAGGAGTAGACCCGGATGATTACATCCGCCAGCATGGGGCTGAAGCATTTTCCCAGCAGGTATTGTTACAGGCGATGCCAATTACGGCTTTCCGTCTGAAACATTTACGCAGTCAGTTCGTAATAAAAGATGAGACGGACAAAGCTCGCTTAATCGCGAAGGCGGTCGAGATCATCAACGAGCTCAACAGCCCGGTGGAACGGGACATGTATCAACGGCAATTGGCAGAAGAATACTCCCTTACTCTCGGTGATCTCAAATGGGAGTCCAAACGCGCTTATAATCAGCAAAAAAGTGAGCGCCAAAGGGATAAAGTGACGCCAGCATGGAATAATAGTATAAATAATGGCAAAGTTACGCTCGCGAAAACACTGCCACCCGCTTATCACACGGCTGAGCGCATGCTGCTTTACTACATGATGCGGAACGAAGAAATAGCCGCCCGCGTCCAACAAGAATGCAGCGCCCACTTTCAAGTGGATGAACACGATGCGCTGGCTGCCTACCTGTACGCCTACTATGCAGAGGGAAACCCGGAAGACCCTGGAAAGTTTATACATTATGTGCAAGACGATTTGTTAAAGCAATTAGCCTCGGGATTGGCCATGATGGAGTGCAACAACGACGTATCTGAATTAGAGATCGGTGACTACATCAAACAAGTGAATAACTACCCGAAGCGTGCCGAGTTGGAACGATTGCGCGATGAGCAGCGGAGCTTACACCTCCAAGCGGCCGCAGCGGACAGCGAGGATGCGCGCAAACAACTTGAACTTCAAGCAGCCGTTACAGGGATGAAGATTCTTGAATTGGAAAATGCTTTAAAAGAAGGGTAGCTTCAGATCATTCCCGGGGAAGGAGGGAAAGTAGATGAACAAGCAAAATATTACTTCCGACATGGAAGCAACGTCCATCGAACAAGTGAAGGAACAGTTGGTCGAATTAGGCAAGAAACGCGGCGCACTGTCGTATAAGGAGATTACTGCTCGCCTGGCAGGTTTCGAGCAGGATTCTGATCAAATGGATGAGTTTTTTGAATATCTTGGTGATCAAGGCATTGAGATTAACAACAATGAGAATGAAGATGACGACGATGAAGTCGATCAAATGATCATCAAGGACGAGGACAACGAAGAATTCGACTATGACGATCTCTCCGTTCCACCTGGAATTAAGATCAATGACCCTGTACGGATGTATCTGAAGGAAATTGGTCGAGTTCCTCTGCTCTCCGCAGAAGAGGAGATTAAACTGGCACAGCGAATTGAACAAGGTGATGAGGAAGCCAAAAGACGTCTGGCTGAGGCGAACTTGCGATTGGTTGTATCGATTGCGAAGCGTTATGTAGGACGCGGCATGCTATTCCTCGACTTGATTCAAGAAGGAAACATGGGTCTGATTAAAGCGGTGGAAAAGTTTGACTATCGCAAAGGCTACAAGTTCAGTACGTATGCGACCTGGTGGATTCGCCAAGCGATTACCCGTGCCATTGCAGACCAGGCCAGAACGATCCGGATTCCGGTTCATATGGTGGAAACGATCAATAAGTTAATCCGCGTTTCCCGTCAGCTTCTGCAAGAGCTAGGTCGTGAACCTATGCCAGAAGAAATCGCTGAAAAAATGGATCTCACTCCGGAAAAAGTTCGGGAAATCATGAAGATTGCTCAAGAGCCAGTATCCCTGGAGACTCCAATTGGGGAAGAAGACGATTCCCACTTAGGTGATTTCATTGAGGATCAGGATGCATTGGAACCATCTGATGCAGCTGCCTATGAACTTTTGAAGGAACAGTTGGAAGATGTATTGGATACATTAACAGACCGGGAAGAAAACGTACTGCGTCTGCGTTTTGGATTAGATGACGGTCGTACACGGACGTTAGAAGAGGTAGGGAAAGTGTTTGGCGTAACCCGTGAACGGATTCGTCAGATCGAAGCAAAAGCTCTTCGCAAATTGCGTCATCCGAGTAGAAGTAAACGCTTAAAAGATTTCTTGGAATAACCGATATAAGAAGTATGTGGCCTACGTTAGCCGACGTAGGCTTTTCTTATTCATGAAGGTAAACACTTTTTGTCGTAGTTAGGAGGGGCCGCGTTGGACGACCAGCGCAAGCGCACGATTATCGCCGAAATTGAAAACTGGCGGCGCAACCATTTACTGCCTGAACATTACTGCATCTTCTTGTTAAATCTGTATACAGAAGGGGATCGGCCAAATACACCGGCGTCCGCAGGCGGGAATGAGCGAATGGGAACGGCACCGGGTGTGCTGTCAGGAAAAGTCAATTCAACATCATCTGTCACAAATACATATTCACCTAGAACTGTCTCTCCAGTGACGGGGAAAATGGTAGTGGCATGGCTCCTTGGTGCCTTTGTCATTGCTGGTTTGATCTTACTTGCTTTTCATTTTAACCGTTTTCAAACCCCAATGCAAATTACCATCTTTGCCTGTTTCGCTCTTGTTTTCTATATTCTGGGACTCGTTTATCGAAGGTCAGCCCCGCCATTGACGCATTTATTCCTGGCTTTGTCTTTTCTGATCTTGATCGCAGGGGGCGTTTATTGTATCCAAAAACTGGATGGTAGTATGCCGTTTGTCCTGTTCTATTTAGGCTTCGTTTGCATGTTACTGTGCATCAGCGCAATTGTTTTCGGCTATGCTTATTTGCTCTATGCAGGGTTACTGGGTTTGGCCATCTTATATGGCATTACAACCGTTCAGCGGGTAGGGATGGACTATACATGGTGGAAATCGGAGTTGTACTGGGTACCGCTTGCGTGCTTGCTCACAGGTATGGGCTTCTTGATGAATAAGGCCAATGCGAAATGGGCGGGAGTATTTGCTGTATGTGGACTTGCCTTTTTCTTTGGTGCTGAGATACAGGCTCTGTATATTCAAGAAGCGAAGCGGGATATGATTCAATTGCTGCTGTTCATTAAGGTGTTCATCGCGTCAACATTGTTCTTCTTCACGCGTGGATATTGGTATGCGTGGTTGCGACTGTAGGACTCTGCGTGACTTCTCGTTTTCCTCTCCCTGCTTATCTGTTACAATTTCAGAAGAGAGCAAACGGGGTGAATAGATGAACAACAAGTGGAAAGTATTAATCGGTATTTTGCTGGCGGCTATTTTTTTGGGTGGAGAAACAGTAGCCAAGTTTATGGGTGTAAATACATACAGTCTCGGATTCATAGCAGCCTCTGTATCTTTTTTGGGAGCAATTTTATTAGGAGCACGCCGATCATAGGCGTGTTTTTTTTCGTGAAATTACCACATGAATTTCAAATCGTGGTGTATAATGGTAAGAGTATTCTGAACAAACGCTCAGTCAAAATTGTGTGTTTCTTGATGGATCTTTACTAAAGCGTTTTCAAGGGGGCAGCGATCATGAACTTCGATTTGACTTCAGAACAACAAATGTTGAAAAAAATGATGCGCGAATTTGCTGATGAGGTAGTGGCACCAGGAGCAGATGAACGCGATCAATCCAAACAATTTCCTGTCGAAATATTCAAGCAGATGAGCGAACTGAACTTGATGGGTCTTCCTTTCTCTGAGAAATATGGGGGTGCGGGAGCCGATTCCACGAGTTTTGCGATCGTTGTAGAAGAGCTTAGTCGTGCATGCGGCTCTACAGGAATCACGTATTCGGCTCATATTTCGTTAGGTGGCGCACCGTTGGCTTTGTTTGGAACGGAAGAGCAGAAGCTGAACTATTTAAGCAAAATCTGTTCTGGCGAAAGCTTTGGTGCGTTTGGCTTGACGGAACCGAATGCAGGGTCTGACGCAGGTGGTACGAGGACGAATGCGGTCTTGGCTGACGGAGAGTGGACGATTAATGGCTCCAAATGCTTCATTACCAATGCCTCCTATGCTTCGTTTCTCGCCCTGACAGCTGTAACTGACAAAGACCAGGGCTCACGCGGTATTACTGCTTTTATCGTTCCGACTGATGCACCTGGTTTTCAAGTGCTGGCGAACTATGAAAAGCTCGGCTTGCACAGCTCCAATACGACCGAGCTCGTTCTTGAAAATGTCCGGGTGCCAGAGGAAAACATCCTTGGGAAGAGGGGCGAAGGCTTCAAGCAGTTCCTCATTACCCTTGATGGTGGACGAATCGGGATCGGCGCTATGGCTGTAGGAATTGCACAGGCTGCCTACGACAAGGCACTGCAATACTCCAAACAAAGAACGGCTTTTGGAAATTCCTTGAGTCATTTTCAAGCGATTCAGCACAAGCTGGCGGATATGGCGATGCAAATTGAGCTGGCGAGAACAATGGTCTATAAAGCAGCTTGGTTGAAGGATCATGGTCGCAAATTTACGAAAGAAGCAGCAATGGCAAAATTGTATGCTTCGGAGATTGCCATGTCTGCTACTCATCAGGCCATTCAGATTCACGGTGGCTATGGTTATATGCGGGAGTATCAGGTGGAACGATTTTTCCGCGATGCCCGGCTGTTAGAGATCGGTGAGGGGACTTCAGAGATTTTACGTAATGTCATCGCAAGAGAAATCGGGTGCTAGCCTTTCCGTGTTTGACAACGAAAGAGCATGACTGCCAGCGTAAACTGACAGCCATGGCTCTTTTTTTGTTTTTTACTTTTTATTGATCGCCAGATTGAACAGTTGGGAATCCAAATCCACTAGCGATATCGTCCCCTACAGCAGCGTTTGAGCCACCTTTGATGTCATTTCCTGTCGCACGTTTTTGCAATTCTACGCGAACATCTTGATAGCTCCAAGATGGATTGGAAGCCCAGACTTTTGCAGCCAAACCAGAAATGTGTGGTGTTGCCATGGAGGTTCCGCTGATGGAATTATAGCCTCCGTTATTCCATGTAGACTGAATAGCGCGTCCTGGTGCTGATACTTCCACATCACGTTCTTGAATCACGTAGTCTCCCGCTTGCCCGCTCTTGCCACGAGAAGAGAAGTCAGCCACACGGTAGGTTCCGTTTTGTTGAACATTCTCTAACGCTGCTACGGCTACTGTATTCACTAATGCTCCAGGGTAGCCAATGCTATTCACTGTCGGTCCAGAGTTACCAGCCGCAGCGACGACTAATACACCTTGTTGGTTTGCATAAGTGATGGCATTTGCCATAAGGGTGCTCTTACTGCTAGAGCCAAGGGACATAGAGATGATCGTTTTTACGCCTAATTGAGCAGACTGGTCAGCGGCGTAACGAATTGCATAGGCAATGTCATCCTCATAGCCGGAGCCTGAGTCATCCAATACTTTATATGCCCATAGCTTTGCATCTGGTGCTACACCATAAATACCTGCGCCACCGCCGCCATCAGCGAGAACAGTTCCAGCGACGTGTGTTCCATGACCATGCGCATCATTGCAAGCACCGGTAACGACAGGAGAAGAAGCTTGCGTGAAATCGTTGCACTGCTCTGAGTTAGCGGTTAGGTCCGGGTGCTGCGTATACACGCCAGTATCCAGGACTGCAACACGAACATCTGAACCGCCAGTCGTAGCGGAGAGGGACTGGTTCTTATAGATTGCTTTAATTCCCCACGGAACGACTGCCAATGGAGAGAACTCTGGCTCACTTGCCTGATCTTCTTCTATATACTCAGCGATCTTTAATTTTTTCAACACTGTAATTTTTACGTTGGGATCGCTTTTCAGTTGGTTAAGTTGATCGCTATTTACATCGAGGGAAAAGCCATCTTCTCCAAAATCATGGCGCACTTCCAAAGGTCCAGCAAAATAACCGGTTCTCACATCCGAATCTGACTGAATTAATACCCTTGCTGTACCTAATCCACTGAATTCATTGGTTGACTCATTACTGGCTGCCCCCACACCTGTGAAGACACTCATCACTAGCGCCGAAGAGAGTAATCCCATTGCCCACCACTTGCTGGTTCTTTTTTTCAAACTATTCTCCTCCTTAAAGATATTTAGTTTGTGTAGTTCATGATGTTCATGGCGTTAATATACATATCTGTAAAAAATTTGTAAATATTTATTTATTAAAATAAAGTTCACAATTTGGTAAAAATTAAGTTAAATTACATAATATACTAAAAAATAGCGTTATATTTAAAAACTTTGCTTCTTTTTCCGAACATTACATCCAACGTAATGGCCACCTGTAAGCTTCCCGACTACTACCCAAGGGTCCCCTTAGTTGCCTTGTCCCTACTGGGTACAACAGCGAGGATTTTGTCGTTCTTTGCTGATCATCTGTTAGGGAATTTGCATTTCGCAATTGCTGCCAAATAGGGTAGAATAGAGGCAACGGAAGGTGAATATACAGATGACATCAGTATCAATATCCAAGCGGCTACAAACGATTGCCCGCTATTGTCCAGAAGGAGCCCGCGTCGCCGACATCGGGTCGGATCATGCGTTGTTGGCTTCTTATTTGCTTGTAAAAGGAATTGCTTCTTTCGTGATCGCAGGCGAATTGAATGAAGGGCCTTTTCAAGCGGCACAAAAACAAATACATACATTGCAGGTAAAAGATCGCGCTTCGGTGCGTAAAGGAAACGGGCTCGCGGTATTACAGCCTGGCGAAGCAGATGTGATCTGCATTGCTGGGATGGGCGGACAACTGATCGTTTCCATTTTGGAAGCAGGAAAAGACAAACTGGAAGGTGTGCAACGCCTGATTCTGCAACCAAACGTAGGGGAAGAAGCGGTTCGCCTGTGGATGATAGAGAATGGTTGGCAGTTAATCGCCGAGTCCATTTTGCAGGAGGACGGCGTGATTTATGAGATTCTCGTCGCAGAACGAGGCAATCCTACTTTGCCTTATGAGGGCAAAGATCGTACACAACAAGAGCTCCTGCGCATTGGTCCATTTCTTTGGGAGGTAAAATCAGAGGTTTTACAAGAGAAGTGGCTACATGAGCAAGAAAAATGGCAAAAGGTCATTGTTCAATTAAAGCGTTCGGACAAGCCGGAAGCAGCAGAACGAATTAAAGAAATCGAAGTAGAAGTAAAATGGATCGATGAGGTGATCGCATGCTTGCGCACGGACAAACAGTAATCCAGTATGTAGAACGTCTGGCGCCAAAATCGCTGGCGATGGAAGGCGACAAGATTGGCCTTCATGTAGGCACCTTGCAAAAAAAGGTAAAAAAAGTAATGATCGCACTAGACGTGCTGGAATCTGTGGTGGATGAAGCAATTGCAGAGGGAGTAGACCTGATTGTGGCTCACCATGCCGTCATTTATCGACCACTCAAGAACCTCCGGACGGATCTCGCCGCAGGACGTGTGTTCGAAAAGCTGATCAAGCACGACATTGCGGTATACACTGCCCATACCAATTTGGATGTTGCGTATGGGGGAATGAACGATTGGCTCGCTGAAGCGGTTGGACTCACTGACGTAGATGTACTGGATGTTCTTTCACGAGAGGCATGGAAAAAGCTCGTCGTATTCGTACCCGCTACCCATAAGGAAGCAGTATTTTCCGCACTTGCTGGAGCGGGTGCAGGGCATGTAGGCAACTATAGCCACTGTTCTTTTCAGACAGAAGGCACTGGAACCTTTTTACCAGGGGAAGGAACGAATCCCCATATCGGTTCGACAGGCCAACTGGAAAAAGCAGAGGAAGTTCGCATCGAGATGATTGTTCCCGGCTCTAGGCAATCGGCTGTGGTCAAAGCAATGCTTGCTGCCCATCCCTACGAAGAAGTCGCCTATGACATCATTCCTTTGGAGCAGTCCGGAACTACATACGGAATTGGACGAATCGGTACTTTGCCTGCACCACTGACGCTGCGTGAGTTTGCTTTGCTCGTCAAAGAACGGTTTTCCCTCCATGGCCTTCGTGTAGTTGGTGACTTGGATTCGACAGTCAAAAAAGTAGCCGTAGTAGGTGGAGACGGTAGCTCTTTTGTTTCCAAAGCCATTTTTAAAGGCGCGGATGTTTATTTAACCGGAGACATTGGTTATCACACCGCACACGATGCACAAGCAGAAGGCTTGTCGATCGTAGATGCTGGTCACAATATCGAAAAAATCATGAAGGAAAAGCTGGCGACCATTTTGCTTGAACAATTGCAGGCAAATGGTTACGAAACAGAGGTTATTCCTTCGCGCATGCACACAGATCCGTTCCAGTTTGTATAAGACGTAGCAGGATCAACCTTATGTTACCTGCCAGATGAAGTGTAGGAGGATTTTATGTGCAAAAACTAATCCGGACGATTTCTTGTGGATTATTAACGTTAAGCTTACTCACCCCCGGCGTCGCATCAGCGGCTGGGGGCTTATTGCCATACAATGACATCAACAAGCACTGGGCGAAAAACGCAATCATTCAAGGTGTGCAGCTCGGTTTGTTTGAAGCTGGTCCAAATGTTCCGAAGTTTTACCCAAATCGTGACATGACACGTGCGGAATTTCTCGTCATGATCGATCGTCTTTATTACGGTGGGCAGTATCAGATCTATCCGCTTACTTTCTTATCCGAGCATTCGGAGTGGGCGAGAGCTGAAGGTTTTCAGGAACCGTATTTGCCGTATAAAGATGTCGATCGCCTAACGTGGATGTACAAACCAACGCTGCGCATTTCCACGATCTTGGATAGACTGTACGGTCCAAATGCGATTCAGTACATTTTTCCTGGTGAGATGATGAAGCCGAATCAGCCGATTAGCAACGAAGAAGCTGCGAAGATATTGCAAATGTTCACGATGTCTCCAGATAGTAAAAATGCTTGGGAAGAAGTGCGTTCCTGGGGATGGCTAGAGGGAGAAAAAACGGATCGGGTGAAGCGGGGAGATGCTGCAGTCGCAGCAGATCGCATGGTGAATTATTTCCTTCAGGATGGAATCATGCCTATGTTGGATTACGATGGGAAAAAGTTCCCAATGGTCCCAGACGTCGAAGAGGTATTGCCGTTATTCGCAACCTATACAGATCCCAAAACAACAGAAGAACAGATTTATGTAGATGCAGCTGCCGCTATTCGCAGTAGAAATGATAGTGAGGAGACTTTTGAACAGTTACGCAAGTTGGCGGATTCCTCTTTCCCGAATCAAGTCGGTGTTCACTATTTATTGAGCTGGAATCCTGAGACGCCGATTGAAACCAATTTGGAGGAAGCTTTTCTTGCTATCGACGCTTACTTCGAAGACAAAATCATTCTCCCGGACACACTTGGGCTATTGAGTGCGAATGTGTATGATATTGCTTTACAGCTAGGGAACAAGGATCAAAGCCAATACAAAAAAGTGCTCGACCGCCTTAGTGCTTATGAACAAAAAGTGAAGCAAGATTCCAAAGAATGGGAATCGCTCGCCATGTATGTGGGGGCACTGGAAATCAGGAGTGGTCAGGTAGACCTAGCGTTGGCACGTTACCAGCGATTTGCCGACAGGAGCCCGGAGGCATTGTTGAATACTTCCTATTATTATTTGCAGGAAGGACGTATGCAGGAAGCAGAAGAAATTCTTGCTGCGATGAAACCGAAAGCGTCAGACAGCAGAATGAATCAGCTGCACAAAATGTTGCGTCAAGAGTTTGCGTCATTAAAAGATCAGCCAGCTATTATTTCTGATTTGGGATACTCTTTGCGCCAGCTGGACAATGCCGACACCTACCAAGTGAAGGGTGAAGCGGTGTTGAGTGGATTGACGTTCTCATACACACAGGATATTAACAAGGAAAAACAAATAAGCAGAATATCCGGCTTTTATCAATCTCCGCAAAAACTAATATCAGACAAGCTGCTCTCCTATACAGACGGGAAAACAAACACGCAATACTCGTATGATACGGATCGGCAGACATGGGACAAGAATAGAACGGACAAAGTTGACTTTTTGCACGAGTGGGTTGGTGCTGTCAAGGTAGTCGATCGTGCCAAGGAGCTTCATGCTCGTTACTACAAGCAATCGTACGGGAAGTACGATGTCATTACGGAGTGGATTCCTGGCTCTATGCTGGTAGAGAAATCCAAGAAGGTTACGCTCGGACAAGGAAAAGTAAAAGACGTTCCCTTGTTCATGAACAAGTATTATATTGATCGGGCCAGCGACCAAATTGTTAAACATACGTGGCGTTATGAAGAAATTTATGAGGGCGACGAATATGTAGCCTATTCGGGTACTGACAATTACGACTTTACAAGCAATGTTGCATTCTCGATACCTGATGATGTTCGAAAAGGGGTGGCACCATGAAGCGAATTAGTCAATGGGCAGTAGCGACTGTCCTGCTACTCACAACTGTTCTTCCTGTGCAAGCGGCAGAGTATCCTTACGAAGAAACAGAAGAAGTGTTCTTGCACGTCATGGAGAGCCACTTGAGCAAGCCGGCAGCCAAACAATTGGTAAAAGGGGCTCTAGAGGAGGTCAGTGAGCAGGCTGAACAGAAAAAACAGCTTCAGTTCAACGTTTCTGAAGAAGATGATACTTGGGACGAGTTGGAATTGAGGCTTGCAGAATGGCAGAAGAAAGGCGGGTTTGATACGCTGACGATGAACACGTGGGCGATTGATGGAATGCTCTCCACACTCAATGACCCGCACAGCGTATTTTTCACCCAAGACGAATTGCGACTGTTCCAATCTGACGTTGAAAATCAATTCGTCGGATTTGGCTTTCGTCTGCGGCTTCAAAAAGATCATATTATCATCCGTGAAATCGTTCCGAATTCTCCAGCAGCAGCATCTTCTTTGCAACGAGGCGATCAATTGATCAAAGTCAATGAGACCTCGTTGGTCGGAAAGACTTTTGAAGAAGCGTATGCTTATTTGAAGGGCAACGAAGGGACCGAAGCCGTTCTTACTGTTTATCGTCCATCCGACAAACGGGAGCATCAGGTAAAGCTGAAGCGTGCTTTCATGACCTTGCCGGAAGCGGAAGGACAGATGTTTACGAAAGGCGCGGTTGGCTATATCAGTCTTGAAACATTCGGATCAGAAGGAGCTATCCAGGTAAGGGATAAGCTCGCAGAACTTTCTCGTGTGCAAAAACCGTTGTCCGGATTGGTGTTAGACCTGCGGGATAATGGCGGGGGATACTTGTCCACAGCGCGGGACATTGCGAGCCTCTTCATGGAAGAAGGCTTGCTCATGTACACCACGAATCGCAATGGGGTAGAGGTAGAGACGTGGGTACGAAATGGACAGGATATCGGCATTCCTGTGCGAATTTTGGTAAACGGCGGAACAGCTTCTGCATCTGAGCTGTTGTCAGGTGCGCTGCGTGATCATGGCATCGCCAAACTTGTGGGTACCAAAACATTTGGAAAAGGGAGTGCCCAACAAGTTATTCCGTTGTCGGAAGGTGACGCACTCAAGCTTACACTGAATGAATATTTTACTCCTAAGCATACAGTGGTGAATCACGTAGGACTTCAACCAGATATGGTTGTGGAGGATTATGGAGCACAAGTAGTAGAAGCTCTCCATTCATTGAACGTCAATACATGGGAACTGAGTGACGCAGAAGGCGATACAGTCATCAATGGAATTCCTTTCCCAACAGTGGATCCTCTCTTTAAACAAACGCCTCAAGGGCTGCAAATCCGAGCTGCTGTACTTTCGCATCTACTGGGTGATCCGTCCATTGGCGAAAAAGATTATGTGGTACTTGCTCCGTATTTGAAGAAGTACCCTGCACTAAAACTGCAAACGAAAAATGGTGTCAATACCCTCGCATTTACTTCGTAAGCAAGTTCCCCTGTCGCTTTTGGCGAGCAGGGGATTTTTCTTTTTCAGGCGTATACTCGGTAATGGAAAATCGAACACTATCAAGTGCGACTATGACTATTACGACTACTACGACATGAAGGGTGGCAGCCGGATGAAAAAGGTCATACTTTTCCTGATCGACTCCATGATGCCTGATGTTCTGGAGCGATGCATTGCTGCCAATAAAGCACCGGCACTTCGATTTTTCATGGAG